>CALMPK010000421.1 GCA_937873575.1 uncultured Hyphomicrobiaceae bacterium
AAGAGCGTGTGCCGGGCGGCGTATATGGAGCGCGGTGAATAATGCGAAGACGTATTAGTGAAACGTGCGTGTGTGGCGTGATCGCCGCGCTCGCAATGCCGCGGCGTTCGCGGCGTGGTTGCCTCTCTCGTTTGAGCTATCCCAGGAGAGACACCATGCACCGTTCTGTTGTTCTCGCGTTCGCCACCTCGGCCCTCGTCACCTCGATCGCCAGCGCCACCATCACCGGCGTCGCGGGCGACGTGCAATTGATCGCCGCCCCCGCCGACGCCCGACTCAACGTGCTCACCAGTTCCGACTGGGTCCGCACATGGAACGAGTCGCAGAATTTCACGCTCAGCGCCGGCCTGATCGTCGACGCCACCAGCCCCGGCCTGTACGACCAGGAAGCCGACCTAGGCACCTTCGAGATCGGCGCGGGCGCCGCGATCTCAAGCCACTACATCCACTTCGATTCGCCCGGAAGCACCGCCGCCGCCGCCACCGGCGCCATTCGCTTCGCCGACAACATCATCGCCGTGATCTGCCGCGGCGACAACGGCCAGACCCTCAACGGACGCCTCGATCGCTCCGACTACCTCGGCGCTCCCACGATCTACCCCGACAAGGTTGAGAACCGCGGCGTGGAGTTCAACACCGACTGGTTCCGCATCTCCGCCGATCGCAAGTGGATCGAGTTCCACTTCGCCATCGAAGCGCCGGGCGATTACATGCGCGTCATCACCGAGGTCCCCGCGCCCGCCTCGGCCGCCCTCGCCGGCATCGCCGCGCTGGCGGGCTTCGCCCGTCCTCGCCGCGCCTGATCCGCTCGAACCGCGCACCTTCACGTCGCTCAACTCAAAGCCCCGGGCCGTTGACCCGGGGCTTTTCATTTGCACCAAGACTTGCCATCAACACTGAGTCTCTTCGTCGCTTCGTGACTTCGTGACTTCTTCTACCACTCTCCCGCGTACGCGATCGCAAAGCCCGGCGCGTCGTCCGCCGCCATCCCGTGCAAGCGCTTGGCGATCTGGCGCATGTGCAGCGCGTCGTGGGCCGCCCAGCTCGCCAAGAGATCACCCGCATAGATCGGACCGAACTTCGGATGCTGATACGCCGTGCGGAAGTCAGTCAACTCCGGGAGCGAGCGCAGCCACGCGATCGAGGCCCGGCGCTCGCGCACAAATTCGTCAACGGTCGACGCCAGATCGCGCTCGTTGTACTTTCGCTTCTCCGCCACGCCCACCAGGTCGAGGGCCGGCCATGGACGCGAGGGATCCTCCAGCGTGCTCCTCAATCGCGCGCGGAAGTCCTCGCGCTCCTCGTCGAGCAGATGGCAGCAAACTTCAAGGATCGACCAATGCTCCGGAGCGGGCTTCCATCGGGCACGCTGCGGCGAAGCCATCGCCGCCAGAGCGGCGATCGCCGCCGCCCCGCGTTCGAGCCGCCCGACGATCGCGCCGGCGTCGATCTTGCAATCGTTGCCGCTCATGAGCTGCCCGCGCGCATGCGCTCGAGCCCCGCGGGGAAGGGATAGCTCGGGAAGACGCCCACGTGCCCGAACCGCCACCGTTCCGGCGAGACGAAGACGTCGCCGCGGAATCCCGCGCCATACATCGTGCGCAGCACGCTCTCGAACGTCGGCTCCTGTCCGTCCGGGCCGCGCAGCTTGTTGGCCCGCGCGTGCAGGAACGACACCGAGGCGACCGGCAGTCGTTCGCGCCGATCGTGCAGCATCTTGGCGATCGTCTGGAAGCCGCGCCCGAGGTCCTCGAGCGTGAAGTGGTCGCGTCCCGCCGGGCGCAAGAGGCCCAGGATCAGCACGCTGTCGAGGTCGAACTTGAGGACATACGGCTCCTTGTCCGACGCCGCGTGGATCGAAACGCTCCCGTGGAACATCTTGGCGAAGCTCGTCACACTGCGCGCGGTCCACTGGCTGGTCGCGACCAGGTCGCACACCTGCGAGATGATGCCGTGCGAATTGTCCGTGTCATTCACGCCGCAGATCACCGCGCGGTAGCGCCCATCCAGCACGTCGCGGAGCATGTCCTGCCCCCACATGATGCGGATGCGCTCACCCGGCACCAGCTTCCCCGACGCGCCGGGCAACAGCGACACGCGATCAGGCGCCAGGTCCGAGTCCATCAGGTCCTCGGCCCCGCCGTCGTAGAGCTTGATCTGCACGTCTTCCTTGATGGACATCCGGTGTCTCCTTGCAACGCGCCAACCTCAGTGTAATCACCCGACGGCCCCGGCGACCGACATCCCGCCGGCTGTCGGCTTTGCCCACCTTGACACCGGGCGGACCAGGATCGCTTATCGGGACTCCACCATCCTCTAAGTATCTGCAAAGACAGTGCTTTCAGCGTCTCGAATCGTCACTTCCTCTTGAACCCCTCCGCCCTCTCGGGTAATCTTTGCGCTGAGGCGTTTTCCTGACGCCTCGGGAGACTTGGGAGGGTCTCTGTACAACTCGCTTTGACGCGCCGCGGCCAGCTTGTGGGGTTCCGCGGCGTTTCAACCGGGCCATCTCGCGGCTCGGGCGGTGGTCTGTCGCAACAGCGTCTGACCCCCGCGAACGATCGGCGACGCGTGGTCGCCGACGGGTATCACTGCGCGGCGATCGAGGGTTTCCGACGGCCAAGCCGTTCCTCGCCCGCCGCAAACGCGCCGGCATCTTCACCGGCGCGTGGGAGTTACGGAGGGAGTACAGCATGAATCGTTCGTTCTTCGCCATCGGTGCGATGGCCGCGGCCGTGGCCGCCAATGCCGGCACGGTCCAGATCTATCAGACCGCCTACAGCTCCGGCTCGGGCGGCGAGTTCCAGGCGTACCTGACCGGTGCGGCCTTCACGCCCACCAGCCTCACCGGCAACGGTGTCGAGACCTTCTGCATCGAGCAGTCCGAGCAGTTCCAGCCCGGCGCGACCTACAACTTCTCGATCGAGACGGCCGCCATGGGCGGCGGCGGCGGCTCCGTCGCCGGCCAGGACCCCCTCGACGAGCGCTCGGCCTACATCTACGACCTCTTCATCACCGGCAACCTGCCCGGTTATGACTACGGCAACAGCTCGGGCCTCCGCCAGGCCAACGCCGCCTCGCTCCAGAACGTCCTCTGGTACATCGAGCAGGAAGTCGGAAGCCTCGACAGCCCCGACGCCGTCAACTGGTACAACCTCTCGGCCAACGGCATCGGCCAGGGCCTGGGCCTCGTCCGCGTGCTCCACGTCTACACGCTCGACAGCACGGGCGCGCAGATCCCCTCGCAGGACCAGATCATCCGCGTGCCCTCGACGGGCTCGCTGGCGCTCCTGGGCCTCGCGGGTCTGGTCGCCGGGCGTCGCCGTCGGTAAATCACCGAATCGCCCGAGCCCCGCTCCCTTGGACGCCGGACCTGAGCATCTCAAAGGTCCGGGCCGAGAGGGCCTGATCGTAACGCCACACGGCGTGCGTTCAGAGGTTCGGAGATTCCACTCGGGCTCCAGGACGGAGCCCCGCGCGTCAGGACGACGCGAACAACTCGGATCGAACGCTGACCCGTCGGTGGTGTGTGAGGCCCGGTGAGATCGATCACCGGGCGGCCCTTCGAGGTTCGGCGAGGAATGACGAGTGCGACCGGCTTGGGCGAAGGCTCAGGCCGGTCATTTTGCTTTCAGGGGAGAGCTCCGCAGCTAAACCGTCCTCAATTGCACCGCTGTCGTGAATTGATCGAGCGAGGAGCATTCCGCCGGTCAGCGACCCCTGCCCATTCGGCAAGGGGTTACGATGTTGCAATGAGCACCGTAGCGCTCCGCGTGGGCATACGGGATCGCCAGGCCGCGGTCATCGATGTCGACGCGACGCGCGCCGCCTACCGGGCCCGCGATCTCGATCGCTCATGCACATGCGACCGCTGCCGCAACTTGGCGGTCCAGATCGAACAGACTCTTGCACCGTCGTTCCGAGAACTGCTTGAACAGAACGGCATCGATTGGCGCCGCCCTACCGAGATTGACCTCTGCTCCTGCCGGTCCAATCTGGCGCTCTACCTGGTGAGCTGGGATGTCATCCTCGATTCCGAGCCCGAAGGCGGCGAATCCGACATCGGGACCGATTGGCTTGCCATCTGTCGCAGCGAACCACCGAAGCGAGAGATTGCTGCGGCTTCGCAATGCCTGTGTCTAACTCTGGCTGACGTTCCGTGGAAACTCCCTGGCCCCGTCCTCAACGAAAGTCAATAGTGAACGTGAGACGCCCCGCCAGGACGAACCGACTATGGGAAGCCGAGCCAGCCGCCTTCCAAAAACGAAAAGAGCCCCACCAGGTTTACCTGATGGGGCTCAAAAGTCGGCGATGACCTACTTTCCCGCGTTGCAGTATCATCGGCGGCCCTGGCTTAACTGCTGTGTTCGGGATGGGAACAGGTGTCTCCCAGGGCCTTTGGTCACCGACAAACTCCCGACGCCCGTTTCCGTGCGCCGGGTGGAATTGACCGGATGTGACGAACGAGATTCCGCCCGGCCGCGAACACGGCAGGACAGATCAGAACGAAATTGCAGCATGAACATGAGCGCCGTCCGGGTGCATGAGGTGCACGGCTGCTTTGAGCAGACCGGGCACGTCAAGACCGCGGCGGCTGGTTGGTGCGATTGACGCTTCGACCATTCGTACCGCTCGGCTGAAGACATTACTGCCTGTACACCTGCGGCCGATCAACCTGGTGGTCTACCAGGGGTCTTTCGCTTACGCATGCAAATCTCATCTTGAGGGGGGCTTCCCGCTTAGATGCTTTCAGCGGTTATCCCTGCCCAACGTAGCTACCCAGCGGTGCATCGAGCGATGCAACTGGATCACCAGGGGTTGGTCCAACCCAGTCCTCTCGTACTAAGGTTGACTCCTCTCAAATTTGCGACGCCCACAACAGATAGAGACCGACCTGGCTCACGCCGGTCTGAACCCAGCTCGCGTACCACTTTAATCGGCGAACAGCCGAACCCTTGGGGCCGCCTTCAGTCCCAGGATGTGATGGGCCGACATCGAGGTGCCAAACCGCTCCGCCGCTATGGACGCTCGGGAGCGATCAGCCTGTTATCCCCGGGGTACCTTTTATCCGATGAGCTACGACCCTTCCACACGGGATCGCAGGATCACTAGAGCCCTCTTTCGAGACTGCTCGACCCGTCGGTCTCGCAGTAAAGCCGGCTTGTGCTCTTGCACTCTAACACACGGTTGCCATCCGTGCTGAGCCGACCTTTGCACTCCTCCGTTACATTTTAGGAGGAGACCGCCCCAGTCAAACTACCCGACAACCACTGTTCCTCGCCCGGATTCACGGGAATCGAGGTTAGGCCACAAACTTACACAGGGTGGTATTTCACTTGTTGGCTCTTTCCCGGCCGGAACCGGGACGTCGAAGCCTCCCACCTATGCTACGCAGTATATGCTCGTGGCCAATAGTAGCCTATAGTGAAGGTCCACGGGGTCTTTCCGTCTTGCTGCGGGTAGGCGGTATCTTCACCGCCACTACTATTTCACCGAGTCGGTCGTGGAGACAGGAGTCCAGTGATTACGCTATTCATGCGCGTCGGAACTTACCCGACAAGGAACTTCGCTACCTTAGGACCGTCATAGTTACGGCCGCCATTCTCCGGTGCTTCGGTGACGAGCTTCGCTTTCGCTGACCCGCTCCCTTGACATTCCGGTATTGGGCAAGCGTCACTCTGTATACATCGACTTCCGTCTTGGCACAGAGCTGTGTTTTTGATAAACAGTTCCCAGACCCTTTTCTCTGCGGCCTCCCTTACGGGTAGGCCCCCCTTATCCCGAAGTTACGGGGTTAACTTGCCTAGTTCCTTCACGACCGTTCTCTCGAGCGCCTTAGGCTATTCGCCTCACCCACCTGTGTCAGTTTTGGTACGGGTTCGTCGTCGGCTTTTCTAGGAACCCCATCCCCCCGCATCGGCCACTAGGGCCTGGACATCTGACAGTCCCGCGGAGCTCAGAGATCCGTTCCCGACGACAGCTCAGGAATATTAACCTGATGTCCATCGACTACGCCTTTCGGCCTTGCCTTAGGTCCCGGCTAACCCTGGGCGGATTTACCTTCCCCAGGAAACCTTGGGTTTATGGCGATAAGGATTCTCACCTTATTTATCGTTACTTAAGCCGGCATATTCACTTGCTGGCGCTCCACGACCCCTTCCGGGAACGCTTCGCCGCACCAGCAACGCTCTCCTACCGAACCTTTCGGTTCCCGCAGCTTCGGCTCCCTGCTTATTCCCGATCATTATCGGCGCCAAGTTCCTCGCCCGGTGAGCTGTTACGCACTCTTTAAATGGTGGCTGCTTCTAAGCCAACATCCCGGGTGTCATTGCAACCTGACTTCCTTTCGAACTTAGCAGAGATTAGGGACCTTAGCTGGCGATCTGGATTTTTCTCCTTTTGACGACGGATATTGTCACTCGCCGTCTATCTCCCAGGGCTTGGACCACGGTATTCGGAGTTTGGTTGATCGAGGTAGTCGGGTAGACCCCTGCAATCATCCAGTAGCTCTACCCCCATGGCTTGCTCCCTGAGGCTAACCCTAAAGTTATTTCGGAGAGAACGAGCTATCTCCCAGTTTGATTACACTTTGAGTCCTCCCGTCAGTTCATCGGAGACCTTTTCAACGGTCACCCGTTCGACCCTCCAGGCGGTGTTACCCGCCCTTCAGTCTGACCAACGGTAGATCACAAGGTTTCGCGTCTAGCCCGTACGACTCGGCGCCCACTTCGGACTCGCTTTCGCTCCGCCTCCGCCCTGATAGGGCTTAGGCTCGCCGTACAGACTAACTCGCCGGCTCATTATGCAAAAAGCACGCCGTCACCCCGAAGGGCTCCGACCGCTTGTAAGCACACGGTTTCAGATACTTTTCACCCCGCTCATCGCGGTGCTTTTTATCGTTCAGTCGCCTTACTGATTCGCTATCGGTCATCGAGGAGTACTTAGGCTTGGAGGGTGGACCCCCCATGTTCAATCCGGGTTTCCCGAGCCCGAATTTACTCGTGGCCTCACCGGTTTCCGGCTACAGGGCTTTCACCTTCTTCGGCGCGTCATTCAAACGCTTCGCTTATCTACCGGCTGATCCGCGTTCGCTCGCCGCTACTTGCGGAGTCGCTGTTGCTTTCCTTTCCTGTAGGTACTGAGATGTTTCACTTCCCTACGTTCGCTCCTCACCCCTATGCATTCAGAGTGAGGTACCCTTGCGGGTGGGTTGCCCCATTCGGAAATCCCAGGATCACTGCTCGGTTACCAACTCCCCTGGGCTTATCGCAGGTTCCAGCGTCCTTCATCGCCTCTCGATGCCAAGACATCCACCGTGTGCCCTTTGGCCAATCGCACCAACCCGACGCCGCGATCTCTCGCGACCGGCTGGCAGACCAGAACTCGTGACGACTCACGAGCTCCCCGGAACTCACCTCGGCCTTCCGTCTTCCACCCCTCACGGGGCTTCCGCCGGATCGCCTCGATGAACCCCGAAGGATTCCATCGGCGCTCATATTCAATGCTTGCTTTCTTCGTTCTGACGTCTCCATCGGCGGCCGAATCCGCGGGAAATCCCGCTTCCTCGCCCACGCGACGGATCGTCTCGTTCGTCAGTATCCGGTTGTCAAAGAGCTCGGACTCGACCGGGATCAACCCGATTTTCGCCCCGCCGCAGTCGCGGCGACCTCAACCGCTCCGGTTTAGAGGTGGGAGGACTCTAGGAATCGACCCCCCGGAGTCAAGCACATCCCGACTCGTTTTTTGACTCCATTTTCGCATCGCTCGCGTTCGGATAACGATCGCACCAATCGAAAACCGATCGCGTCAAAAAAACACGCCCCGGCGGGTTCGCCGGGGCGCTGAAAACCATTATCGGACTTCGACTTAGCCGCCACCACCACCGGCTCCATCGTTGCCGTCGTCGCGCGGGCGACGGGAGGCGGGTTCATCCGCTCCCGGTCGGTTACCCGTTGGCTGAGGAAGATCCTGTGGGTTCACGGCCTTCACGCGCGGGCGGCCCTGGTTTTCGCCCATCTTCGCGTTGGCGGCCAAACGTCTATAGAGGTCGCTGGCGGCGTCGACATCCGGGTAGCGAACCACGATCTGTCCCGCCTGATCGCGGAAGAAAGTGCGGAAACGGGCCTTGCTGCCGCGCTCGCCGGACGCTGGCAGGGCGGAGGTGTCGAGCATCATGGCGTTGACCATGAAGTCGATCGTCCTGGCGGCGGGTTTGGAAAGGCCGTCGTCTTCGAGCTTGGGCGTTTCGGTGTTGGCGGTTGGCTGCTCGCGTTCATTGACCTCGCCACGCCGGCGCCGGCCGCCCTCTTCGCCGTGTCCGCCGCCATCGCGTTCGTCGGGCGTGGCCTGGGTGATCTTGGGCTTGGCGCCGGCCTTGAGCTTTTCCATGTCCCAGAGGCGCAGCTCTTCGGGGAGCTTGGCCTGGGCGGCGAGGACGTCGCCCGGCTCGATCGAGGCCGAGCCCTTGCGCCAGAAGCCGTAGTAGAACTTGTACATCTCGGCCGAGGCGCGGGCGCCGCCGAGCTGGTCGGCGGGCGAGGCGCCGGTGATGAAGTAGTACTCCTTGGCTTCGACCGTGACGGGATCGGTCCATTCCGACCAATCGCCGCGGGACACGGGCGAATCCGCGTCGGCCTTCTGGGCGTCGATCAGCTTCTGCCCATAGAGCGGGTTGTTCGTTACGACGCGCAGGCGATAGCGGTACGTCGCGCCAGGTTCGGCGGTGATGTCGTGCGTCCACACCCGGACCTTCTGTTAGTTCAACAACGGCGGGGGCCAGGCGGCAGCCACCTTCCCGGCCTTGCTTGGTTGGCTTCATT
>CALMPK010000422.1 GCA_937873575.1 uncultured Hyphomicrobiaceae bacterium
GAACGTCGTCGTCACCCCAACTTTCGATGTGCCCTGCAACCGCGCGGCCGACGAACGTGATCTTCTCGGTGATCGGGTAGTAGGCGCGCCCCTCGCCTGAGAGACGGACGTACTGGGCGTCGCCACCGAGACCGGCGACATCCACCGAACCGTTCAGCCAGTAGCCACTGGTCGGGTTCTTCGGATGGTTGCGCTTGTCAAACGTGACCGAGGTACCGACCAACGAGGTATAGTAGACCTCGTCTTGGCAATTTGCCGGATTACCGACCACCGGTGCGGGATCGCCGCAGGCGTCTTTGATAGCCAGCGAGGCGTTGTTCTCCACGTCGAAGATCTCGTCGCGAGAGAACGTGTAGTAGTTCTGCATCCACAGGTTCTCGGCCAGCGGATAGCCGAGGCGCAGCGTGGCGCCCGTCTTGCGGCTCTTGAAGCCCGAGGTGGACGACTGATCGACTTCCTTGTGGAAGAGGTCGAAGCCTGCCGCAAGGTTCATGTCGAGGAAGCGAGGCTCGGTGAACGACAGGTCGATCTGGAACCGCTCCAGCGAGCCCGCGAGCTTGAGGCGCAGGAACTGGCCGTTACCCAGCAGGTTGCGCTCTGAGATCGAGATGTCGCCGATCACGCCTTCGCTGGTCGAGTAGCCGGCGCCGAACGAAAGCTCACCCGTGGACTGCTCTTCTACCAGAACCTCGAGAGCGACACGGTCGGGGCCAGAGCCCGGTGTGCGGCCGACCTTCACGCTTTTGAACAGGCCGAGAGCCTCGAGGCGCTTCTTCGCGCGATCCACCAGCATCGGGTTGTAGGCGTCGCCCTCGACGAGACGGAACTCGCGACGGATCACGTGATCCTTGGTGCGCGTGTTGCCCGCGACGTTGATGCGGTCGATGTAGACGCGCGGACCCTCGTCGATGACGTAGGTGAGCGAGATGGTGCGGCTCGCGAAGTCCGGGTTGGCACGCGGACGGACACGGGCGAAGGCATAGCCCTGCTCGGCGATGGCCAGCGTCAGTTTCTCGACCGTCTTGTCGATCTGCGCGCCGTTATAGACATCACCCTGCAGCGTCAGGATATTGCCGTAGAAGCTCTGGGCGTTGATGTCCGGTAGCGAACTCTCGATGGTCACGCCACCGAAGTGATAGATCTCGCCCTCTTCGACTGCGAAGGTGATGTAGAAACCGGTGCCGTCGCGATCGAGCTCGGCGTTGCCCGCAACGATGCGCGCATCGGCGTAGCCGTTCTTCAGGTAGTACTGGCGCAGCAGCTCCCGATCGAGGTTCATGCGATCCGGATCGTAGATCGCCGTACCCTTGATGAAGTCGAGCCAACCCGACTCCGTGGTCGAGATGATGTCGCGAAGCTGGGAGTCCGAGAAGGCGCGGTTGCCGACGAAGTTGATGCCCTTGACCTTCGTCGCCATGCCCTCGGTGATCTCGAACACCACGTTGACGCGGTTCTGGTCGAGCTCGATCAGCTTCGGCTCCACGTTGGCAGCAAAGCGGCCCTGGCGGCGGTAGACGTCGAGAATGCGCTGCACGTCCGCCTGCGCCTTGGCGCGGGTGAAGACGGAGCGCGGCTTCAACTGAACCTCGGAGCCGAGCGTCGAGGTCTCGACCTCGCTGTTGCCCTCGAACGCGACCTGGGCGACCACCGGGTTCTCGACGACGGTGACGACGACCGCGGAGCCTTCGCGATCGATGCGGACGTCGGAGAACAGGCCAGTTCCGAACAGCGCGGTAAGCGAGCGGTCGGCAGCGCCGGCGGAGTACGTGTCGCCGACGGAGAATTTGAGATACGACCGCACGGTCTCCGGCTCCAGGCGGCGGTTGCCCGTGACCCGGATTTCCCGGATCGCGCCCTGAGCGTGAGCTGCGGTGGAGAATACGACGGCATCGGCCGCGAAGCAGACAGGCGCGAGAAGCGCGAGCCAGACTGCCAGGCGCCATCCCCCGATGGACGTTTTATACTGCGGCATTCGCAAGGTATGCCCTCGTATTGCCGACCCCCCAACCGGTCCGGGCGCCGTCGGCATTTGGCGCGCCCGTCCTTCTATGCGCAGTGCAGTGCCAACCCCTAACGGCAGGTTAACACCGGTGGTACGTGCCGAATTCCGCGCTGCCCTTGTGGCCCGGCGTCCCTGTCACGCCGAGCCCAGTACGGAAAACACTACTCCACCACCTCTCGCTTTTAACGATTCAGTAAGCCGGGCGGAAGTGGCAAGATTACCCCACCGGGGGATAAAATCAGCCGAGCGCCGACAGCCATTTCTTCAAGATTGGCAAATCGTTGAAGGTCGCGAAAACCATGAGCATCAAGACGATGGCGAGGCCGATGCGGAAGCCGATCTCCTGCGTGCGCTCGGACAGCGGCTTACGCCGGATGGCCTCGATCGCATAGAACATCAGGTGGCCGCCATCGAGCAGCGGGACCGGGAACAGATTGATCAGGCCGACGCTGACGGAGATCACCGCGATCAGATGAAGAAGCGGCTGGATGCCGAACTTGGCGACCTGGCCGGAGACCTCGGCTATGCGGATCGGCCCGCCGAGCTGGTCGGCCTTCTGACGGCCACGGATGACGTCGGCGACGTAGCCGAGAGTGCCGGTGACGATCATCGCCGTCCGGTCGACGGCGAGGCCGACGGCCTCGACAGGGCCGACACGGCGGTGCAGGCGCTCGGCGCCGGCTGCGCTCATGATGCCGATGACGGGCCGCGTGATCTTGCCCGAAATGGCGTCCTCGTGCTCCTGCAGGCGCGGCTTGACGACGAGAACGACGAGCTTGCCTGCACGGTCGACGACGAACTCCAGCTCCTCCTCCGGATGGGTCGAGACGATGTGCTGGAGCTCTGCGAAGTCGTTGATTTCCTTGCCTTGAATTTTCTGAACAACGTCCCCTGCCAGGAACCCGGCGGCCTCGGCGGGCGAGCCCTCCACAAACTTGCCGATTCGCCGGTCGAGGGGCGTGACGCCGTTGACCGCGAGCATCCCGGAAAAGATCACCACGGCCAGGATGAAGTTGGCGACGGGGCCGGCAGCGACCACCGCGGCGCGCTGCCAGACGGGTTTGGCGTGGAACGCACCCTTGCGCTGCTCCTCGGTCATGTTGCGCAGCGCTTCGGCCGAGGGCGTGCTCGCCGCGCTCTCGTCATCGAGGAACTTGACGTAGCCACCGAGCGGGATCCAGGCGAGCCGCCAGCGCGTTCCGTGGCGATCGTAGAAGCCCCAGATTTCCCGGCCAAAGCCGATGGAGAATGCCTTGACGGTGACGCCGCACCAGCGCGCGACGAGGAAATGGCCGAGCTCATGGAAGAACACCACGACACTCAGTACGAACAAAAAGGCCAGCGGGAACATCAAGGTACCGGTGATGTTCTCGATCAGGCTCGGTGCGGTTTCCATGGTCACTCCGGGTCGTACGTCTAGAGAGTCCGCAACGGGCGGCGCTCGGCGGGTCAGTCGAACGGCAGGGAACTGCCGTGAACACTACTCTTGGTGCTCGCCGTCAGCATCGTTCGTGCCAACTGACGGGCCTCCTCGTCCACTGCCAAAACGTCGTCCAGCGCGGCTCGCGACGCGAGCAGGCCGCGACCTTCCGCTGCCTCGAGACATTTGGCGACCGTCTCGGCGATATCAAGAAAGCCGATTCGACCGGCAAGGAAAGCGTGCACCGCGATCTCGTTGGCAGCGTTCAGCACCGCCGGGGCGCAGCCGCCACGTTGCAGCGCAGCACGAGCCAGCGCAAGCGCCGGAAAGCGGGTCTCGTCGGGAGCCTCGAAGGTGAGCTGCCCGAGGCGCACGAGGTCCAGCCGCTCGGTCGGCGCGTCCATTCGGCTCGGCCAGGAGAGCGCGAGCGCGATCGGCGTGCGCATGTCGGGTGACGACATCTGGGCCAGCACCGAGCCGTCGCGGTAGGAGACGAGGCAGTGCACGATCGACTGGGGATGCACGACGATGCGGATCTGCTCCGCCGCAACGGGGAAGAGGTGGTAGGCCTCGATCAGCTCCAGCCCCTTGTTCATCATCGTCGCGGAATCGATGGTGATCTTGGCGCCCATCGACCAGTTGGGGTGACGCAGCGCCTCGCTCGGCAGTGCCTTGGCGAGACGGGCGATGTCCCATTCCCGAAACGGACCACCCGATGCGGTGAGCGTGATCTCCTCGATCCAACCCGGCTCCGCATTGCCGATGGCCTGGAAAGCCGCCGAATGCTCGGAATCGACCGGAAGCAGCTCGGTCGAGGCGGCGCGCGTCTCGCGCATGAAGATGTCGCCGGCCGTGACCAGGCATTCCTTGTTGGCGAGCGCGACACGCCGGCCCTGGCGAACGGCGGCGATGGTCGGCGGCAGGCCGGCGGCGCCGACAATGGCGGCCACCACGCAGTCGGCCGGGCGCGATGCCGCCTCGACCAGCGCGCCGGGCCCTGCCGCGGCCTCGATACCGGTGCCGGAGAGCAACTCGGCGAGCCGGCCATGGGCGGCGGGGTCGGCGACGACAGCAATGCGCGCGCGGTGCGCTATAGCCAGCCGGGCGAGCCCTTCGGCGTCGGCGTTCGCGGTCAGCGCCTCGATTTCGAAAGCGTCGCCCGAGCGACCGACGAGATCGAGCGTGCTGCGGCCGATGGAGCCCGTTGCGCCGAGAACCGTGATGCGGCGCGGCCCCCCGCTCAGGCCCGCGGGATCGACCCTCCCGGCGGCGCACTCCTCCACCGCTTGCGGTCTCTCGCTCGTCGCAGACGCTGTCATCCCGCTGACGCTCTCCCGTTGACGGCGCGACCGCCGCCCGCTGCTTCAGCCACCGATCAGCAGGGCCGCCGCTGGCGACGCCGCGTTCCACAGCAGCGCGAAGATCGCCGCCGCGACGGATACCGCGACCGTGCTGTCGGCGCGATCCATCACGCCGCCATGCCCTGGAATGATGGCGCTCGAATCCTTGACGCCGAACGAACGCTTCAGCGCCGATTCCGCAAGGTCGCCCATCTGCGCGATCAATGCCAGCACGAGGCCCGTCGCGCCGAGCTCGGCGCTGCTCGCGCCGGCAACGAACTGCGCGAGCAAGGCGCCGACGAGCGCACTCGCCGAGATCCCGCCGATGGAGCCCGACCACGTCTTGTTGGGCGAAACCCGGGGCCAGAGCTTCGGCCCGCCGAACGTGCGGCCCGATGCGAACGCCGCGATGTCCGACGTCCAGATCACGAGGAACAGGAACAGGATCGCCTCGAGCCCGAGGCGCGCATCGTTCCGGAACCAGATCAGCGCCACGACCGGCAGCCCGACATAGATCACGCCAGCCGCCGACATCAGGCGATGACGGCCGGTGAGCGCAAGCACGACGACGGCGCCGGCAACAACCGCGGCCAGTGCCTCGCGCATCATGCCGGCGGCGGCGAGCGCGGCAGCGGTGGCGATCGCGACAAGATGCAGTGGGAACGCGATGCCGAGCGCCTCGCCGCGCACCATGCGGCCCCATTCCCAGCACATCACCAGCGCGACGACGCCGACCATGGCCGCGAACGGCACCGCGCCAGAATAGGTGATGCCGACGGCGACGAGGGCCATGGCGATCCCCGCGAGCAGTCTCGGCTTGAGATCGGAACGCTTCGGCGACGGTGCGGCGTTCCCAGCGGTACTGGACTGTGGCAGGTCAGGCTCCATGACGCTCATGCGGTCGACCGCTTGGTGAGACCGCCGAAGCGGCGGTCGCGCGACCGGTAGACGGCGAGCGCGCGCTCCAATTCCTCGCGGCCGAAATCGGGCCAATAGGTCTCGAGGAAGACGAATTCGGTATAGGCGCACTGCCACAGCAGGAAATTGGAGAGACGCATCTCGCCGCTGGTCCGAACCAGCAGATCGGGATCGGGGATGCCAGCCGTGTCGAGCCTGCGCGACAGGCTTTCGACATCGATCTCGGCTGGCGTCATGCGGCCCGCGGCGACATCCTCGGCCATGCGGCGTGCGGCGTTGGCGATCTCGGCGCGGGCGCCGTAGTTGAACGCGATGATCAGAGTGAGCGCGGTATTGGAGCGCGTCAGCTCCACCGCTTCGTCGATCAGCGCCATCAGCTCCGGGTCGACGCCCTCGCGCTCGCCGATCACGCGGATGCGTGCCCCGGCATGGTGAAGCTCCGCGAGATCGCGGCGGATGAAGCGCTTGATGAGCCCCATGAGGTCGTCGATCTCGTCGGCCGGGCGGGCCCAGTTTTCGGACGAGAAACTGTAGATCGTGAGATAGGGGATGGACAGCTCGATCGCCGCGCGCACCGTGCGGCGCACCGCTTCCACGCCCTTGCGGTGGCCGATGCCGCGCGGCAGTCCGCGCTCCTTCGCCCAGCGCCCGTTGCCGTCCATGATGATAGCGACGTGGCGGACGGCCCCGCCTTCCGGAACACTCGTGGTCCGGTCACCGGTGTCGGCTTGAGAACGTGCGGTCACAATGACCTGACCTTCCAGATGAGGCTGAGGGCGATCCTCGCAAGCGAACCTGCGGCTCGTGACCGTCGCATCCTCATCCCGCTTCGTCGGGTCCCCGAGGCGGGGCCCATGCCGGGCGAGCTGTCCGAGATGCGGCGAAAAGTGCTTCTACTCGCGGGCGCTGCGCCGGTGCAGCCGCCTCGTCTGACGGATGAAAAGGCGCCGTCGGACCGGCGTGGCGCCCCTGGATCAAACCTTCTGAATCTCCGCCTCCTTGGCGTGCAGCGTCGTCTCGACCTCCTTGATGAAGGAGTCGGTCAGCTCCTGCACCTTGGACGAGTTCTTCTTGTGCTCGTCTTGGCTCATGTGTGCGTCCTTCTCGAGCTTCTTGAGAAGCTCCATGCCGTCGCGGCGGACGTTGCGGACGGCGACGCGGGTCTGCTCGGCGTACTTGTGCGCGATCTTGGTGAGCTCGGTGCGACGCTCGGCGGTGAGTGCCGGGATGGGCAGGCGCAGCAGCGTGCCGTCGATCACCGGGTTGAGGCCGAGGTTCGATTCACGGATCGCCCGTTCGACGGCGCCGACGTTGGTCTTGTCCCACACCTGCACCGAGATGGCGCGCGATTCCGGCACCGAGACCGTCGCCACCTGATTGAGCGGCATCTTGGAGCCGTAGACCGTGACCTGGATGGGGTCGAGCAGGTGAGCGCTGGCGCGGCCGGTGCGCAGGCCGCTGAACTCGCGCTTCAGCGCCTCGATCGATGCGCGCATGCGCTGATCGAACTCGTTGATATCGAACGTTCCAACCGCCATTTCCAGTCCTCTTCTCTACCGTCCCGATCCGGGCCGGCGAATGTCGTCCCGCGGCACATCAGCCGATGCCCGTCGCCGCCCCCGCCGCGACATGCCGGCACGAGAGCCACCTTCCGGCAGGCTCACGATCGTCGCCTGCCGCATCGCGCGCATCCCCATACGAGCGGCGATCTGCGCCGCCCCGGGACCCTCGCTGACCGCGCCGTTATGCCGACGCCATCGGCCATGTGCTGACGCCATCGCTGGTGTGGCGCCACGCGGGCGCCGCCATACCGGCGCTCGCCGCCGTTCGGAAATGAGCGGCGGAGGCTCCGCAGGAGCCCCGAATCACGCCGCGGCGTGAACCAGCGTAGCGCGTGCTTCACCCCGCAGCACCTTCAGAAGGTTGCCCGATGCCTCGATGGAGAAAACAATTACCGGAAGACGATTGTCGCGGGCAAGGGCGATTGCAGCCCCGTCCATCACCTGGAGATTGCGCGCCAGAACCTCGTCGTATCCGAGAGCGTCATAGCGTGTCGCGCCAGCATCCTTGCGCGGATCGGCCGAGTAGACACCATCGACCTGCGTCGCCTTGGCCATGGCATCGCACCCCATCTCGACGGCACGCAGGGTCGCGGCCGTATCGGTGGTGAAGAACGGATTGCCCGTGCCGGCGGCGAAAATCACGACGCGGCCTTTCTTGAGGTGGTGCATCGCGCGCGGACGCACGTAGCTCTCACAAACCGTCGGCATGGGGATTGCGGATTGCACGCGGCTCGGCACGCCGAGCTTCTCGAGTACACCCTGGAAAGCGAGGGAGTTCATCACCGTCGCCAGCATGCCCATGTAGTCGGCGGTCGCCCGGTCCATGCCCTTGGCGGCACCCTGCAGACCCCGGAAGATATTGCCGCCGCCGATCACGATCGCGATCTCAGCGCCGGCCGCGACCGCCTCCTTGACGTCGCCAGCGAGACGCTCGACGACACCCATGTCGATTCCATGGCCCTGCTTGCCCATCAGCGCTTCGCCGGAGAGCTTCAGCAGCAGGCGCTTGTATTTGAGGGGCGCGGTCATCTTCATCTCCTCGGTCGCGTGCGCGAGCGGATCGCGGTCGCGGGCATCGGGTATGCCTGACGCCTGACCGGCGCGATCGTCGCCCATCCGCCGGTTTCGTTCGGCGCACGTGCTCTATCGCAAATCGCGGCGCCATTGCACTGGCAAAAGAACCGGGACACCGTTGCGGGAACGAAAAAGCGGCGGATCAGGACGATCCGCCGCTTCGATTGCTGCAACTCGATCCGGACGCGGGCTTACTTCGTGCCGGCCGCCGCGGCGACCTCGGCGGCGAAGTCCTCTTCCTTCTTCTCGATGCCCTCGCCCAGCGCATAGCGCACGAACGCGGTCAACTTGATCGGCGCGCCGGCGACCTTCTCGGCCTCCTTCACGGCCTGCGCCACCGTCTTCGACGGGTCGTGGACGAACGGCTGCTCGAGCAGGCAGTTTTCCTTGGCGAAGCTCTTGAGGCTCGACTGGAAGATCTTCTCGAGAACCTCGGGCTTCTTGCCCTGGTTCTTCTCGGCGAGAATGCCCTTCTCGCGCTCGAGGATTTCGGCCGGAACGCCGTCGATGGTCAGCGAAACGGGGTTGGTCGCCGCGACGTGCATCGCCACCATGCGGCCGATCTCGGCCAGCACATCGGCCTTGCCCTCGGTCTCGAGGCCGACCAGTACGCCGATCTTGCCGAGGCCATCCGCGATCTGGCTGTGCATGTAGGACGCGACCAGGCCCGACTTGACCGAGACGGTCGCAGTGCGGCGCAGGTTCATGTTCTCGCCGATGGTGGCGATCAGCTCCTTGATGGTGTCCTCGATCGTCGCCTTGCTGCCGGGGAAAGTCATGGCGGGGAGCCTGGCGCCGCGGCCAGCGCGCCGCGGCGGGCGCACGGGGCCACCCCAAACCCGGCCCCTCGGCGGGCGGCTGGGGGCGCGG
>CALMPK010000423.1 GCA_937873575.1 uncultured Hyphomicrobiaceae bacterium
CCTCCACCACTTCGTGGTCCCCCTCCCCATTTCGCTTCGCTCATGGGGAGGAGACGATGCGGCTATCTCGGCGATCAGATCAAGTAAGCGCGTTAGCCAATCAGCGCCCTCACTTCGCTGACTAGCCAGACCAATGCCGAAGCTAAGCCCACCGCTCCCGAACAATAGATCAAGGCGATCACCGGCATGACGAAGGCGGCCTTGCCTTCGCCGCGCATGGTCAGGCGACCGCGTTTGAACGCGACCTCGAATCCCCAGCGCTTCTTGTCCGATTTTTTGAGCTGGGCACGGGAACATCTCCACTTTGAAGAGGAAATGCGCCCTCTTCAGACCTTCGGAGTGTCCAAGAATTCTTGGGGGTGGTCTATGCGAGCGATTTGTCAGCAAGCGCCGGTTACAAATGGCGCGCGGCGTTGAGACTGATTTCTGTGATGCGCGAAGGCACGCTCATCACGTTGACAATCAAAAGAAAAAGGGCGCTCCGGGTTTCCCCGAAGCGCCCCAAATCCAAATCGCGTGAGTGCGATTAGCGCTTCGAGAACTGGAAGCTGCGGCGGGCCTTGGCGCGACCGTACTTCTTGCGCTCGACGACGCGGCTGTCGCGGGTCAGGAAGCCGTGCGGCTTCAGGACCGGGCGCAGCTCGGGCTCATAGTAGGTCAGAGCCTTGGCGATGCCGTGACGGATGGCACCGGCCTGGCCCGACAGGCCCGACCCTTGGACGGTGACGTCCACGTCGAACTGAGTCAGACGGTCGGCGATTTCCAGCGGCTGGGCGATCATCATGCGCAGGACCGGACGGGCCAGGTAGATCTCCTGGTCGCGGCCGTTGATGGTGATCTTGCCCGAGCCGGGCTTGAGCCAGACGCGCGCGATGGCGTTCTTGCGCTTGCCGGTGGCATAGGCGCGGCCCTGGGCATCGACGATGCGTTCGCGCACCGGAGCCGGAGCGTTGGTGCCCATGCCGGCCAGAGCATCGAAGCCCTTGGCTTCGGTGGCTTCCGGGGTGGTTTCAGTGATCGGCGTATCGGTCATGTCTTACTGGCCCCGGACGTTCTTGGCGTTCATGCCGGCGAAGTCGATCGTCTCCGGCTTCTGCGCCTCATGGGTGTGTTCCGCACCGGCAAAGATGCGCAGGTGGGTCATCTGGGCGCGGGCCAGCGGGCTTTCCTTGGGCAGCATGCGCTCGACGGCCTTCTGCAGGACGCGCTCTGGATACTTGCCTTCCAGCACCTTGCCGGCGACGCGCTCCTTGACGCCGCCCGGGTGGCCGGTGTGACGGTAGTAGATCTTGTCGGTCAGCTTCTTGCCCGTGAACTTCACCTTCTCGGCATTGATGACGACGACATAGTCGCCGCAGTCGACGTGCGGGGTGTAGTCCGGGCGGTGCTTGCCGCGCAGACGCATGGCGATGAAGGAAGCCAGACGACCGACAACGACGCCTTCGGCGTCGATGAGGATCCACTTCTTCTCGACATCGGCGGGCTTCAGCGAAGCCGTCGTGGTCTTGAGCATGGTCGGGTCCAAAAAAATCGAAAAGCGGCCGGGAGGGCCCCGACCGCAACGGCGCGCTTATTAGCGGACACCATCCCACGCGTCAATGCATGTCTGATTCTCGAATGCCATTCATCTTATTGTTTTAATGATATTTTCTGGATACGGTAATATGATACCGTATAAATTTGGAGCATCCTCTCGTCGTTTCTCCCCGCCGCCCGTGGCGATGGCAACATCGGTTGCCCCGATAGACCGGGCGGTCCTGTCAGTTTGTCTGTCCGTGTCAGTCGCTTTGAACGGACGGAGCACAACTTCATTCAAATGTCGCAACCAGGCATTAGGAGCGCACTCAACTCTGGTAGGATTGCATAGATGAGTTTTTCCCGGCGTCACGTTCTTGTCGGCAGCACGGCCCTGGTTGCCTTTACCGGCCTCTCCCGCCGCGCTCGGGCTCAGGACGCGCAGGCCACCGAGAGCTACGCCAACCAGGTCACCGGCTACGGGCCGCTGGTGCTTGACCCCGAGGGTATCCTCGACCTGCCGGCGGGCTTTACCTATCGCGTCATCCGCCAGTCGGGCGAGACGATGGACGACGGCCTGCTGATGCCCGGCAAGCCGGACGGCATGGGATGTTTCGCCGGCGAAGGGTCGCAGGTGATCCTGGTCTGCAATCACGAGGTCAAGCCGCGCCACCGCGACCTTGGACCCACCGGCATCGGCCATCGGCTGCGCGATCAGCTTCCGGCCGACAAGGTCTATGACACCTATCTCGATGGGCATCCCATGGGCGGCGGCACGACCACAGTGGTCTATGACCTCGCGGAACAGCGCGTGGTGCGCCAGCACCTCAGCCTGACAGGTACGGCCACAAACTGCGCGGGTGGCGTCCCCCCCTGGCG
>CALMPK010000424.1 GCA_937873575.1 uncultured Hyphomicrobiaceae bacterium
TGATCCGTTGTGCGCAGCTCGATCGGCCGATTGCGCGGCCCGAGCGCTTGGACACGTCGCGATGCCATCAGCATCTACCAGACGCCATCTCTACCCCATCGCCCGCAGCCGCAGCATCGCGACGATGCCGAGAGCCGGGCCGATGGCGAGGACCGCGAGCACCGCCGGCCACCCGAGCGCCGCCGCGACCACGGGCGTCGCCTGCACGGTGAGGATGGTCAGCGCAAAACCGAGCGCCGTCTGGAATGTCATGAGGCTGCCCGCCTGCTCGGGCGGCGCCGCATCCGCGACGAGCGCCGAGAACTGCGCGGAATCCGGAATGACGCTGATGCCCCATACGACGACGACGAGCGCCGTCAGCCATACAGGCCCGCCGAACGTCATCGCCGCGGCAATCGCCGACGTGCCGCTCACTGCCATGGCGACGATGGTCACTTCCGCCTTGCCGATGCGGTCGGCGATCGTTCCGGCGAACGCGCAGGCGAGGCCACCGGCGGCAATGGCGAGGAATGTGGTCAGCTTGGCGAGCCGCTCGGCCTCGGCGACCGGCAAAGTCGCGCCGTAGGAAGCCGCGGTCGCCGCCGCGATCCACGCCCACATCGCGTAGAGTTCCCACATGTGCCCGAGGTATCCCGCATAGGCGAGCCGAACGCGCCGGTTGGTCCATGCCGTCTTGACGACGTGCGGATCGAATGCGGCGGCGGCACGGTGGTGGGGACCGATGCCGACGAGCAAGCCGACGAAGCCGGCACCGATGGCGGCGAGCGACGCCGCGATCACCGTCGCGCGCCAGTCGGCGCCGCCGAGTAGCGAGATCAGATGAGGCGAGGCGGACCCGAGCGTCAGCGCGCCGACTAGCGCCCCGACGAGGAAGCCGCGATCCTTCTGCCCCCAGCCGACCGCGATCTTCATGCCGACCGGATAGACGCCCGCAAGCAGCGCGCCCGTGAGGAAGCGCGCGCCGATCGACGCGGCACTTCCCTGCGGCACGAGAAGAAGCACCGCGTTGGCGAGCCCCGCGCCGACGGCGGCGATGGCGAGAACACGGCGTGGATCGAAACGGTCGGCAAGGCCGAGGATCGCCGAGATCAGCGCGCCGACGACGAATCCCGCCTGCACGCCACTCGCCAGCGCCGCCTGCCGGAACGGCGAAAGCGGCGCCTCGCGCAGCATCTCCGGTAAAATCGCGGCAGAGACGAACCACAGGCTCATCGCCGCCACCTCGACCACCAGCAGCAACGCGATCGAGCGCATCTTACCTTCGAGCACGGGAGAGCCTTTTCTATCTGCCCTGACATGTTGCGACGACATGCGCCACACCGCACACCGTCACGAGAGCTGCCGCGGTGGATGCACCATCTGGCAGAAAGGCCCTCAATTCAATCTCCGAAGCGCAGGGGAGGCAGGGATCAACCCCCGGCACATTCGAGCGCCGGGGGCGATGGCACGCTAGATGCGCCACTCGAACGGCGAACCTCAACCCGAAAGCATGGCGCGACCGCACTTGGCCGCATGCACCTTCACGTCGGCTTCGCCGACGCTGACGCCAAGTTCCCGCAGGATCGTCGCGACAAGTGCGTCGAGCGGCTCGGCGGCATCGGCAAGGACGTTCGAAATCGTCGCGGTGACGGCGCGTGGTGTCAGCAGCGATAGGCCGAACAGATCGACCTGCAAGTCAAGATCGCCGACCAGCGAGGTCACGAGCGGGACGACGAAATGTTCGGTCGATGTCCTCTTGATCCGCTGCTTCTCGATATCCTTGGCGCTGAAATAGAGGGATGTCGGCGACGTTTCTCCGACCATGGCATGAGCGATACCTTTCGCTGAAACCAATCCCGACGTGACTAATGCCGCCGGTGCAACTGGCATCGCCCGGCCGAAGTCCGCGAACCCCGACCTGGACGTTTCACCGATCCAGGCCTCGACGATACCCGGGCGCGTATCGACCCGTACCCTATCGACCGAGAGATCGGCGTTGCATTCGATGCCGCCGAGCTCTGCTTCTGCCCATGCCGCTTCCACCATCAGCGGCAACCGGATTTTCGCACCGCTGAGGCCCGACAGGGGCGCGAACTCGGCGACGAGCTTGAGGCGGAGCTGCGCGGTCCTCACCTTCGAGCCAACAGAGCCGGTGCTGATCCACGTCGAAACGACCGCCGGCTCGCCGATGGCCAGTTGCAAGCTGATCGACGCGATTCCGGGAATATCGGACGCGAGGGCGAGTTCGATCTGGTGCGCACCGTTGGCAACCATCGCTGACGCCTTCAGAAGCGTCAGGGCATCGACCGTTCCTGCGATTCCCGATGACTGCGAATGCGTCGACAGCCACGCCAGCGAACCGATATCGATGACCTTCGCCAATTCGAGTGTCCGCGACCATGAGCCTGCCATGCTGTCGAGGGCGAGCAAGGTTGACGTCGCGTCGCCATCGGCGCCGGTCGCGGCGATCGCCCTTGCCACCTGCCCGACGGTCACAGTCGAATCCAGAACGTCCTGATAAGTGCCCGCCTGCAAGTCGAGTTCCGTCGCTAGCGTGTCGAGAAAGGGAACGATCTCGACATTGGCCTTCGCCAACGCCTCGTAGTCCATCACCGACAGCGACACCGAGCCGCCGACCATGGCCGCCAGGACATCGTTGACGAGGCCGCCGCGCAGCGCGGCGAGCCTGCTGCCGACAGAGAACGTCGCCTGCTCGGAATTGGCGGCCATGCCCTCGACGGCGATGGTCGGAGCGGGCCAGCCAAGCACCTTGGAGAAATAGGTCTGGCCCGATTTGGTCAGTGCGACACGAACCGCGTTGTGCGGCCCCTCGCCGGGCCGAAACCGCCGGCCGACGGCAATGCTGGGATCGGCGCTGTAATGGCCGCGGATCACATCGAGGTGCGAGATTTCATCCACGCCGTTCGCCGAGAGCGTGGTCAGTGCGCTGCTTTCCGCCGTAGCGATGCTCGAGGCGGCGGCGATGGCGGCGAGGTCCACCGCTCCTTGCGCGTGACGCCTCTCGATGTAGAGCATCCCCATGTCGATGGCCAACGCAGCCATCCCCATGGCGACCGTGATGAAGACGGCTGATAGAACGGCGATCGATCCGCGATCATTGCCGGCGAAGCCGCCGATGGAAACGGCCTCCGCCTGCTTGGACTTGCACCACATGACTAGCCTCCCCCGTGAGCGATGACGGCCGATCGTTCGATCGACTTCGCGGGCATGGGGACGAGCCCCTTCAGCCCCCAGATCGGCAGGTGGGATGCGTCGTAGGTGACCGTGATGGTGAACCGCCCGTCAGTGTCGGACGCGGCGACAGCAACCCGCGCAAGTTCGAGCAGGGGGTAATCGGAGGCGGCCGCCGCGACATACGCCTCGGCGAGCTGCAATCTCTCCGTGTTGCTCAACCCCGCTACAGAGGCCCGGGCGGCATCCGCCGAGAGCTGTTGAACGCTGTGCACGGCTCCGAGGTAGAAGCCGTAGGCAAGTATTCCGAACGTAATTGCAAGAAAAACAGGCACGACGGCGGCGAACTCGATCGCCGCCGTTCCGTCTTTAGCTTTGCGAAACAAATTCAAATTGACTGCGAGGCTGCGAGCCTGCAAATGCAGGCACCTGACCCATCTGGTGCTCGACGGACGTTGCATGAAACGTTGCTCCGCTCAGTTTTCACTGAGGAACAACATGCCAGACAACATCTAAATGTGAATTCCGATTTCCGGCCTTGGGATTTAAGGCTTGATTCCTGGAAAATAATCGACTGATATACTACACATTACACAATAAACGATGCTCACTATTCAGCGCTGTGTAAACTGCGTTCTTTATAGAACATTGCACCAATGATTTGCGCACAGATAATGACCTGCGCAAACGCTTAGGTTGCAGTTACGCAGATATCGGAGGAAACTCCTCTATGGAATCAAATGCAGTCGTCTTGCCGAAGGACGCGAACATGCGGTTTCAAACCAAGACACTCTACGATCAAGTGGCCGATGTATTCATCAGCAGGATCCTCTCCGGCGCATGGAAGCCGGGACCTGCGATTCCCGGCGAGCAGGAACTGGCGGCGGACCTGAACCTCAGCGTTGGTACGGTACGCAAGGCCCTCGACATTCTGGAAAGGCGAAAGCTGATCGAACGGCGCAGAGGCCGCGGCACCTTCGTGGTGGACCACGCCTCGGGGAAGGTGCCGTCGCGTTTCAGCGCGCTGCAACAGGGAGACGGAGAGATAGCGAACGCCAAGGCCATCGTCATTTCGACGGCCATCGGTTCCGCCACCGATGAAGAACGCAATCGGCTGCGGCTTGCCGAGGGAGAAGACTGCGTTCGCCTTTGCCAGGTTCGTCTGTTGAACGACGAAGCCTTCATGGTCGAAGAGGTCTCGCTGCCTTCGCGCCTCTTTCCACACCTGCTCGATACCGTACCCATTCCGACGCGCATTACATCGATGACGCAACGTTACGGCCTGCTGCCCGACCACGCCGTCGAAGAAGTGACGGTGCGCGCGTTGCCGGAAGATGCGGCGCGCGATCTCGGCGTCGATGCCGGTACGGCCATGCTGCACATCGATCGCGTCGTGTTCACCGACAAGGACCGGCCTCTCGAGTGGCGCCGTGGCTACTGCAAGCTCGGCAAGCACATCCGCTATCGGGTGGCGGTTTCCTGATTCGGTCTCATCACCGCACGGCGGTGCGCCGGCACACGGCCGGAGCGCGTCGAACGGAGGCGAAACCGCAAGCCGTTCGACTGATCGGACAGGAACGTAAGGGCGCTACCCGCGCCCAGTTGGCAGCGCCGCCAGCACCACTTCGGCGGCACGCTCGCTCGGCGTGCCGTGATCGAGCAGCAGCCGCGATGGAATGCGCTCTAGCGCCGCCAGTTGTGCACGTCGCTGTGGCGTTTCTGAAAGGAGCGGAGCCAGCGCGGCGGCGAGCTTTTCTCCCGTGCAGTCCTCCTGCAGCAATTCCGGGAACGCATTCTCGCCGAGCACTAGGTTGGCCAGCACCACCGAATGCACTTTGAGCAGGAAGCGCAGCCGCGCGGCGACCTGATCGACCCGATAGGCGACCACCATCGGCGTGCCGGCGACCGCGAGTTCGAGCGTGACCGTACCCGATGCGGCGAGCGCGGCCGTCGCGAGGCGGAAAGCGGCGAACTTGTCGTCGTCCCCCGAGACGATGTGCGGGCGAACGGTCCAGCCTGCGACACCCGCCTCCACCAATCCGCGCACCGAATGGCTGCATCAGGCGCGAGACCTCGGAGGGCCGGCTCCCCGGCAAGACGACGAGCACCGGACGCGCCGGATCGAGCCCGAGCCGTTCGGCGAGCGCCGCACTGTCGCGCGCCCTGATCCAGTCGTAGCGCTCGATCATCGGATGACCGACGTAGGTGCACTTGGGGCCACCGAGGCGCTCGTGCGCAGACGGCTCGAAGGGCAGCAGAGCAAGCACATGATCGACGTAGGCGCGCATGCGCCGGGCGCGGCCGGGCCGCCATGCCCAAACGCTCGGACTGACGTAATCGATGATGGGTATCGCGGGGCGGCGCTTGCGGATGCGCTTGGCGATCGGGTGGGTGAACTCGGGGCTATCGATGATGACGACGGCATCGGGCTCGAAACTGATCGTCGCATCGACCGCGTTGTAGACGCGGCGGACGATACGCGGCAGACGCGGCAGGATCGACAGCGGCCCCATCACCGCCACCTCGGCGAGCGGGAAGATGGATGAGAGGCCGTGCGCCTCCATGTGCTCGCCGCCGACCCCCGCATAGACGATACGCCCGCCCGTCGCGGCGTTCAGGGCCTCCATCAGCTTGCCGCCGAGCAGATCACCGGAATGCTCACCAGCGACGACGGCGAGGCGGAGCGGGCGGACAGAACCATCACCGCCCGGCCCACGCTCCCCGACGCCCGAACCGTTCGCGTTCTCAAGCATGGTTCCCGTCCCCTGCTTCCGGAAGCCCGGCAATGAACAACCCCGCGGCGTCCGCAGCGGCGATGGTATCGGGGGCGACACCGGCGGAGAACCGCTTCAGCCGCACCGCGATGCCGGCGAAGCCTGCCGCCGCCGCCGCCGCAACGACCTCGGGGCTGGTGTCGCGACCACCGGCCAGCGTCGCGACGCCCGCGCGCCACTTGACGCGGCCATCACCCCACTGCCGGTGTCCGGCGGCCCGCTCGATGGCGGCGCGCGGCCCTTCTCCCGTCTCGACCGCGAGGACATGCCCGCGCACGACCGCGACCGCGCGCGATCCCCCGATCGGCTCCATGGCGGCGATCACGGCCGCCCCCTTGCGCAGGTCGCGCACCGCCCCGCGCGGCACGGCCACGCGGCCTATGGTGGTGATGCCGGCCGGGGAGCCACGACCGAGCAGAATGCTCACGAGGCCCCCACCGGAGCGCCGCAGCCGCTGGCGCTCGGCTGCGTCCGCCAGCATTTTCGCCGCCGATGCACGATCGACCTCGAGGCCGGCGACAACGAGCCCGCCCGCGTTGGCGCGGATCGCGAGTTCGTCGCGCCGCGCGGCAAGCACGTGCCCCGCCTCGACGACGATGCCAGCAAGCCCGGCCTCGACCGCGCGCGTTACCGTTTCGGGACCGATCACCGGCAAGTCGATACGCTCGTCCTGCCCCGGTTTCACACGCTTCACCAGTACGCCGCGCGTGACACCCGGCGGAATGCCGCCCGAGCGCCGCTGCGCCGCGACGCGCTGGAGCAGCCCATCCGTCCCTTCGGCCCCTTCCAGCGCCTCGAGGCATCCGTTCGAAACGACGGCGGCCTGGCCGATGTCGAGTGCGCCGAGCGCGCCGATGGCAGCAAAGCCGAGCCGC
The DNA here is from genome assembly GCA_937873575.1 of uncultured Hyphomicrobiaceae bacterium. Lineage (GTDB taxonomy): Bacteria > Pseudomonadota > Alphaproteobacteria > Rhizobiales > Hyphomicrobiaceae > JAEUMD01. The sequence goes on from CALMPK010000424.1 coordinate 6,821, forward strand.
GCGTCGGCGATCATCGCTTCATCCGCCGCGTGGCGCGCGAGCGGGCCGGCGCCAATGAGCAGCTCCGGGGCGACCCGCGCCGGTCCGACCACCTTCAGGCCCTTGCCTTCCAGAAACGCGATGACACCGCGAAGCACCTTGTCGTCGCCGCCCGCGAGCACCAGCCGGGTGACGGTCGCCAGGGCGCTGAAGAAGCCGAAGTCGGGCTTGATGGCGCCGAGGTCCGGGCGGCGCACGCCGCCGATGATGACCAGATCCGTGACGCCCGCCTGCCGAAACTTGCGCACCATGCGGCCGATCTCACCCCAGCCGACCCGCGTTACGGGATACGGACCGAACGAGGCTTCGGCCTCACTGTCGAGGGCGACGATGTGCAGGGGAATGCCGCGCGCCGCCACCGCGTCTGCCACCTCGCGCGGCAGACTGCCGCCGCCTGCGAGTATGCCGATGCGGCGGGACACGCTCATGACAGGTCCACGCTTGTCCGATCAGGCTTCGTTCACTCCGCGCGGCGTGCAGATCGACCGCTTGCCGCCGGCGCGAATGAAGGCGACGATCTCGGCGACGATCGGATGCCCGGAGAATTCGGCCGAAACGTCGTCAACGCGTTCGAGCAACGTGCCCTCTGCCGCGAACAACAGCCGGTAGGCCCGGCGCAGATCGTGGATGTCCGCGCGCGAGAAGCCGCGCCGCTGCAGGCCGACGATATTCAGTCCGGAGAGATAGGCGCGATTGCCGAGCGCCATGCCGTAGGGAATGAGATCGTTCTCGAGCCCCGACATGCCGCCGACGAAGGCATGCGGCCCGACGCGCGCGAACTGTATGACCGCCGCGCCGCCGCCGAGAATCGCGAAATCGCCGACGTTGCAATGGCCGGCCAGCATCACGTTGTTCGAGAAGATGACGTTGTTGCCGACGATGCAGTCATGGCCGACGTGGCTGTTGGCGAGGAACGCGCAGCGGTCGCCGACGACGGTCTTGGAGCCGCCACCCTCGGTACCCGGGTTCATCGTCACGCCTTCGCGGATGATGCAGTCGCTGCCGACCGCGAGCGTCGTGCGCTCACCCTTGAATTTCAGGTCCTGCGGCTGATGGCCGATCGAGGCGAAGGGAAAAATCCGCGTGCGCGCCCCGATCGTCGTATGGCCCGCGACGACGACGTGCGAGACGAGCTCGACGCCATCGCCGAGCACCGCATCCGCGCCGACCACGCAGTAGGGGCCGATCTTGACGCCGGCGCCAAGACGGCTCGCGTCCTCGACGACGGCCGTCGGATGAATGTTCTGATCAGCCATGCTTGCTCGCGAAGGCCCGTGCATCTGCAGTGTCGGCGAGCATGGCGCTGACTTCGGCCTCGGCCGCCACCTGCCCGTCCACCTTGGCCTCGCCGAAGAACTTCCACACACGGCCGCGGTTGCGCACCTTGCGGACGTGATAGTGGAGCTGGTCGCCAGGCACCACCGGCCGGCGGAACTTGGCGCGGTCGATGCCCATGAAATAGACGAGCTCGGCCTTGTAGTCTTCCTTGAGGCTCGAGACGCACAGCGCGCCCGCGGTCTGCGCGAGACCTTCGATGATGAGCACGCCCGGCATCACCGGGAATTGCGGGAAGTGTCCCTGGAAGAACGGCTCGTTGATGGTGACGTTCTTGAGGCCGACGCAGCTCTCGTCGCCATCCATGTCGTAGATGCGGTCGACGAGCAGCATCGGATAGCGATGCGGCAACAGCTTCAACACGCGCATGATATCGGCGGTGCCGAGCTGCGGCTTAACGGATGCGTCGTTCATCGCTTCGTCTCTTTCCACGGCCTCTTGGTCGAACACGTCTTGCGGGATGGGCCTAGGCGGGCGCCATCCGCTTTTCGTCGATAGTTCCTCGCGGGGGACGCCTAGCCGGCCGGCTCGTCGCCGGAACCGGCCTTGTCGCCGCCCTTCTGCGCGAGCCGCGTCAACGTCGCAAGCTCGCGCGCCCATTGCTTCAGCGGTCGCGCCGGCGTGCCGCCCATACGCGCGCCGGGTGGCACGTTGTCCTTCGGGTGGCTTCCGCCGGCAATTTGCGCGCCTGTCCCTACTTTGATGTGACCGACCGTACCCGACTGACCGCCCATGACGACAAAATCGCCCAGCTCCGTCGAGCCCGAAATACCGGTTTGGGCCACGATCACGCAATTGCGACCCATGATCACGTTGTGCCCGATTTGCACGAGATTATCAATTTTAGTGCCTTCTCCGATCATCGTATCCTTAAGAGCGCCGCGATCGATGCAGGTATTGGCACCGATTTCGACGTCGTCCTGGATCACCACGCGCCCGATCTGCGGCACCTTGACGTGCCCGCCCGGCCCCATCGCAAAGCCGAAGCCGTCCTGGCCGATCCGAACGCCGGCGTGGATGATGACCCGGTCGCCGACGAGGGCGTGGGTGATGGTCGATTGCGGGCCGATATAGCAGCCCCTGCCGATGTGTACGCGGTAGCCGATCACGGCCCCGGCCGCGATGCGGCTGCCCTTGCCGATCGCAGCCTCGGCTCCGATCACCGCGCCCGGCTCGATCTCGGCGCCCTCCTCGATCTCGGCCGTCGGGTCGATCAGCGTGCCGGCATCGGCGCGCGCGGCGCGCGGGCGCATCGCCGAGGGGTAGAAGAGTTGCAGCGCCAGAGCAAACGAGCGGTACGGAGCCTTGCTCGTCAGGGGCATGGTCCCGGCCGGAACCCTTGCGGCGAGGGACGGCACCACGAGGCAGAACCCGGCCCGCGTCGTCTCGAGTTGCGGCAGATATTTGCGGTTATCGACGAACGAAAGATCGTCAGGACCTGCCTCGTTGAGCGGGCGCACATCGTGCACGAGCCGCGTCGCGTCCGCACCCGGTGGCAACTCGGCACCGACCGCCTTGGCGACGGCTTCGAGGGTGAACGGTCCGAGACGCTCGAAAAAGCCCGGATGCTGCATGCGATGCCCTTTCTCCGGTCATGGCCAGTCAGAATCGTGGGCGCGACCGTAGCACGAGGAGCATGTCTGGTTGCACGCGCCAGTTAGGCGAATTCGCCGTCACCTCGACGGTTGTCAACCGCCAGTCCGTGTTGCGCCGCAGGATGGCCGCCGCGCGCTGCAAAGCCAGTTGATGCGCGCGCTGGTGCGACCGGACGAGTTCGATGCAGCCGCCGTTTCCATCGAAAGCGTCAAACGCACCGATTGTCGGTTTGCGAAGGTGATGCAAACGAAGCCGCTCGCACTCGACCGGAGAGCGCCGCGCCGTCGATCTCTTGGTCGCACAGCGTGAACGACGGTCCTCCGACCTTCCGGCCTCATCGCCCGGGCCCCATTTGAAGAAGCCGCCGCGTGACGGCAGCCCCTTCATTCCCTCCAACGCCCTCGTGCGCTGTCTCTGCGGGCGTGAAGCAACGCGGCCTTTCGCCGAGAGCGTGAACCGCAGCCAAACAAAGCCGCCCAGAGCGTTCTTGTCATCACTGAGAAGGCGCGAACGCGATTCGACCAGAGCCGAACCAACTCCAGGGCAATGCCGACGCTGATTAGACGATGCCCCGCAACCGGCGCTCGCCCCGCTCACCTCTTGGCAAACAGCTACCGCGGCCGTCACCGGGCGCAGCCGGCAATCGTCCCCGTCACCTCGTCCCCACCAAGTCCATACGCAAAGCAAGAACGCCGGAGCAGGGCCCCGGCGTTCGCGTCTTGTGCAGTCCACACGCGCTGCGTGAGGCGTATCAGAACTTGGTCGAAGCACCGAAGCGGAAGAACTGCTCCTCGTCGTACTTCTCTTTGGTGAGCACCTTGGCGAAGTCGACGCGCAGCGGACCGACCGGCGAGTTCCACAGGATCGACGCACCGACCGACGACCGGATGGTCGAGTCGTCGCCGATGACGCCGCCAGCATTGGCGATCGCCGCTTTCGCCCGATTCGAGGCGCCGAACAACGAGCCGGCGTCGGCGAACACGGCGCCGCTCATGCCGATGTCATCGGGGATGAGCGGAAGCGGGAAGCGGACCTCGGCAGTTGCAGCCCAGTAGGTCTTGCCACCGAGGGCGTCCTGCGTAGAACCGGGCGTCAGATCGCGGGGACCCAAGCCCGAGCGCT
>CALMPK010000425.1 GCA_937873575.1 uncultured Hyphomicrobiaceae bacterium
TCGAGGTGACCGCCGACGGCAAAGGCAAGGCCATGGCGAAGCCGGTCGGCCCGGGTGTCTACGAAGTCGACGCGGACTGGGTCGACACGCCGGGCGTCAAGGCGCTCGTGTTCACGGTGACGACGCCGAAGATTGCCGACCTCCTCAATGGCACACTCGACATCCACGGCCCCGAGCCGGCAGCGGCTGCACCGCCGCTCGACTTCAAGGCCCTGATGGGACGCGTGGAACTCTGGGTCTGGTCGGCGATCACGGCGGCGCTCGGCTTTTTTCTGTCCTTCGCTTTCCGTCCCATGCGGGCACCGGATGACGATCCAGCGGCGGCTGCGCTGCGGATCGAGCCCAATGTCGCCGGGTCCATTCGCCAGGCTGCCGCCCTTTTGATTGTCATGGCAGCGGGATTGGCATTGGTGTCGAACCCGTCGTGGGCTGGTCCTGGGCACGATCACGGTGGCGGAGAGAGCGCCGCACCGACGGGCGGCAACGTTCCGAGACGCCAAGCTGACGGATCGGTTTTCATGCCCAAGCCCGCGCAGCGTCTGCTGCGCATCCGGACGCTCGAAACCTCGGCGACGACCGCACCGCGAGCAGTGGAACTGCTCGGAACCGTAGTGTCCGATCCAGCGGCATCAGGCCGCGTCCAGGCGCCATTCGCCGGGCGCATCGAATTGACGAACGCCGGCATCGCGTTCGTCGGACAGCGGGTCAAGCAGGGCGACGTGCTCGCAGGGCTGGTGCCGACGGTGAGTTCGGTGGAGCGAGGATCGGTGCAGCAGCAGCTTGCAGAAATCGACGGCAATATTGCACAGGCTGAGCAGAAGGTCTCGCGTCTCGGCAAGCTGGTCGGCAGCGTGCCACAGGCCGAGATCGATCAGGCACGCGCCGAACTGACGGCACTGCGCGAACGCCGCAAGGCGCTGTCACCGTCGCTGTTCGGACAGGAGCAGTTGCGCGCTCCCGTATCCGGCATCATCGCATCGGCGAACGTGCGCGCGGGGCAAGTGGTCGATGCCCGTGAGGTGCTGTTCGAGATCGTCGATCCGGACAAGGTATGGATCGAAGCGATCGGCTTCGCGAGCGTCGATGAGAAAAGCATCACGGCCGCAAGCGTTGGCGGTCAAGACAGCGCTCCCATCGAATTGAAGTTCCTCGGGCGCGCGCCCGAGCTGAAGCAGCAATCGCAGCCGCTGCTGTTCAGCGTCGAAAAGCCGGGCAGCGGGCTCGCGATCGGGAAGTCGGTGACCGTGGTCGCTCGGTTGAAGGCCACCCAGCCCGGCATCGTGCTGCCCGAGGCCGCTGTCGTCCGAGCGGGCAACGGTCTGCCGCAGGTCTGGACCAAGTCCAACCCCGAGCGGTTTGTCGCCAAACCCGTGCGTACCGAACCTCTGGACGGGCAGCGCGTGCTGATCACCGACGGTCTCGCTCCCGGCTTGCGGATCGTGACCGAAGGCGCCGAGTTCGTGAACCAGGTGCGGTGAGGGTTCAACATGTTCGACGCCATCGTTCGCGGCAGCCTAGCCAACCGACTGTTCGTGCTGATCGGCGCGATCGTCATCATGCTCTATGGCGCCCTGACGCTGACCAAGCTACCGGTCGACGTGTTCCCCGATCTCAACCGGCCGACCGTGACGCTGATCAGCGAAGCCGAAGGCCTCGCGCCCGAGGAGGTCGAGCTTCTCATCACGACGCCGATCGAGACGGCGATGAACGGGATGCCAGGCGTAACGCGCGTCCGCTCGGTCTCGGGCGTCGGTCTCTCGATCGTCTACATCGAGTTCAGCTGGGCGACCGAGATCTATCTGGCGCGCCAGCAGGTGGCCGAGAGGATGCAGCTCGTGCGCGAGCAGCTGCCGCCCAATATCCACGCCCAGATGGGGCCGATCTCCTCGGTCATGGGCGAGATCATGCTGATCGCCATGTCGAGCACGACCGAAAGCCCGATGAAGCTGCGTGAGCTTGCCGACTTCGTGGTGCGTCGCCAGTTGCTCACTGTACCCGGCGTCTCGCAGGTCGTGCCCATCGGCGGGGAGGTGCGCCAATACCGTATCGTCCCGGATATGCGGCGGATGGCCAGCCTCGATATCAACTTCGAGGCGATCGAAAAGGCGCTGAAGTCGTTCGGCGGCAATACCGGCGGCGGTTTCGTCGATCAGCAGGCGCGCGAATTCCTGATCCGCAACATTGGCCGCACCACCAAGATCGAGCATTTGCAGAACCTGGTGGTCGTGTACCGCAAGGGTCAGCCGATACTGCTCAATCAGGTCGCCGAGGTGGATTTCGCGGCCAGGACCAAGCGCGGCAATGCAGGGCTCAACGGCCAGCCGGCCGTGATCCTCGCCGTTCAGAAGCAGCCGACCGGCGATACGGTGACGATCACCAAGGAGATCGAGCGCATGCTGCCGGAGTTGCAGCGTGTGATGCCGGCGGGTGTGCGGGTTACCGACATCCAGTTCCGTCAGGCGACGTTTATCGAGACGTCTATCAACAACGTGAAGAAGGTGCTCGTCGAGGCGCTCATCGTCGTAGCCGTGGTGCTGTTCGCGTTTCTGCTCAACTGGCAGACCACGTTCATCTCGCTGATGGCGATTCCGTTGTCCGTACTGATGACTGTCATCGTGTTCCAGCTCTTCGGGTTGTCGATCAACACCATGACGCTCGGCGGCCTCGCCATTGCCATCGGCGCGCTGGTCGACGATGCCGTCGTGGGCGTCGAAAACATCTACCGCCGCCTGAAACAGCATCGCGCCGCATCCGGCCATGACCACAGGTCGGCAATGGAGGTCGTCGCATCGGCCACCAACGAGGTGCGCTCGGGCATCCTCTACGCCACGGCCATCATCATCTTCGTCTTCATCCCGCTTTTCGCGCTGTCGGGCATCGAGGGGCGCCTGTTCTCGCCGCTCGGCGTCGCATTCATCGTGTCGATCGTCGCGAGTCTGTTCGTGTCGATCACGGTGACGCCGGTGCTCGCATACTGGCTGTTGCCGCGCATGAAGCGCATGGCCGAACACGAGAGCCCCGTCGTGCGTATCCTGAAGCGCTGGCAGGAGCGCGGGCTCGAGTGGTGCTTCGATCGCCCGACCTTCGTCGTCGGATTCCCTATCGCGGCAGTGGCAGCCGCAGCATTCGCAGGCACGCTGCTGCCGCGCGCGTTCCTGCCCTCCTTCAACGAGGGCACCGTGCTTGTGAGCGTTATCCTCCAGCCGGGCATCAGCCTCGCCGAGAGCGACCGCATCGGCGCCATTGCCGAGAAGATCGTCAAGGAGGTGCCAGAGGTTCACTCGGTCGGCCGCCGCACGGGCCGCGCGGAACTCGACGAGCATGCCGAGGGTGTTCACAACAGCGAGCTCGATGTCGATTTGAAGCGATCAGAACGCAGTCGCGAGGCTGTCCTCGCGGATATCCGGAACCGGCTGTCGGTGCTGCCGGCCAGCATCATCGTCGGCCAGCCGATCGCCCACCGCCTGGATCACATGCTGTCGGGCGTGCGTGCCCAACTCGCGCTCAAAATCTATGGCGACGACTTCGACACGCTCCTGGCTCTGGCCGCCGAGTTCGAAAAGCGGCTCAAGGGTGTTCGCGGCGTGGTCGACCTGCAGACCGAGAAGCAGGTGCGCATCCCGCAGCTCCAGGTGCGCGTCAACTACGACGCCGCCGTGCGCTACGGCTTGACGCCCGCTGCCGTCACCGAGGCACTGGAGACGCTGTCCAACGGCCGTGTAGTGTCTCAGATCATCGACGAAAGCCGCCGGTTCGACGTGGTGTTGCGCCTCGCCGACCGCGATCGGACGACCCGTGCCTTGGCCGAACTTCTGGTCGAGACCCCAGCGGGTCGCGTGCCGCTCAAGACATTCGCCGAGATTATCGAGACCGACGGCCCCAATCAGGTCCAGCGCGAGGACGGACGCCGCCGCATCGCCGTGTTCGCCAACACCGATGGCTCCGACATGGCGGCCATCGTGGCTGCGATCCGCCGGGAGATCGAAGCGACGAAGCTGCCGCAGGGCTACTTCACGCGGCTCGAAGGACAGTTCCAGGCGCAGGAACAGGCTTCGCAGCTCATCGCGGCGCTGTCCATCATCTCACTGCTCATGATCTTCGTGGTGCTCTATTCGCGCTACAAGTCCGCCGTGCTCGCGCTCATCATCATGGGCAACGTGCCGCTCGCGCTCATCGGCAGCGTCATAGCGCTGTGGATCGCCGGGCAGCCGTTCTCGGTTGCGAGCGCCATCGGCCTCATCACACTTGCCGGCATCGCAACCCGCAACGGCATCCTCAAGATCAGCCACTACATCAACCTCGTCTTGTTCGAAGGCGAGCGGTTCGGACGGCGTATGATCATCCGAGGCACTTTGGAACGGTTGACGCCCGTGCTCATGACGGCGCTCGCCGCCGGAGTGGCCTTGATCCCGCTGATGATCGGCGCCGACGAGCCAGGCAAGGAGCTGCTCAATCCGGTTGCCATCACCATCTTTGGCGGCCTCGTCAGCGCAACGCTGCTGGATGCCTTTCTCACGCCGACCTTGTTCCTTCTCTTCGGTCGAAAGCCGCTCGAGCGTCTGCAGGAGACCGAGGGGGAGCTGGCACACGCCGAAGCCTTCTGACGTTCAACCAAGGGAGTACCACCATGCTTCGCAAGTTAACATTTGCCGCAGCCATCGTCGCCACATCGGCTGTCGCTGCTTTCGCCGCTGGAGACCACAAAGGCAAGCACGGCGGCAAGGTCGTGGAAAGCGGCCACCATCATCTCGAGCTGATCGCGGCCGATGGCTCGCTGACGCTCTACGTGCGTGACGAGGCGGACAAGCCCGAGGACGTGACGAAGGCCAAGGCCTCTGCGACCGTACTCGCTGACGGCAAGACCGAGGCGGTTGATCTGCAGCCGGCTGCCGGTGGCGTTTTCAGCGGCAAGGGGGCGTTCAAGGCCGCCAAGGGCGCGACCATCGTGATCACGCTGACCATGCCCGATCACAAGCCGGAGCAGGCACGTTTCAAGCTCGACTGACCAACCGATGATGTCGCGCCCTCGAAGGGGCGCGACATCCTTCTGAAGTGGAGAACAACCAAGATGCCAAAGATCATCAGTCTTGCAGTCTTGACGGGGCTTTCGCTGCTCGCGGTGCAGGTCACCTCCTATGCGCACGAGCTTCCCTGGCGCGCGGGAGAGCTCCGAAGAATCCCCTATGGTTCGTGTGCCAAAGGGCCCTGCATGTATCTTGCTGACTGGAGCCCGACACGTCCTCACTGCCACGTCGACGGCGCGGTAGTTCGGGAAAAAAAGGACTGCGAACGAGCTGGGCTACCCTGGCGGTCAGGGGCGCGACCGGACGATGATCATGGCACTCACGCTGGCCGCTTCCGGTAAGCAGGGGGATCAGCACAGTTACCTAATGGTGACTGTGCTCGTGCCGCTCGCCGCTGGGGAGGCCGCTATCACCCTTGCCTCTGAACTCCGAGAACGCCTGCCGCAGGATAAGGAACGACGAGTTCAGGAACAATGCGGCCATCGCGGCGGCCACGATGAGGTCGGGCCAGGCCGAAGCCGTTGCCCAGACCGCAACGGCGGCCATCATCACGGCGATGTTGCCGATCGCGTCATTTCGCGAGCAGAGCCAGACCGATCGGACATTGGCGTCGCCGTCCTTGTAGCGGCGGAGCAGCAGCACACTGGTGACGTTCGCCGCCAACGCCATGAAGCCGATCGTCCCCATGATTTCGGCTCGCGGAACGCCGAGGACGAGGACGTGATAGACCGTCGATCCCGCGACCCACAGGCCCATCACGGTCAGGCTGGCCCCCTTGAGAATAGCGGCCATCGCCCGAGTCCTCAGGCTTGCGCCGATCACGGCAAGGCTGAGGCCATAGGTCAGCGTATCGCCAAGGAAGTCGAGTGCATCTGCCTGCAACGCTTGCGAACCAGCAAGGTGTCCACCGGCCGTCTCAACGACGAACATGCCAGCATTGATTGCGATCACGATCCACAGCGCACGCTTGTATCGCGGGTCAATGCCATCGAAACTGGGATTGCCGGAGCAGCCGCACGCTCCCGCCGCTTCGCAATGATCGCTCATGATGCGTCTCCTCGAAAGTCCAGTGATGGCACCCTACGTCCTACAGTCACTAGAGGATCAAGAGGTGAGTAATGGCCACTTACGCGATCGGTGCGGTAGCGCGGCGGACGGGCGTGAAGGTCACGACGATCCGCTATTATGAGAGCATCGGGCTCTTGCCACGTCCGGAGCGCACGGCATCCAATCGGCGCACTTACGGTGAGCTGGAGCTGCAACGTCTTGCCTTCATCCGCCATGCGCGCGAACTCGGGTTCGAGATCCCGGCGATCCGCGATTTGATCGGTCTCGCGGACACGCCCACCGCATCATGTGCGGACGCTGACAGTATCGCCCGGCAGCATCTTCATGAGATCGACAGCAAGCTCGAGCGATTGCAGGCTCTTCGGGTCGAGATCCAGGGCATGGTCGATGCGTGCTCGAGCGGTCGGGTCGCCACGTGCGGTGTGATCGGGGCGTTGTCGGAGAAATCCATCGATAGTGGGCGGGCCGTGGTATCGGCAGATGAACGATGCGGCCCCCGCACAGATCTGCCGCTGGCCAGCAAGCCGGTTGAAGCGGCGTGTGGCAAGGTGGTCAGACGGTAACATGATTACTTTCCGCCTAACCATTTCTGGCATGCGCGCGACAACGTGAACGCAACCTGCTGCCGAAACCTTGACCTCGGACGCCAAGAGAGGATGATGCGGGCTGGGAGGCATGGTCTCGTGTCCTTGCTGCGTCTCGTCGTTGTCTTGCTCGTCGCGCTGGCGGTAGTCAGCGCGCCGCTTGGCTCTGCCCTCGCCGGACCACATCTGGCGAAGCACGGGGCGACCGATCAAAGTGCGGCCACGCCAGAACATCACGACATGTCCGACATGGCGGAGATGACCGACTGCGAGAAGATGATGGGCAAGTCGGATTCCTCCGATTGTCCTTGCTGCGATACCGGAAAATCCTGTCCGCCCGAGGCTTGCCTCGCCAAGTGCTACAAGATCTTCGGCGACTTGCCTCGTCCGCCCCTGGTGCGATTGCTCGTCGCGCGGTCGCCCGTATCGGCCGAGCCCGACCGGCCGCCGAAGCGATCCATCCCGCCTGCGACGCCGCCTCCCCGAACCTGATCCATCGATGACGGGCCCGCTGCTGCGGGCATCGGCGCATGGGCGTGTGCCTCTGCGCCGCGCGCGTCCGGCATGGTGCCGGCGCGCGTCAACACTCATTCGATAGGATCAGCCGATGACCCTTCACACAGCCCTTCGCGCCGGCCTGATCGGTCTCGCGCTCTCGGCGAGCGCCGCAAGCGCGCTCGCCGGCGCAGCGGACTACGAGTTCCAGCCGCTCAAGGTCGACGTCAAGAACGGTGCCGGCAGCGAGCTCGCCGTGCGCTTGGTGCATAAGCCGACCGGCAAGCCCGTCCCTGGTGCGGTGCTATTCCGCACGCGCCTCGATATGGCCCCCGACAACATGGCCGACATGACGGCCAACCACGCGGCCATGCCGTCGGCCGACGCAGGCGTCTACGCCTTCAAGGCCGATCTCACCATGGCCGGCGGCTGGGCCTTCCGCATCATGGCCAAGGTGCCGGGCGAGGCCGAGACGGTCGAGGGCGTCGTCGTGTTCCGGGCCAAGGACTGAGGGGCGGACATGCGAACGCCCGTCAAGCGGGGGATCGCCGTTGCGGCGATCCTCACCGCGCTCCTTGCCGGCTACCGTCTCGGAGCCGGCAAGTGGCCCGATCCGCGCGGTTCCGATACGAGCCCGAAGCCCGACGTCGCAACCAAGTCCCCTGTGCCGCCGAGGGATCGCAAGGTGCTCTACTGGAGGCATCCCGACCGCGACACCGAGTTCGCCCCGGAGCCCAGGAAGACCGGCGACGGCCGCGACTACATGCCGGTCTACGACGACCAGGAGGCCGACTTTGCCGTAGCCAAGCCGAAAGCGCCACCGAAGCCGGCCAATGGCGCTCCGCCGAAGATCCTCTACTACCGCAACCCGATGGGGCTTCCCGACACCTCGCCCGTGCCGAAGAAGGATCACATGGGCATGGACTACATAGCGGTCTACGCCGGCGAAGCGGAGGATCACGGCACCGTCAAGGTCAGCATCGCCAAGATCCAGCGTTCCGGTGTCCGCACCGAGCCGGCGGCTTTGCGCCGCCTCGTGCGGCCGATCCGGGTGCCGGGCGTCGCCAAGCCCGACGAGCGCACGCTGCTGACCGTCGCGCTGCGCGCCGACAGCTTCATCGAGAAGCTCCATGTCAACGAGACCGGGCGGCACGTCAAGAAGGGCGAGCCGCTGTTCCGCGTCTACAGCCCGGACATGGTCAAGGTGCAGGTCGACTATCGCATCGCGGTCAACGCCAGCGGCAACCGCGACGAGAAGGGCTCGTTGCAACGACTGCACAACCTGCAGCTACCGCAGGCGGTCATCGACGAGCTCAAGCGCACGCGCGAGCCCGTCATCTCGGTCGACTGGCCATCACCCGTGTCCGGCGTCGTCATGCAGAAGAAGGCGATCGAAGGAATGATGATGAAGGCGGGTGACGAGATGCTGCGCCTCGCCGATCTGTCGTCGATCTGGGTGGTCGCCGACGTCGCCGAGCAGGATCTGGCCCAGGTCCGCATCGGCTCCAAGGCGAAGGTCACCTTCCGCGCCTTCCCGAACGAGGCGTTCGACGGGCGCGTCAGCTTCATCCTGCACGAGCTGGAGATGGCGACCCGCACGGCCAAGGTGCGGGTCGAGGTCGCCAATCCCGATCACCGCATCAAGCACGAGATGTTCGCGGACGTGGAGATCAACGCAGGCGACGGCGAGCCCGAGCGCCTCTCGGTGCCGGTGTCCGCCCTGATCGACAGCGGCAACCGCCAGGTGGTGATCGTCGATCGCGGCGAGGGGCGCTTCGAGCCCAGGCCGGTCAAGGTCGGTCTGCGCGGCGACGGCTACGTCGAGATCGCCAGTGGCATCAAGGCCGGCGACAGCGTGGTCGTGGCCGCGAATTTCCTGATCGATGCCGAGAGCAACCTCAAGGCGGCGCTGTCGGGCTTCACCGCCGAACCCGCTTCGCCACCCCGGGAGCGCAAGCCATGATCGCGCGTCTCATCCGCTGGTCGGCTTCGAACCTGATGCTCGTCCTGATCGCGACCGTGCTCGCGACGGGAGCGGGGCTCTATGCGGTGACCAAGGTGCCGCTCGATGCCATTCCCGATCTCTCGGACACGCAGGTCATCGTGTTCACGGAGTTCTCGGGCCAGGCGCCGCAAGTCGTGGAAGATCAGGTCACCTTCCCGGTCTCGACCGCCATGCTGTCGGTGCCGCGATCGAAGGTCGTGCGCGGCTTCTCGTTCTTCGGCGTCTCCTTCGTCTACGTGATCTTCGAGGAAGGCACCGACATCTACTGGGCCCGCTCCCGCGTGCTCGAATACCTGTCGGCGGCAACGCGGAACCTGCCGCAAGGCGTGGTGCCGACGCTGGGGCCCGATGCTACCGGGGTCGGCTGGGTCTACCAGTATGCCGTCATGGCCAGGAAGCGGACCCTCGCCGAGCTCAGGACCACGCAGGACTGGCAGGTGCGCTTCGCGGTCGCCAAGGCCGAGGGCGTGGCCGAGGTCGCGAGCGTCGGCGGGTTCGTCCGCCAATATTCGGTCGTCGTCGATCCGCGCCGGCTGCGCGCCTTCGACATCCCGCTCGCGAAGGTTCGCGAGGCGATCCGCGAGTCGAACATGGACGTCGGCGGCCGCGTCGTCGAGCTGGCCGAGACCGAGTTCATGGTGCGCGGACGCGGCTACCTCGAGGGCATCGCCGACATCGAGTCGATCGTATTGAAGGCGGAAGGCGGCACGCCCGTGCTCATCAAGGATGTGGCGCACGTCGAGCTCGTGCCCGACGAGCGGCGCGGCGTCACCGAGCTCGACGGTGAGGGCGAGGTCGTGTCCGGCATCGCCGTGCAGCGCTACGGCCAGAACGCGCTGTCGGTCATCGGCAGCGTCAAGGACCGGCTCGCCGAGATCAAGGGCAGCCTGCCCGAGGGCACCGAGATCGTGCCGGTCTATGACCGCTCCGATCTCATCCATCGTGCGATCGCGACGCTCAAAACCACGCTGATCGAGGAGAGCGTGATCGTCGCCCTCGTCTGCTTCGTATTCCTGCTGCACGCCCGCAGCGCGCTGGTGGCCATCGTCACGCTGCCGCTCGGCATCCTCGTCGCCTACACCTGCATGTGGGCCTTGGGGCTATCGTCCAACATCATGAGCCTCGGCGGCATCGCGATCGCCATCGGCGCCATGATCGACGCGGCGATCGTCATGATCGAGAACGCGCACAAGCATCTCGAGCGCGCGCCTCCCGACAAGCCGCGCACGGAGGTGCTGATCGAGGCGGCGAGCGAGGTGGGTCCGTCGCTGTTCTTCTCGCTCCTCGTCATCACCGTCTCGTTCCTGCCGATCTTCGCGCTCGAAGCGCAGGAGGGACTGCTGTTCAAGCCGCTGGCTTGGACCAAGACGTTCGCGATGGCGGCCGCCGCCATGTTGTCCGTCACGGTGGTGCCCGCGCTGATGATCCTGTTCGTGCGCGGGCGCATCGTCCCCGAGCACCGGAACCCGGTGAACCGCATCCTGATCCGCGCCTATCGGCCGGTCATTCAAGTTGTGCTCAGAGCGAAGGGCGTCACTATCGCTGTTGCGCTGGCCACACTCGCCGCCAGCGTCTGGCCGGCGACGAGGCTCGGCTCCGAGTTCATGCCCAACCTGAACGAGGGCACGATCATGTACATGCCGACGACGCTGCCCGGGCTGTCGATCACAAAGTCGGCGGAGCTCTTGCAGATCCAGAACCGCATCATCAAGACCTTCCCCGAGGTTCAGAGTGTGTTCGGCAAGGCGGGACGAGCCGCAACGGCCACTGATCCGGCACCGACAGAGATGTTCGAGACGGTCATCAACCTGAAGCCGGAGAGGGACTGGCGGCCGGGCGTCACCATCGACAGCCTGATCCAGGAGATGGACAAGGCGCTGCAGTTCCCAGGGGTCTCCAACGCCTGGACGATGCCGATCAAGGCCCGCATCGACATGCTGGCGACCGGCATCCGCACGCCCGTCGGCGTCAAGGTGATCGGGCAGGACCTCAAGGTCATCGAGAGGCTCGCGCGTGAGATCGAGGCCGCGATCAAGACCGTGCCCGGCACGTCGAGCGCCTTCGCCGAGCGCATCATCGGCGGCTACTATCTCGATATCGAGCCCGACCGACGCGATCTCGCGCGCTACGGCCTGACGATCGCCAACGTGCAGCAGGTCGTCGCGTCCGCGCTCGGCGCCGAGACCGTGACGACGACGGTCGAAGGGCGCGAGCGCTATGGCGTCAGCGTTCGCTATCCGCGCGACGTGCGCTCCGACCCGCAGGCGATCTCGCGCGAGGTGCTGGTGCCGCTCGCCAACGGTGCCTCGATCCCGCTCGGACAGGTCGCCAAGGTCTCGCTCGTCCAGGGTCCGGCGTCGATCCGCACCGAGAACGCGCAGCTTGCCGCCTACATCTTCGTCGACGCCCGCGAGCGCGATCTCGGCAGCTATGTCGCCGACGCGAAGCAGGCCGTGGCCGCGTCGGTCAAGTTCCCGCCCGGCTACTATGCCGTCTGGAGCGGCCAATTCGAGTACTACGAGCGGGCGAAGAAGCGCCTCGCGGTCGTGGTGCCACTGACGCTGCTCGTCATCCTGCTGCTGCTCTACCTCAACTTCCGGCGCATGACCGAGACGCTGATCGTCATGCTGTCGCTGCCGTTCGCGCTCGTCGGCGGGCTGTGGCTGATGTGGTGGATGGGCTTCAACCTGTCGGTCGCGGTCGCGGTCGGCTTCATCGCGCTCGCCGGCGTCGCCGCCGAGACCGGCGTCATCATGCTAATCTACCTCGATCACGCATGGCAGGCGCAGCAGGTGAAGGCGGCGGCCGAGGGTCGTGAGGCGACGCGCGCCGATCTCGCGGCCGCCATCATGGAAGGCGCGGTCGAGCGCGTGCGCCCGAAAATGATGACCGTCATCGCCATCATGGCCGGCCTGGTGCCCATCCTGTGGAGCCACGGCACCGGCTCGGAGGTCATGCAGCGCATCGCCGTGCCGATGATCGGCGGCATGGTCTCGTCGACCATCCTCACCCTCGTCGTCATCCCGGCGATCTACGCGATGGTGAAAGGCTGGCGGCTGTCCGCACCGGCGCAGAGTGAGCTGTCGGCGCAACATGGCCGACCGACGGCGTCCTGAATTGATCTGGGCGAGCTCGGTGCGGCCGTCGCCGCGCCGGGCCCGCGTCGAGCGACCTACATCATGCAGCCCATGCCGGTCAGGAGCTGATCGGCCTTTTTCTGCTGATCCGCGCTGAGGCCGGTGTACAGCGCGGCCAGGGCCGGCTTGATCTCCTTCAGCGCCAGCGTGCGCTTCTCCATCATGGCGATGCGTACGTCGAGCCGCTCGACCGGCGATTTCGCGTCCATCATCGACATCATGGTTTTCTGCATGTCCTGCATGCCCGTCAGGTTTTTCCGGATTTGTGCTGCGTAGGCTTCCCACGCCGCGTTCTGGGCCTCGGTGATGGCAAGCTCAGCCTTCAGGAAGGCGATCCGTCCCTCGGCATGGCTCGTGCCCCCGCCCATCATCGGGCAGTTGGCCATCATGTCCATCATGCCTGGTCCCATCATCCCGCCACCCATCATCCGGCCCATCATGCCGGGACCCATCGTGCCGCCTGGCATTGGGCCCTGCGGCTGCGCCTGGGCTGCAGCACCACCCGGGTGATGCGGATCAGGCGCAGGCTGCGCCAATGCGGTGCCGCTGATTAGAAGTCCCGCCAAGACAGCTACAGCGGTGAATTGTGTGAAGAATTTTTGCATCACGATCTCCTTCGGTTGGTCTCGCAGGGGGCGACGGGCTGTGTTTGGTACGTCGTCGAGCCGATGGTTTACGGTACGTGTGTAGTTTGTGACCTCTGTATTAGGGCTGGGTGCCACACCCACCGCTCCCAGTCGCCTCTACAGTGACAGGGAGCCGGCCCCGAGGACTCTAGCCGCGCGCCGGTAACCCAGCGTGTCGCGTCTATTACAAATTGTGTCAGGCCAGCTTCGCCGGGATCGTCACTTCGCGGCGGCACTCTGATCGCGCCACGGTGCGCGGCCGACTGCGAGCCACAGAGCCAAAGTAGGCACGATGATCCACTGGAACAGAGGCGCCAACCCCGTGCCCAGCACCGGCAGCGTCGGCATGAGATCCGAATACGCCCAGCTCCTGCGAACACTGACGTTCAGCCATTCGCTGTAGATCGTGTACCCGACGCCGAGAAGCACGATCAGCAGCCACACGCGGCGGCTTCCCGCCACCGGCCATGTCGGTCGACCGAGAATCGCGAGTGATACCAGCAGGGAGAGCCCAGCGATCATCAGGTCGCCCACGGTGCAATGGACGACGGCGAAGGCCTGTTCGCGAAGCGTGCCCTTGGTCCACAGTGTGTAAAGCGGCAGTTGCAGGATCTCCCATACGAGGTGCAAAACCAGCGACGCAGCAAGATACCGGCGCAGAGCAAGCGGCCAGTCCGGGCATTGCCCATCCTTGAGGTTCATATCGGCCCCTTTGTCTGAGCTATGCTTCGTGCGGCACTGGCGCGAAGCCGAACATGAGTGGCAGGCCACGTCGGGACAAGTCGGAACCGCGTTATGAAACACTTTGAAACAGGACCGATACCGGGCGATACGAATGTTGCGCTAAGATTCCGGCGCCACAACTGACCGCTAGCCATGACAACCAAAGATCCCGAACTCAGCTCACAGCCCTCTCCTGCAGGTAGCGACGGGCACATCCTGATCGTCGATGACGACGCGCAGATCCGTCAGCTCGCAGGAAAATTCCTGCGCGAGCATGGGCATCGCGTGACCATGGCCCGTGATGGCCGAGAGATGCGGCAGGTCCTGGAGACGGCCGCCATCGACCTCGTTCTGCTGGACATCATGCTGCCGGGCGGCAACGGTCTCGATCTTTGCAAGGAGATTCGTACCCGCTCCTCCATCCCCATCATCATGCTTACGGCACGCGGTACGGAGACGGACCGCATCGTCGGGCTGGAGATCGGTGCCGACGACTACGTCGCAAAGCCCTTCAACCCTCGCGAGCTTCTGGCCCGGATCAATTCGGTCCTGAGGCGCACGCGCAATCAACAGGGCGCGGGACATGAAGGTGGCGGTCATTTGCTGCGGTTCGAGGGGTGGTCGCTCGATACGCGACGCCGGGAGCTCAATGATCCGAACGGCGTGGTCGTCGACCTTTCGACCGGAGAGTACGACCTGCTGCTGACGTTTCTCGAACTGCCGCAGCGCGTTCTCACGCGCGATCAGTTGATGGACAGCGCCAAGCACCGGATGGCGACCGGCTTCGACCGGGCCATCGATATCCAGGTGAGCCGGCTGCGCAAGAAGCTCGGCTCGGACGAGGACGGCCAGAACATGATCAAGACCATCCGAGGGTCGGGCTACATGTTCGTGCCGGCGGTCACCCGGGCATGATCCGCGCGCTCGATACGATCGTGGCGCGCGTCATCCTGGTGTCGCTGCTCGGCATCACGCTGGTGCACGTGTTGAGTCTCTGGACCTACCAGAGGGCCTTGGATCAGGAATTGTCGCGCGCGCATGAAGCGAGCCTTGCCGAGCGCCTCATCTCGATCCAGCGCAGCGTCGCATTGGCACCGCGCGACCAGCGGGAGGCACTTGCGCACGACTTGTCCGGCGGGCCCATCGAGGCGCATTGGAACTCGAGCAGGGGGGCCGTTGCAGGCGGTCCCGGCGTCGAGGCCTGGACCGGCCTCGGCGAACAGATCAGGAGGTTCGCCGAGAACATGACGAGTGGCGACGTCGTCATCGGCACCAGCACCGATCCGCACGTTGCGCTGCTCTCGATTCGGTTGCCCGACGACAGCTGGCTCAACGTGAGCCTGTTCGCGGCGAGCCCCGCTCGCGGGACCGGTCACGGCACGCTGCTCTCGACTAGCCTGATGGCGCTCGGGGTCGTGCTCATGTCGCTCCTGATGGCGCGCTGGCTGACCCGTCCGATCCGGGAAATTGCCGATGCCGTCACGCTGCTGTCGCCAGATGACGCCGCGTCCTCCGTCCCCGAAGCTGGCCCGCGCGAAGTGCGTCACCTCGCCCGGTCATTCAACGACATGAGACGGCGCATTGCAGAACTCGTCACGCGCCGGACGCAAGCGTTGGCAGCGGTGTCGCACGACTTGAGAACGCCGCTGACCCGGCTTCGGCTCCGACTGGATGATCTTGCGGATCCCGCACTACAGCGTGCCATGGCGACCGACATCGACGAGATGGAAGAGATGGTCGAGGCTACGCTCTCGTACCTCAAGGGGGACCAGCCGGATGAACCTCGACGCGCTGTCGACCTGGTAGCGCTGCTCGAGACGATCGTCAACGACGCACGTGACATGGGTCGCGACGCAGAGCTGACGGCGCCGGCTCATCTCGTCGTAAACACCGGGATGCTCGGCATGAAGCGGGCCCTCTCCAATCTCGTTTCGAATGCCTTGCGCTACGGCACGCGGGCTCGGGTCGAGGTCCGCCACGTTGGCGATGACGTCGTCGTGACAATAGACGACGATGGCCCCGGCATTCCGCCTGAAAAGCTCGATGCGGTTCTCGAGCCCTTCGTGCGTCTCGAAGAGTCTCGCAACTTGACCACCGGCGGCGTCGGGCTGGGGCTCACCATCGCAAAGAACAATATCGAGGCGAACGGGGGCAAGCTGCGTCTGGCCAACCGCGATGAGGGCGGTCTTTCGGTGACGGTCGTCCTGCCGGCCGCAATGTGAGCAAGAGGTTTCCGGCTGCATCAAGCAATGCCGATGCAGCCGGAATAGGGTGCCCTAACGCCGTTCTTGACCTCAGCCACCGCTCTTTGTCTGATCCTCGAAGTAGCAGTCCGACCACTTTTTGCAGTGATCGGCACTCGCCGCAGTGGCGACGCCGGTGAGCGACAGGATCAGAATGGTACCAACGAGAATGCGTCTCATGATGAACCTCCATTTGCGGCGTGATTGTTGCTGCTCCGGCAAACTGCACCACACCGTCAAAGAGAAACGGTGAGCATCTGCGAAGCCTGGTCACAATAGCAAAGCCCTGTTTCACCGTTATTTCTGCCGCATTCCAAATTGTTTCACGGTTCGCTTTGCTGCGATCACCCGGGTCGCTGCCCGTCGCGGAGGCGGCGCGAAACAATTTGTTACAGTCGCGAAACGCGCAGTCACGCGACGCGGGTTAGGGTCGGCCTCGATCGGTTGTTACGAACGAGAGGCCTCATGCGGTTTCCGCCCACCAAGCTCGCGATGTCGCTGCTCTTGTCTGTGGCGATACTCCTTGGCGCCGGGTCGGCTCACGCCCATGAGGGGCATGACCACGGCGCCCCACCGCCTCCGACGTCGAGCACAATCGCGCCACGCGCAGACGCGTCGTCGGCCGACCTGGAGCTTGTCGCCATCGCGCGCGGCAACAAGCTCGAGATCTATCTCGACACGTTCCGCGGCAATCAGCCGATCGACGGCGCCGAGATCGAAATCGATTCCCCCGGAGGGATCTTGAAGCCGGTTGCGGCAGGTCCGGGGCTTTACACCGGTGCCGCTCCGTTTGCGTCAAAGCCCGGCAACCACGATCTTGCCATCACCATCTCGGCGAACGGTGTCGTCGATGTCTTGACCACCACACTCAAGGTCCCGCTCTCGACGCAGCCTCAGGCGGTAGCAGCGCCGCGCCCGTGGTGGGGCGTCGATCCAGCCATTGCCAAGGATCTGTCTCAGCGCGTCGGAGAGCCCGGCACGTCACTCTTGCTGACCCTCGGACTGGGATTCCTGACAGGCATCGCCGTAACCGCCTTGGCACTTCGACGGCGGCGTGCGGCCGTCGGCCTGATCCTGCTGGCCGCCTTGTCGTTCGCAACGCCGACCGGTGCGTTGGCCGATACTGGGCCCCGGGCGTCTGCAACCGGGATAGCGGCGCGCGATGTCTCACAGCGGTTCCCGGATGGAGCGCTGTTCGTGCCGAAGCCGACACAGCGCATCCTCGGATTGCGCACGATCTTCACCGAGCAACGGGCCCATCGCCGCGCCATCGAGCTGCCCGGCCGGATCATTCCCGACCCGAACGCCAGCGGGCTCGTTCAGGCCGCAGTGGGCGGCCGGTTGCTGCCGCCGCCTGGTGGGTTCAAGCCTCTGGGCACCTCGGTCAAGTCGGGCGACGTCCTGGCCTATGTGCATCCGCCGATCAGCTCCGCCGATCTGACGACGCAGCAGCAGCAGGCCCGCGAGTTGGATCAGCAGATTTCCGTCGTCTCTCGCAAGGTCGAGCGGCTGCGCGCCATCGAGAAGATCATCGCCAGAGGTCAGCTCGAGGACGCCGAGCTGGAATTGAAGGGCCTGCACGAGCGGCGGACAAACCTGGCGCGCGCCAACAAGGAGCCGGAACCGCTCGTCTCCCCTGTCGGCGGTGTCATCGCCGCTTCGAACGCCGTCGCAGGCCAGATGGCCGAGCCCAACTCGATCATCTTCCAGATCGTCGATCCGGCCCGCCTCTGGGTCGAGGCATTGAGCTTCGAGCCGCAGTCGACCAACGGCTCGGCACAGGGGCTTTTCGCAGGCGGCAAGTCGATCGAGCTCGCCTACGTCGGCACCGGGCTCGCCGACCGCAACCAGTCCGTCCCGGTGCATTTCTCGATACGCGGCGACACGAATGGTCTGCGCGCCGGCCAGTTCCTCACGGTTCTGGCGACCACGACCACGGATCGCGCGGGGATCGCAGTGCCGCGTGAGGCAGTCCTTCGCGGTGCCAACGGTCAGAGCATCGTCTACGAACACAGCAACGCCGAGCGCTTCGTTCCACGCGAGGTGCGCATCGAGCAGCTCGATGCAGAGCGCGTCTTGATTGTCGCTGGCATCGAGCCCGGCAAGCGTGTCGTCACGACCGGCGCCGAGCTTCTGAACCAGATCCGCTGAGGGGGCTCGCGTGTTCACCTTTCTCGTCACAGCGTCGCTCCGCAATCGGCTGCTCGTGCTCGCGCTCGCGGCCGTGATGGTGCTCTACGGCGCCTTCACGCTGCAGCGGCTGCCGGTCGACGTGTTTCCGGATCTCAACCGGCCGACCGTCACGATCATGACCGAGGCGGAGGGACTGGCGCCGGCCGAGGTCGAGCAACTGGTCTCGTTCCCGATCGAAACGCAGATGAACGGCCTGCCCGGCGTCTCGCGCGTGCGGTCGGTGTCGGGTGTCGGGTTGTCCATCATTTATGTCGAGTTCGAATGGGGAACCGACATCTTCCGCAACCGCCAGCAGATCTCCGAGCGTCTCGGCCTCGTCAAGGAGCAGCTGCCCGCGAACGTGACGCCGCAGATGGGGCCGATCAACTCTATCATGGGCCAGATCCTGATGTTCGCGGTCACGGCCGAGACGGCCGACCCGATGGAGGTGCGCGAGATCGCCGATTTCGTCATCCGGCCGCGCCTCCTAACCATACCGGGCGTCGCCCAGGTCATTCCGATCGGCGGCGAGGTGAGGCAGTTCCGCGTGGCGCCGAACACCCCCGCCATGCGCGCGCTCGGTGTCACGCTCGAGCAGATGGAACGCGCGCTCGAGCGCTTCGGCACCAACAGCGGTGGCGGCTTTGCCGACCAGTACAGCCGCGAATATCTCATCCGCAATATCGGACGCACACTCAAGCTCGAGGACCTGCGCGACGTCGTCATCGCCGCCGGGGGCGGCCGCTCTGTCTATCTGCATCAGGTCGCGGAGATCAGCTTCGGCGCTCGCCTGAAGCGCGGCGAAGCAGGGTTCATGGGCAAGCCCGCCGTCATCGTCTCGGTCGAGAAGCAGCCTGCAATCGACACCGTCAAGCTGTCGGCAGAGGTCGAGCGCGCCCTTGCCGAGCTCAACGCGACGATGCCCAAGGGCATCAAGATCGACAACATCGTCTTCCGTCAGGCCAACTTCATCGAAACCTCCATCGGCAACGTCGAGACGGTGCTGGTCGAAGCCGTGGCTGTCGTTGCGATCGTGCTGTTCCTGTTCCTGCTCAACGTTCGCACCACGTTCATTTCGCTCACGGCGATCCCGGTCTCGATCCTGATCGCGGCGATAGTGTTCTATGCCCTCGGGCTCTCGATCAACACGATGACGCTCGGGGGCCTGGCCATCGCCATCGGCGAGCTGGTCGACGACGCGGTCGTCGACGTCGAGAACATCTTCCGCCGCCTGCGCGAGAACCGGGAGCAGGGCAACCCACGTTCGACGTTCGACGTGGTGGTCGGCGCCAGCCAGGAGGTCCGCTCCGGCATCGTCTACGCGACGATGATCATCGTGCTCGTGTTCGTCCCGTTGTTCGCCCTGTCCGGCATCGAGGGGCGGCTGTTCGCCCCGCTCGGGCAGGCCTACATCATCTCGATCCTCGCCAGCCTCGTGGTGTCGATCACGCTGACGCCGGTGATGGCCTACTACCTGCTGCCGGGCCTGAAGCGGCTCGACGAGCACGAAGGGTGGCTCGTCCGCACGCTGAAGCGTGGCAACCGGGCGCTGCTGGCGTGGTCGTTCGCCCATCCGCGCACACTCATGATCGGCGCCACGACCGGTGTGCTCTCAGCGCTGATCGCGGCGATCGCGCTGCCGCGCGCCTTCCTGCCGCCGTTCAACGAAGGCACTCTGACGATCAACACGCTCTTTCAGCCGGGCATATCCCTGGCCGAGAGCCATCGCGTGGGGCTGATCGCCGAACGCCTCATCATGGAGGTTCCCGAGGCCAAGCTCGTCGCGCGCCGCACGGGCCGCGCGGAGCTGGACGAACATGCCGAGGGCGTGCACTCCTCGGAGATCGAGGTCGATCTCAAGCCCAAAGGACGCCCCAAGAACGAGATCATCAGCGCCACCCGCAGCCGCCTGTCGGTCCTGCCGGCAGCAACCAACATCGGCCAGCCTATCTCGCACCGGCTCGACCACATGCTGTCCGGCGTGCGCGCCCAGATCGCCGTCAAGATCTTCGGCGAAGACCTCGATACGCTGCGCGGGCTTGCCGAGGACGTGCGGCAGCGGCTTTCGAAGATTGCCGGCGTCGTCGACCTCCAGGTCGAGCGTCAGGTGCGCATTCCGCAACTCGAGATCACCGTCAATTACAAGAAGGCGGCGCTCTATGGCCTGCAACCCGCCAAGATCACCGAGGAGCTTGAGCGGCTCTCGAACGGGCGGCTGGTCTCGCGCCTGATCGACGGCTCCAAGCGCTTCGATCTCGTCGTGCGCCTTCCCGATCGGACGCGCACAACTCAAGGGCTCTCGGACCTGCTGATCGAGACGCCGGTCGGCTGGATACCGCTGCGCCAGGTCGCCGAGGTCAAGGAGACCGATGGTCCCAATCAGATCCTGCGCGAGAACACCAAGCGGCGGATCGTCGTCCTCGCCAACTCTGACGGCGCGCGCGACATGGCCGCGATCATCGCCGACATTCGCCGCGAGCTTGCTAGCGCAAAGCTTCCCACCGGATTCTTCACGAGCCTGGAAGGCACCTTCCAGGCCCAGGAGGAATCGATGCGCACCATCGCCGGCCTGTCGGTGATTTCACTGGCGATGATCTTCGCGATCCTCTACAGCCGCTATCGCTCGGTCCTGTTCGCGCTCATCATCATGGGC
The DNA here is from genome assembly GCA_937873575.1 of uncultured Hyphomicrobiaceae bacterium. Classification (GTDB taxonomy): domain Bacteria; phylum Pseudomonadota; class Alphaproteobacteria; order Rhizobiales; family Hyphomicrobiaceae; genus JAEUMD01. Next base: position 20,731 of record CALMPK010000425.1, read on the forward strand.
AGCGTGCCGCTGGCGCTGATCGGCTCGGTGATCGCGCTTTGGTGGGCCGGTCAGCCGCTCTCCGTCGCGAGCATGATCGGCTTCATCACGTTGACCGGCATCGCCACGCGCAACGGCATCCTGAAGATCAGCCACTACATCAATCTCGCCATACACGAGCGCCTCCCGTTCGGGCCCGAACTCGTGGTGCGCGGCAGCCTCGATCGCCTGACACCGGTCCTCATGACGGCGCTTTCTGCCGGCATCGCGCTCGTGCCGCTGATGATCGGAGCCGACGCCCCCGGCAAGGAAGTCCTGAGCCCGGTCGCGATCACCATCTTCGGCGGCCTGATCAGTGCGACGGCTCTCGACACCGCGCTGACCCCGCTCCTGTTCCTCCGCTACGGCCAGAAGCCCTTGGAGCGCCTCGTCGCGCAAGCTCACGCCGCCGCGGCGGACAAAGTTCATCCCGGCGCCAGCGTGCGCCCGATGGAAGCCTACTGACGTCAAGCAACCCAGGAGATCGATCATGAACCGGACTCATCTTGCATTGCTGTCGCTCGCCGCTGCGCTCGTGGCGGCACCTGCAGCGTTCGCCCACGAGGCGGCCAAGGGGAAGAACGGCGGCCTGAGAGTCGATGCCGGCAAGTATCACGCCGAGCTTGTCGTCGATGGCACGTCGGCTGTCGCCGTGTTCTTGAGCGATGCCGATGACAAGCCGATCCCCACTGCCGGCTTCAAGGCCAACGCCATCCTGGTCATCGACGGGAAGTCGCAGCGTTTCGAGCTCGTGCCAGCCGACGGCTCGAAGCTCACAGGTACCGCGCCGGCACCTGTCAATCCCGGTGCAAAGGGCGCGATCCAGATCACCGCGCCTGATGGAACCACGGCCCAGGCCAAGTACTAAGCCGTCCTGCCAAGGAGATGATCATGAGCACCACAACGATGAACCGAGCAATGAGCCGCCGGGCCTTTATACGATCGGGTATCGCCTTCGGTGGCGTCGTCACGACGGGCATGCCGATGTTGCCGGCGTTCGCCGCCGCGCCTGCATTGAAGGTCTACTCGCGCACGATCGAGGTCAACAAGCGCGCCGCGAGAGTCTTCAGCGTAGCTGCAGGGAACGGAAAGAAGGGCATTTTCGCGAACGAGGGAGGCCGGCTGACGGGAGCCCTGCTCAATGCTACCGATGAGCCCCTGCAGATGCATTGGCACGGGCAGATCAAGGCGCCCTTCGAACAGGATCGGGCGCGGCCGGGCGGCGGCGCCGTTTCCCCGGGTCAGGCGGATGTGCACGATTTCGAGCTGACGGCCGGCACCCACTGGATGCATTCGCATACGCTTTCCGAGCAGCAGATGCTGGCCGCCCCCATGGTGGCCCGCGAGAAGGATGCCGGTGACGTGCACGACGTGGTCATCATGTTGCACGACTTCGCCTTCCGATCTCCTCAGGAGATCCTGGCCGAGCTGGGCGGCAGCGATGCCCACGCAGGGCATGGTGGTGCGCCATCGAGCAAGGCGAAGCCGCCGCCGCAAAGCATGCCCCAGATGCAGCATGGTCCGGGCATGATGCACGCCATGCCCGGACAGGGCAGCGGGCCAATGATGGGCATGACGCACGCCAATGACGTGCGCTACGACGCGTTCCTGGCGAACGATCGCACCTTGGATGACCCCGAGACGGTGACTGTCGAAAAGGGTGGCCGCGTTCGGCTGCGAATCATCAACGGCGGTACCGCGACGGCATTCTTCATTTCGACGCCAGGACTGACGGCACGCTGCATTGCCGTGGACGGCACGCCTTGCCAACCGGTGGAGGCACCGGCCTTCCCATTGGCACAGGGCCAACGCATCGACCTGATCGTCGAGATTCCGCGCGAGGGTGGTGCTTTCCCGGTCCTGGCGCAGGTCGAGGCGGCGCAGTTCGTGACCGGCATCGTCTTGTCGACGCCGGGCGCAACGATCAGCAAGCTTGCCGCGACCGCGGACAAGCCGCAGGGCATGGTCGATCTGGGTGTCGAGGCGCTGGTCAGGGCCACCGGTCCGCTATCGCAACGGCAGCCGGACAAGGCGTTCATGGTGATGCTGGGCGAGGAGCCGGGGTATCGCTGGACCATCAACGGCA
>CALMPK010000426.1 GCA_937873575.1 uncultured Hyphomicrobiaceae bacterium
GTGTCGCCGCCGGTCAGGCGTGCGTGTTCTACAGCGGCCCCGGCAGCGACGCGCGCATTCTCGGCGGCGGCACGATTGCCGCGGCCGAACGCAAGCAGCCGCTCTCTGGCGGCGCAGTCGAGTCACCGGCCCGGCCAGCCGACCAGGTCGACAAATTCATCGTCCGCAACGTCGCGGGTTGAACAACACGATTTCGAAGAAGGAAGAGGCAGTGAGCATGAGGAGCATGGAGCCAGCGCCGGCCAACAGTCGTTCGCCCGTCCTGCAGCGGGACGGCGGACGGATCGTCGGCATCGGCCGGATCGATGAGAGCGACGTGAAGGATGCGTATCGCCGCTGGGCTCCAGTGTACGACCACACCTTCGGCTTCGTCGCCGCGCAGGGGCGCCGCCACGTCGTGCAGCAGATCAACAAGCTGTCGGGCCGTGTGCTCGAGGTTGGCGTCGGCACGGGCCTGTCGCTGCCGGCCTACAAGCCGAGCCTCGAAATCGTCGGCATCGATCTGTCGCCGGACATGCTCGAGAAGGCGCGTGAGCGCGTCGCCGAGGATGGCTTGAGCAACGTCACCGGCCTGCATGAGATGGACGCCGGCAACCTGTCGTTCCCGGATGGCGCGTTCGACGTCGTCGTGGCGATGTACGTGATGACGGTGGTTCCCGATCCCGAGCGCGTCATGCGTGAACTGACCCGCGTCACGAAGCCGGGCGGGCAGGTGCTGCTCGTCAACCATTTCAGCCAGGAAGAAGGCATCCGCGGCTGGATGGAGCGCCGCATGGCGCCGTTCGCCGACAAGATCGGCTGGCGCTCCGTGTTCGACGTCAGCCGCGTCATGGGGTGCCAGGACTTGACGCTGGTGGAGCGCCAGGCGCTGCGCCCGCTCGGGCTCTTTACGATGATGCGCTTTGCCAAGTGCGTCGCCGTCGCCGAGCAGCCGATCGCTGCGGAGTAACCGCAGAACGGGGCATAGGCGGCGCGGCGGAGGTCCGCTGTGCCGTTTGCCGGTTTCTCGAACGGCGGAGCGCGGAGCTGGCGGGGCCTGCTATCGCGCTCCGATCAAGCACTTGCGAGGCACGACGCGCGATGGCGGGGGCGGCCGAACGCCAAGCCTTGACAGTTCGGCGCGAGGCTCCTTATAGACACGGCCATGTGGCGGGATAGCTCAGCTGGTTAGAGCGGCGGAATCATAATCCGTAGGTCCCCGGTTCAAGTCCGGGTCCCGCTACCATCGATTTCGAGAATTACGGGCGGCAGCGTTTCCGCAGATTGTTCCCCGCCTTCTCAATTTACCGCCTTCCAATAGATCAACGGATCTCCATCTCACCAGCGACGCCACCTCGTGGCGCACGGACGCATGTCTTTCGCTCGTGCCAACTTCGCGGATCGCACTGTTCCGCCGCGGCCTGCTGCATACTTTCCCGTCCAGGGTCCGTGCGATCTGCGTTAAGCTCTCCTCATGCGCCAACGCGGCTGATGTCGGTGAAGCAGCATCGCACGCGGGCGTGTCGTTGTAGGCCAGGGGCGTTGCGCCGACCGCGCGCGTTCGAGACGAGCAAGGGACCATCATGCAGCTTGGAGCCTTGGTCTACGAAGAAGGCGAGGGTGCGCGGGTCGACGAGTTTCTGGCAGGTCTCGCAAGGGAGTTGCGCGGCAGCGGCATTCGGCTTGCTGGCGCCATCCAGCACAACACGGATGGCGGCGACCGCTGTCGTTGCGACATGACGCTCGAGGATCTCGCCAGCGGTCGCTTGATCGACATTTCCGAACGTCGCGGGCCGGAGGCGCGCGGCTGCCGGCTCGACAGCTTCGCGCTGGAGGATGCCGTCGGCGCCGTGATCTCGTCGCTCGAAGCTCGCCCCGACCTGCTGATCCTCAACCGCTTCGGCAAGCGCGAGGCCGAGGGGCACGGATTTCGTGGCGCGATCGAATTCGCGCTCGCGAACAACGCGCCCGTGCTCATCGCCGTCAGCCGGGCGAACCTGCCGGCCTGGACCGCTTTCGCGGAACAGATGGGCGAGGTTCTCCCATTCGACGATAAAACCGTGCTGCGCTGGTGTCTGCAACGCAGCGCGCAGGCTCGCGCAAGAATGCGCGGTGAATTGCCGGCTCAGGCTACCGCTCCGGCTCAGCCGTCGCGTCTGCCCGAGGCGCCGTCCGGCCGTTCGTCATCGCATCGGTGACGGGCCGTCGAGCAGGATCGCTCCAATAGTCGCTGGCGACTTCGATCCGCATGTTCACGACGGAAGTTTGCCGTGCCCCTGGGGGCGTTGTCCTATGATGGCCGCGAGCGACGCGCTTCGTCGCGCGCGTCACTCGGCATCGGAGCACGGCCATCAATCCGGAAATTCTACTGCTCGTCCTCGGCTCGGCAGCGATCCATCCGCTTCGCGATCTGGTGCTGAAAGGGGCCGCCAACCCGCCCTCCGCCTATTTCGGCGTCGCCGTCGTGTGGGTGGGCATCGCGGCCCTGCAGGTCGCCGTCGGCGGCGGCGGCTTTACTCTGCCGCCTGAGGCGCGCCTGGCGGCGGTTCTGTCCGCCATCGGTCTTGGAACCTATTACGTCGGAACGCTGCTGGCGCTGCGGCGCGGGCAACTCTCCGTCTATTACCCGATCATCAGGTCCTCGCCACTCGCCATCGTCGGCATCGGCTGGCTGTTCCTCGGCCGCACCTACTCGGGTACGGCGGTCCTGGCGATCATCCTCATCGTCGCCAGCGCCCTGCTGTTGCAGCGCTCGCCGGGGCAGCTTTCCGACGACCCGCGCGCCACTGCGCTCGCGGGCGCGGCGATGCTCGGTTCCGCGCTCTATTCGCTCGCCGATGCGCATGCCATGCAGCACGTAGGCGTCGGCGCGTTCCTGTTCTGGGTTTACATCCTCGTCTCGCTGGAGCTCGCGCTCGCCTCGCTGCTGATCGAGGACGGATCCGTTCCGCAGCGGCTCGTCTCCGGCTGGACCTCTGCGCCATGGCGCATCGTGATCGCGGCGTTGACGTCTTACGCTTCGTATCAATTCATCCTGCTCGCGTTCCGTGCCGGCGCAGACGCGGCCGTGGTGAGCGCGGTCAGGCAGGCCTCGATCCCGGTGTCCATCGTGCTCGCCGCGATCATCCTGAGGGAGCCGAAGTTTCTCCAGCGTCTCATATGGGGCGCGTTGATGGCCGTCGGCATCGCCATTCTCGTGCGCGGCTGATCGCGGGCTCAATGCGCCGATGGCGAGCGCTGTCGGCGAATTTCGTCGGTCAGCAGTTGCAGGTTGCGGAGGTTCGCCCGCAGCGCGATGTCGAGCAGCGTACCGGCTATTGGGATCAGTCCGATCGCCGCATCGACGGCGACGTTGACCAGCATCCGATGCACCAGCGCCTTGTCCGCACCAAGCTCCCGCGCTCTCTCGACAATGCGAAGCGCCAGGATCAGCGCAGCGATGTCACCAGCGATCGGTATCATGCCGATGATCGGGTCCCAGCCGAAGCGAACACCGAGCAAGGGAATGCGGAACCGGGCGTCGAGCTGATGCACCGTGCGGTCCAACTGGTCGAGCAGCTCGGCGTAGCCGCGGGGTACGGGCTCTCCCGCCGCCGGAATCTTGAAGGCCATGGGGCTGTCCCCGGCTGGTGTCGGGCCGGACGCGCGTGGTGTACCGCCGGCAGCGGCGTGTTCGCCCGCTATGCCTCGAGCCGGGCGAGTATCTCGTTCTCGGCCTCGCGCACGCGCGGCGCCCACGGGGCGACCCGCGATGCGATCAGGTTGGCCTGCGATCGCAGGATGGTGCCGTCCTCGAGCACCTTGAGCCCGTTGGCGCGCAGCGTCTCGCCGGTCGTGGTGATGTCGACGATGAAATCTGCGGTGCCGGCGGCGGGCGTTCCTTCGGTGGCGCCGAGGCTCTCGATGATGCGGAAGTCGGTGAGCCCGCGCGCGGAGAGGAAGCGGCGCGTCAGGTTCATGTACTTGGTGGCGATGCGGAACCAGCGGCCGTGCTGCTCGCGGAACGCCACCGAGATCTCGTCGAGATCGGCGATGACGCGGACGTCGATCCAGCCCTGCGGTACGGCGACGACGACGTGGGCGTTGCCGAAGCCGAGCGGCCTCAGAAATTCGACGCGCGTCTCCCAGTCGCTCATCTGCTCGCGGATCAGATCCTCGCCGGTGACGCCGAGGTGCGCGCGGCCGGATTTCAGATAGTGCGCGATCTCGGAGGCGGAGACGAACGCGACCTCGACATTTGGCATGCCGACGATTTCACCGCGATAGCCGCGCGCATTGCCGACCTTGCGCAGCTCGAGCCCGGCTTTGGCGAAAATCTCGGCCGTCTGCTCCATCAGCCGGCCTTTCGACGGCACCGCCAGGACGAGGCGGTCGGAGACTTGCTGAATGGCCATCACACGTCTCCCGAGATCGCGGCCAGCAGCCGTTCCGTATGGATTGCGCCACCGACGGCGGGCACGTCCAACGCGGCGCCGCATTGGCGCATCAGCGTATCGTAGCGCCCGCCACCGGCCACGGGGCTCTGCGGCCCAAGGCCGGGGGCGACGATCTCGAACACGAAGCCCGTGTAGTATTCGAGCGTGCGGCCGAACTCGGCTTCGAAATCGGCCTTGCCGATATCGATGCCGCCATCGGCGAGAAGTTGCAGACGGCGGTGATAAGATTCGAGCGCGGCGGAGATGTCGATCTTCTGGTCGCGCAGGATGTCGCGAATGCGCGCACCCGCCGCCCGCGCCGGCGCAACGACGCCGACGTAGCATTGCAGCAGATTGGCGGTCTCCGCGCTCAAGGGCTGCGTGCGCGCGTCCTCGACGATCGACAACAGACTTTCGGTGATCTCGCTGAGGCTTCGCGTGCCGATCATCTCGATTTTGCGCTCGTCGAGATGGCGAGCAACGGCTTTCTCGGCGTCGAGGGGGCGGTCGGGATCGAGCTCGAGCAGTAGCGATTTCGGCACGTCGCGACGCACATCCACGGCAAGCGTGGTGAGGCGCTGCAACTCGGTGCGGAACGCTTGCGGTCGCCAGAACTGGTGCATCAGGCGGCGGCGCCAGCGCGCCGGCATGTCGGCCGCCTCGAGGATGGCGCGGAACAGGCCGAGGTCGCCGATCTTGAGCTTCCACGATGTGAGGCCAGCGGCCTTCATCGCGTCGACCAGCGTGACCACGGCTTGCGCCTCGGACTTCTCGCGATCGGTGCCGCCGAACGACTCGATGCCGGCCTGTCGGAACTCGCGCGGATGTGCGCTCGGCGAGCCGGCAGGCTGGAAGCGGAAGGCGGCGCCGTTGTAGCAGTACTTGCCCTTCGTGCCCGGATCGGAGTGGCGCTCCATGTGGAGGCGGCAGGTCGGCACCGTGAGGTCGGGCCGCAGACACAGCTCGTCGCCGTCGGGATCGGTGAAGACGTAGGTGCGCGCGCGCAGTGTCTCGCCGATCACGTCGAGGAAGATGCCGGCCGGCTGGATGATGGCCGGGGCCACCGCTTCATGGCCAGCCTTTATGAAGACGGCCATTACGCGCTGGGCCTGCGCCTCCAGCGCCTCGAATTTCTTCGCCGTCTCTGCGACCATGCTCTCGCGTCTCTTCTCGTGTTCGCTGCCCCCGCGCCCGTTAAAGGCGCGGCGGCGGGCATCATGCCTCGGCCGTGCGGTGGCGCGCGACGATCTCGCCGACCGCGGTCACGAGATCGGCTTCACGCGCGGTCACCTGCGCCGGGCGGGCGGCCTTCCATTCCTTGTTGTCGGAGATGGCTGCTGCTGCTTTTGCGCCCTCGATGAGATCCTTGATCTGGACCTCTCCGCGTTCGCGCTCGTCGGACCCTTGGATGACGACGCACGGGGCGCCGCGCTTGTCGGCGTACTTCATCTGCGCCTTCATGCCCGAGGTGCCGAGGTACATCTCCGCGCGAATCCCGGCACCACGCAGCTCTTGCGTCATGCGCTGATAGCGCGGCAACTCGGCGCGATCCATGACGAGCACGATGACGGGGCCCTGCGCCTGCGGCTTGGCTTCCGCTGCCTTCAGCACGGAGAGTGCGGCGGCGAGCCGCGACACGCCGATGGAGAAACCGGTCGCCGGCACCTTCTGGCCGAGGAAGCGCTCGACGAGCCCGTCATAGCGCCCGCCGCCACCGACCGAGCCGAAGCGGACGGTATTGCCGTCGTCGTCCTTCACCTCGAACGTCAGCTCGGCTTCGAACACCGGGCCGGTGTAATACTCGAGGCCGCGCACGACGGCGCTGTCGATGCGAACGCGGTCGTTGCCATAACCCGCCGACTGCACGAGGCGCGCGATCTCGTCGAGCTCGTCCAGCCCCTGGCGTCCGGATTCGGTGTCGGCGAACAAGGTGCGCAGACGCGCAACCGTTTCCGTGCCGCTCGCCCCCGTGCCGGCGGTGAGAAGAGACAGAACCTTGTCGATTTGCGCGCCGGCCAGTCCCGCACCCGCCGTGAAGTCACCGCTCTCGTCCTTGCGGCCTGCGCCAAGCAGTAGCGCGACGCCATCGGTACCGAACTTGTCGAACTTGTCGATGGCGCGGAGCACGATCAGGCGGCGAGCGGCATGCTCGGGTCCCGCAAGGCCGATCGATTCCAGAACGCCGTCGAGGATCTTGCGGTTGTTGACCTTCACGACGTAGTCGCCGCGCGCGATGCCGAGCGCTTCGAGCGTGTCCGCCGCGAGCATGCAGATCTCGGCATCGGCGGCGACGCTCTCGGTGCCGACCGTATCGGCGTCGAACTGCGTGAACTGGCGGAAGCGTCCTGGTCCCGGTTTCTCGTTGCGATAGACGAGCCCCGTCGCATAGCGCCGGAAGGGTTTCGGCAGGCTCTGGAAGTTCTGGGCCACATAGCGCGCCAGCGGCGCCGTCAGGTCGTAGCGCAGCGAGAGCCACTGCTCGTCCTCGTCCTGGAACGAGAACACGCCCTCGTTGGGCCGGTCCTGATCGGGCAGGAACTTGCCGAGCGCATCGGTATATTCGATCGATGGCGTTTCGAGCGGCTCGAACCCGTAGCGCTCGTAGACCTCGCGAATTTTCTCCAGCATCGCGCCGACCGCGCGCAGCTCCGCCGCCTCGATGTCGCGAAAGCCCTTCGGCAGCCGGGCGGCCGGGGCGAGGCCGGAGCCCGTGTCTTTCTTCGGTTTAGCCATGATTCGATTGGGGCGCCTCGTTGCGCGCTCGGGTGATGGGAGCGCCGGTTTGGCCGCCTTATAGCGGATCGTATCCTGCCGGGAAAGCCGCACGGACCGGGGAGTCCAGGGGCCTAGCGGACCCTCACTCGTCGGCCTCCGCCTGCGGCGCCCTGTCGCCTGGTCCGGCGGTTCCGCGCCCGGGGGTGTGCTGGTCAGGGCTGCCCCGGCCCGTCAGACGGCGGGCGAGGGCGAGGGCGCGCGGGTTGGCGCGGATCGCCCGTTCGGCCCGTGCCAGGGCAACGTGCGGACGGGCCTTCCAGGTCCGGGCGAAGTCGAGGTCGTGAAGGGGATGGGGCTCGCACCCGATCCAGCGTTTGAACGGATAATCGCCGATCCCCATGTCGAAGACGCGCGCACCCTGGCGGATCAGCTCGCCCATCGCGCCGAGCACGATCATGCGGCCCGGAGAGCAATGGCTCCATTCCTCGCCTGCGTCGGCGATGCGCAGAAGGGTGAAGGTGCCGCGATGCGTGACGCCGAGCAGCGCGGCGACGAGCATCCCGCCGACCGTCATGGTGTAGATCGAGGCGAGGGCTGGCTCGCACTCTTTCAACACCAGATCGCGGTAGAAGGCCGAAACCTCGCGCCGGTCGAGCCAGTAGTCGTGGCCCGCGTCGCGATGACGGCGCTCCTGCCAGCGCTCGATGGCGGCGTAGGCATTCGCGATCTCGTCGCTGGACCGCGCGCGGGCGATGGCGACGGGTCCCATCTCCTCGAGCCGGCGTCGGGAGCGTTCGGCTTCCTTGCGGTATTTCTTTCCGCGCGCCGCCAGAAACGCTTCGACGCTCGTTTCCACGACGAGACGGTTGCCGTTGAACTTGCTCCGCGCCGCGCCGTCGAGCCAGGCGAACGGGTTTGCCAGGCCCTCGACTGTGGCCGGCATCTTGCGCAAGCGGAGCATGTCGACGCCGTCGAGCGATGCGATGACAGAGTGCGCGAGCTGCCGTGCGTCGTCGGTCGTGCGTGGCGCCGCGTCGCCGAGCAGGGGGGCGCAATAATCGGAGAGATCGAGATCGGCGAGTTCCGCGACGCTGATGCGCCCCTTGCGCCGCACGAGCCATGGCACCGCAAGCGCCAGCCGCCCGCTGGCCCGCTCCCGGGCGATCGCAAGGAGTGGCGTGGCCGAGGCCGCGGGGGCGACGGTCTTGAAGAGAGTGCTCAGCCAGTCGCTCGTCTGGAACGCCAGCCCAACGGCGCCGTCGCGCGCCAGGGCATCGATCTTGGCGCATACGGCAGCGCCGTCGGTCTCGAGCGCGATCTCATAGCGGGGATGCGCCGTCACGGCCGGCCCACGCTTGGATCGAGGTCGATGACGTGACCCGGCCGTGCCGGGTCGAGGTGGAACGCGACCGGCCGGCGTGCTTTGCGCGCCTTACGCAGCAAGCCCGAGCGGCGCACGCCCGCCTGCAGCGCGGCCTTGGCCCAGAAGCCAGGACCGGACGTCGCGACGGATCGCGGCACGATGCCGAGCGTGTGGCGCAGGATACCGTTGGCCATGTTGAGCATCTGCCGGCGGCGAATGTGGTCGGTCCAGTATTCCGTCGTCATCGAGACGTTGAGGCAGTCGAGGTTCTCGACGCGATGCGGCGCGTTGAGGGGCCAGTGCAGCATTTCGCCGCCACCGATCTCGAACACCGTCGCGTGCTCGTCGTACCAGGGCTCGTAAGGGATATCGACCTCGACCTCGTAGAGGGCGATGCGCTCGAGCTGCTCGGCGGCGAGAAACGGAGCCTGGCCGGGATAGAGGTGGACGCGCTTCCTGCCGTGCATCTGCCAGAGCGATTGGCCGGGCAGATCCATGTGATAGTAGACCTGCGCGTTGGGCGAGGAGATGAGTATGCCGCAGGTGCGGGAGTAGGTGTCGTAGCCGGGTACGTTGTGGCGGACCTCTTCGAAGATGCGGTCGAGAACCTCGCGGTAGCGCCGGTCCACGAAGCTGACGTTGCGCAGGTTGAGCCACATGCGGCCCTGCGCGATGGCCTCGACCACCGCGCGTCCGGGCACACCGTTGATTTCGCCCTCGCGCCAGAGCCGCCGCTCCTTCTGCGCGCCCATGTGCACCAGCGCGTAGTGCTCGCGCGGGTAGCGGTCGATCAGGTCGGCGAGTGCGTCGATGCTGAACAGCGGGTCTTCATGCAGGCGGTGCTCGATCCGCAGCGCGGAGTTGGCCCACCCGGCCGTATGTGCAGGGCTCCAGTCGCGGAAGATGGGCAACGGCGTTTCTCGGTCTGACATGGCGTCACCAGTCTGGAGAGCTACCCGCTCGCGGTTCCGTCTGATCGGACGATGCTCGAGGCCTTATCTCGCTCACCGTCGGGGCCGCGTCGGTGGCGGCCGCCGCTGGTCGTGTCTCAGTTCGGAGCACACCTGGCGCGGCAATGGAGCCACCGGCAGAGCCGGGCAGCGGCGCCCGAACCACGCGCCTCCGCCCTCGCTGCATCCACATCGCGGGCCTGACCACAGACGAGGCATGTGACAGTGGCCCGTCCCGATGCGTGCTTATGTCTGTGCTGGTGCAAAGGCCACGCCAGGGCGCGACCTAACTGTCGGCCGACTTTGGCGGGTGTGGAGGCGACCCGATCGCGCGTTCAGACGGCGCTACGCGCGGGCGGGTGGCCGAGGGCACGGATCAGATGGGCATAGGTTGCCCGGGCCGGCTCGCTCACGACCTCGCGCTCAGGCCAGCGCAGCGCCGTCAGCTTGTGCCCGAAACAGCAGCCGGTATCGATGCAGAGCGTATTGTTCTGCCATTCCGCGTCCGCGACAGGGGTGTGACCGTAGACGACCGCGGTCTCGCCCGCGTAGGTCGCCGCCCAGTTGTAGCGGATCGACAGACCGTTGGTGTCCTTCTCGCCCGATGTATCGCCGTAAAGGCAGAAGTGGCGCACGCGCGGGGTCGCCCGCCCGAGCATCGGCTCGATGATCCCGGCGTGGGCGACGGCGAGCCGGCCGCCATCGAGCCAGAGATGGCTCCACAACCCACCGAGCATGGCGCGCACGCCATCCAGCAGTTCGGTCGGCGCGCCCTCGAGCGATCGTATGGTCGCGTCGAGGCCGTGCGTGATTGCAACCTTGTGCCCCTCGAGCCAGCGGTGGAACTTCATGTCGTGGTTGCCCGGCACGAGCAGCGTGGAACCGGCGCGGAACATCGCGAGGACGATGCGCAGCACGTCCGCCGAGCGCGGGCCTCGATCGACGAGATCGCCGACGAATATGATGCGGCGGCCCGCTGGTGGCGTGACGTGCGGCAGGCCTCCTGCGCTGGCGCCTGCGTTCGCCTCGGGCCAATCGATGCGATAGCCGAGGCGCTGCATCAGCGCGATCAGCTCATCCGCGCAGCCGTGCACGTCGCCGATGATGTCGAACGCGCCGGTGATGTCGCGGTGGTCGGTCGGCATCGGCTCGCGTACGAGCGTCGCATCCTTTGCGCATTGTTCGTCGAGCACTTGGACTTCGCGGTAGCCGTCGATCTTCAGCCGGGATTCGATCTTCGGCTCGCTGCGCAACGCATCCGCCAGCACCAAGCCGAAACGGCGCACGTAGTTTTCGCGTGCCGCCGAGGCCAGCGCCACCCGCAGCCTGTGCGCCCCCGCTGGCGAGCCGCCCTCGACGATCGCGGTCATCTGGCCGGCGACGGCGCGGCCGGCAACTTCGGCAATGAGGGCTTCGTGCGAGAAGTCGTGCATGTCGCGGATTTCGTCGGCGGCGAACAGGCGGCGCGCGAGATCGAGAACCGGCGCGTGCGCCGTTCCGTGCAGGAGAACACAGGCGATGCTGGGTAGCCTGACGATCATTTCCGCGTCCGCCGAGCCTCCGGTCTGGTCATGGCGGCCGTCGTAGACGGCCCGTCATATATGCAGAATGCGGTGGCGGGCCTCGCCCGGCTGTTTGTGCACCGCAAACAGAGCGCATACCCCACCCGGCGCGAAACCTCTATACCGCGTTGTCCGAACTCCACTGCAATCGCGTCGGGGATGGTAGGTGTGGGCGCGGCGTCCCTTTCCGGGATGCTGTTATGTTCTCACTTCTATGTTCTCCCGTTTTACCGGCCCCAACGGGGGTACTGATCTGCCGGATTGGCTCGGTTAGCAGGGGTGGGGCATCTTTTATCCGACCGCTCGTCGCCTCCGGCGATAGCGGTCGGCCGGATAAGGCTCTAAAGCCTGTCGAACCGTCCGGCGCTTCCGCCGGCATTGTCCCGCCGCTGCCGAAAAGGCCCGTCATGTCGCCCGCCGATACACCGAAACACCGCTCGTTCAAGCCGAAACGCCAGGGCCCTCGCGACGCCGCGCGGCGTCCTGGTGGCGCTTTCCGCGGGGGCGGCCAGACGAGAGCGGCCGAGGACGAGGGCCGCGTCGAGCTGTTCGGCATCCACGCCGTCGCCGCGGCGCTCGCCAATCCGGAGCGGCGTTTCATCAGCCTGCTGGCGACCGAGAACGCGGCTCGCCGCCTCGAGGCGGAAATCGCTGCGCGCCATCTGAGCGTTGAACCGGTGCGGCCGCGCGACCTCGACAACAGGCTCGGCGCCGATACGGTCCATCAGGGTATCCTCGCCGTCGTCGAACCGCTGCCGGAGCCGTCGCTCGAGGAGTTGGTGGGGAAGGCGGCGCAGGGCGGGCCTCTGGTGGTGCTCGATCAGGTGACGGACCCGCACAACGTCGGCGCGGTGCTGCGCTCCGCCGCGGTCTTTGGCGCATCTGGTCTCGTCACCACGCGACGGCACAGCCCGCCGCTCAACGGCACCCTGGCCAAGTCGGCGTCAGGTGCGCTGGAGCTCGTGCCGGTGGCGCTGGAACAGAACCTGGCGCGCGCAATGGCGGACATGAAGGAGGGCGGCGTCACGCTGATCGGTCTCGATGGCGAGGGCGAGACGCTGCTCGACGATGCGCCGCTGTCCGGTGCCGTCGCATTCGTGCTGGGGGCCGAGGGCAAGGGGCTCCGGCAATTGACCCGCGAGACGTGCGATCTCGTCTGCCGCATCGGCACCGCCGGAACGCTTGCCAGCCTCAACGTATCGAATGCCGCGGCGATCGCGCTGCATCTGGCGGCAATGCGGCGGCGGTCCGGGGCGTGAACTTGAAGATCGAAGGTCGGGGCGCGATCGCTTGAAAAGCTGGTCGCCCTGCTTCCCTTGAGGTCGAACGCATTCTGGTTGGGGAGTGCGGCCGAGCCAGAGCGTGCGCACCGTCACTCGCGCCGGCCGAGCAGACGGTTCGGTTCCTCGGGCTCATTGGTCGGTTCCGGCTTCTTCTCGCTCGCGTGAAACGACGGCGGTTCGGGCGGCTCGCGTGGCGTGTCGTCGCTTGCTCCGTCTTGCCGCTCGTCCCGGTCCGGCGGATCGAGCGGCAGCGACATCACTGCGATCCCGACCTTGAGGCTCGCGAACGTCAGCGCGAACGAAGCGAAAAACAGCACCATCGGAATGATCGGATCGCTGGTTTCTTTCATCAGCGTGCCGATGCCGGCGAAATCCGTGAGCACGGCCAGCGCTGCGCACGAGATGCCGATACCGGCCCCCATGCCGGTGTGAAGCGCCAGGAACTCGAGCAACCGCGATGGCCCGCTCTCGTCGCCGGGGATCAGGCGCGGAAATCGCTTTTCGGACTTCATCGGCCCTGCGCCTCGACTTTCATTGGCCGCGATCGGCTCGTGCATGTTCGGGCAGCGGCCGCCCATGCCGCCCATGGAACGTTTCGACATGGTGCCATCGCGTCGGTCCCGCAACGGTGACGGAGTGCACAATCACTCGCCTGGTCCAATGACGGAACGCAATTCGGGCCGGAACGGCAGCGCCGCCCGGCCCGTAATTCAGCAGGATCGAGAGACGATCACCAGTGCCCGCGGCGGATGCGGCCGTGGTGACGGGCATGCCAAGCGCGGTGATGATAGCGGCGCTTGGTGGCGCCCCATGCCTTGTAATAGGGCGGCAGCTTCAGGCGCGGGCGGCACGTGCGGTAGCACTTGGCCGGAACCCAGTAGCCCGAGTTGTAATACGGGTAGTAGCCGCGCGGCTCGTAGCGATAGGCATAGGGATCGGTCGCGGCGTGCACGTAGTAGCGGTGGCGATAGCGCGGATAATAGATGTGATGGACGACGTCGCGTGCCTCGCCCCACCCGCGCGGCGGGTGGTCGCGATGGAAGCCGCCGGCTTCCGCCGTATGCGGCAGCGTGACCAGAATGGCCGCCAGTGCCGCCAGAGCGACGAGCAGTGATTTGAGACGCATGACAAGTAACTCCTGAACTCGGGCAAGCATTTCCTCGCTCTGACAATACACGACGAAGCTAACACTCCGCTAAACAAGATGCTTCGTCCGCCGTGTTATCCGGCGTCCGGTAATCGTCTGCGGCTTAATGAATTTCTCACGCTGTTGGCCGCAATGTTCCGAGGCGACCGGCGGCTCGAGGCCGGTTTGCGCCTGCCGGGCGTTCCCGGCCATGCAGAGCCTGGAAATGCCGTGAAGCGTGCCCGCCACCCGTTGCCGAGGCCAGACGACGATCGCGATCGCATGATCGCGGCGCGCGAGCGGCTGTCCGCGTTGCAGGCTGATGAACTGGACGGTCTGGACGACCTGCTTGCCCCGGCTGCCGTGTCCGCCCGGACGAATGGCGATGTCGAGGAGGCTCCGCAACACGGTTCGCCACAGAGGCGGCTGCGCGGCCGTATCCTCGAAAAGCGCTCTATGGCGCCGCCATCGCCCCCCGAGTTCGACCTGACGCCGCCCTCTGTCGCGGTCCCTCTGGCAGACGTAGCGTCGCCGATCGCCGCCGCCCCGAGCTCGAACGAGGCGAACCTCCCCGGCCCGGACGTTCCCGTGCCGCCCTCGTCCGAGTGTGACGGCCCTGTCAATCCAACCCAGTCTTCTCTTCGCTCGCCGTTGGCCGGTGCGCGGCGGTTGCTCGCCGGCCTTGCCGGTTCGTCACGCGCGCCGAGACTTCCCGAGCCGGCGTTTGCGGACGGCGCGGCATCGCCCGCCGGGCGTCAGCCGAGCCTCGCCAAGGCCGAGCTGGCGCAGGCGTTGCTGGCGAGCCGCCGTGCGTTCCTCGCCGCAGGCGTCTTCTCGCTCGTCATCAACGTGCTGATGCTCGCCGGCCCGCTGTTCATGCTGCAGGTCTACGATCGCGTGCTGACCTCTGGCAGCGTGCCGACGCTCGTCGTGCTGTCGATCATGACGGCGGCGGCCTACGCGATCATCGGTTTCCTCGAATTGGTTCGCTCGCGCATCGTTTCGCGCATCGGCGCGGAGGTCGACGGACGCATTGGTGATCGTGTCTTCGAGGCATCGCTGCGCCGCTCGGTGCGTTCGCAGGGAACGTCTCCGCCGGCCCTGCGCGAACTCGACTCGCTACGCCAGTTCCTCGCCAGCCAGGGTCCGCTGACGCTCTTCGACGCGCCTTGGACGCCGATCTATCTCGGCGCGATCTTCATGCTGCATTGGACGCTCGGCGTCGCCGCCACGCTCGGTGCCGGCATGCTGCTCGCCATCGCCGTGCTGAGCGAGGTGCGCAGCCGTGGCCCGCAACTCGAATCCGGCCGCGCCGCCTTCCGCAGCCTCGAGCTTGCGGAGACGGGCCAGCGTAACGCCGAATCGATCCTTGCGATGGGTATGCTCGGTGCCTACCGCGCCCGCTGGCAGCAGGCCAATCGCGAGAGCCTGGCCTGGCAGATCCTCGCCGCCGACCGGCTCGGCAGCATGTCGGCGCTGTCGAAGTCGCTGCGGTTGCTGTTGCAGTCGCTGATGCTCGCCGTCGGCGCAGCTCTTGCCATCAACGGTCTCATCAGCGCTGGCGCCATCGTCGCCTCGACCATCATTCTCGGCCGCGCGCTGGCCCCCGTCGAACAGGCGATCGGGCATTGGCGCCAGCTACTCAAGGCGCGCGAGAGCTATGGCAAGCTCGGCGAATTGCTGCGCCAGCAGCCGGTGCCGCCGGCCCGCACAGCGCTGCCGGCACCCAAGGGCGAGTTGCAGGTATCGGCGCTTGGCATAGCGTCGCCGGATGGGCGTCAGCCGATCGTGAGCGGTGTCGGTTTCGCCGTGCGCGCCGGCCAGATGCTCGCGGTCGTCGGGCCGAGCGCATCGGGAAAGTCGTCGCTGGCGCGGGTACTGGTCGGCATCTGGCCGGCGGCCATGGGTGAAGTGCGGATCGACGGCGCGCGCATCGACCAGTGGTCGCCCGAGGAGCTGGGCCGCCACATCGGCTATCTGCCACAGAGCGTCGAGCTGTTCGCCGGCACCGTCGCGGAGAACATCGCCCGCTTCAATCCGGCCGCAAGCGACGCGGATATCGTAGCGGCGGCGACAGAGGCCCACGCGCACGAGATGATCCTCGGGCTCGAGCAAGGGTATCAGACGCAGCTCGGTGCGTTCGGCAATCATCTCTCCGCCGGCCAGCGCCAGCGCATCGGTTTGGCGCGGGCACTGTTCGGTGCGCCGTCGCTCGTCGTTCTTGACGAGCCCAATTCCAATCTCGACCGGGCGGGAGACGAAGCGCTCGCGCTGGCACTCGATGGCTGTCGCCAACGCGGACAAACCGTCGTCCTTGTATCTCACCGCATGCAGGCCGTCGCCAGGGCCGATCTGTTGCTGGTGCTCGAGCGAGGCGGGGAGCGCGCGTTCGGCCCGGGCGATGATGTGTTCAAAGTGCTGCAAGGCGGCGCCCCTGGGGGCCCCGCCGCGCGCAAGCCCGAAACGCCGGCGCCGCGCCCTCCGCAGCCGGCGGTGGTCGCGTCGATCTCGCTGTCCGGAGGCGCCCCGGCGCCTCTGCAACCGATGCGGCGCGGGGGCAGGTGATGGCACGCTCGAACGCAACGGCGGACATGGCCCCGCCCGAAGACTGGCACCTCACGGACCCGTGGATACGGCGCGGCATGCGCACCGTTGCCGGGCTCGTGCTCGGCCTCGCCGCGTGGTTGCTGCTCGCCTCGATCTCCGGCGCTGTGATGGCGCCGGGAAAGGTCACGGTCGAAAGCAGCTATCAGACGGTGCAGCATCTCGATGGAGGCATCATCGCCGAGATCCGCGTGCGCAACGGAGATCAGGTTCGGGCCGGCGAAGTGTTGTTGCGTCTCGACGGCACCAAAGCCTCGGCCGATCTCGCCATCGCCCGCTCGCGCGTCCGGGACCTTTCGATTCAGGAGGCGCGCCTCGAAGCCGAGAGGGACCGCCGAGAGGCGTTCGCGCGCCCGCAGGACCTCGACGATGACGAGGAAACGAACCGCATCCAAGTGGCGCAGACAGCATTGTTCACAGCCCGCCGCACCGGTCACCTCGGCGAGCGGTCGCTGTTGGTGGAGCGCCGCGGGCAGCTCGAGGGCGAAGTGCGCGGCATCGAGGCGCAGCTCTCTTCGTCGCAAAAGCAGGCCGATCTTGTCGTGCGCGAGCTCACCGCGCTGCGGCCGCTCTACGAGAAGGGCTTCGTCAACCGTCAGCGGATGCTGCCCAT
This sequence comes from uncultured Hyphomicrobiaceae bacterium, assembly GCA_937873575.1. Lineage (GTDB taxonomy): Bacteria > Pseudomonadota > Alphaproteobacteria > Rhizobiales > Hyphomicrobiaceae > JAEUMD01. The sequence continues at coordinate 16,611 of CALMPK010000426.1, forward strand.
CGAGCGCGAGGCGGCGCGGCTCGAGGGTGAGACCGGACGGCTGTCCTCGGATCTCGCCAAGGCACAGGGCGCCGTGATGGAAGTCGACCTGCGTATCGCCCAGCTCGAGAAGACGTTCACAACCGAGGTGGTCGACGAACTACGCAAGGTGCAGGCGCAACTCGCCGAGGCCCGCGCCAGCGAGCGCACGTTCGCCGACCGCCTCGCGCGCATCGAGATCCGCGCCCCGCGCAGTGGGCGTGTGCACGCGCTCAGTCTTCAAACGGTCGGCGGCGTCATCTCTCCGGCGAGCCCGATCCTCCAGGTCATCCCCGAGGACGAGCGGCTGATCGTCACCGCCGAGATGAAGACGCAGGATGTCGACAAGGTCCGCGCCGGGCAGGTGGCGAGCATTCGCTTTCCGGCACTCGACAGCGCAACGACGCCTCGTCTCGAAGGTTCCGTAATTCGCGTTTCTCCGGCCGAGCTGGTCGACAAGACCGGACGCAGCTATTTCAGCGCCGACGTTGAAATAGCTGCGAGCGAGCTCGCCCGCCTTTCCACCGGACATATGCTGCTGCCAGGAATGCCGGCGGAGGTCTATTTCGAAACCGGATCGCGCTCGATACTCAGTTATCTGGTCAAGCCGCTCGCCGATGCCCTTTCTCACGCTTTCCGCGACGGCTGATCGAGATCGACGCGAAACTATTTCTCCGATCCGATTGGGAAGGCGCTGCGTCAAAACGAAACGAGGCGCGAACCATCAAAGGGTCCGCGCCTCTGCAATGTCTCATTATTGGAGTCGTGTCAGGGCGCGATCGTTTGGGATTGAAGCGCTCTGCGCACCCGCCGAAAGTGCTAAACGCGCTTTGAGCTTCTGGTTTCGCGTGCGATCGGCAACCGTGACGATCCGCGACCTCACCGTAACGTCAGCGCTATTCCGTCGAAGGCCACAGCACTTTAGCGAAGCTGCGAGCCGTGTTGGCGATCGGAGCGGTTGCGGGGGCGTCCCGTGTGGGTGCGCTGCTCTGTAACGGAAACCCGCGACATCTGCTCCACCGCTTCATCTCGCTCGCGAACCGCCACTTCGAGGCGTTCTCTCAGGCCGCGAGCCGAATTGAGCAGGTTCTCGCGGCGCTGCGCCGCCGAACGGGCAAACGTCGAATAGGCGAAATGGGAGCTATCGCGAATGCCGGTGCGATCTTCTTCCGCCTGAATCTGTCGATCGAGATCGGTCGCGACCTGCTCGAACTCGCGGATCATCTGTTCGAGATCCTCGACGCGGCGGGCTTTCTCGTCGGCTTCGAAACGGAGCGCGCGGATTGCCGTCTCAGGTGACTTCATAGTTCGATACCCCAAACAAATTCGAACGTCGATGACCGTAGATCAAATTCCGTGCCAAATCTCGGGTCAAGTTCCACGTTCGGATCGAATGTCGAACGCGTCGCCGAGAATGCGTTGCTGCGTCTGCAACGCTGATCGAGCGATAATATCCCACAGGCGTTTTAAGTTGCGGTAAAGCAACGGCGGCGGAGATTGGCTCCAAAGTATTTAATCTCATCCCAGAAATGAGCGAACTGATCTGTGGTGCCGTGGCGAATTCTGTTACTCGTGGATTCGTGGCGAATTCACGTAGGGGCACGCGAGCGAGTGGTTCGGATGGGCATCCGGAGCACGCTCGTTCTACGGGGATCGGCGCAGTCGCGAGGGTAATACAACACATCGCATTTGGTTAACCGTTTGCCGCGCCGAGATCATTTCGGCGGGCGGCGGAGCGCTGCCGGCCTGCCGGCGGCGAGCGGACGGGTTTGCGCCGGACGAAATGCGTGAATTGCGGTTGGTGGAGCGGGGCGTCGAATTCTCTGCCAGTTCGCAAGACAAAATTAGGGTTTGTTAACCTCTGAGGGTTACTTTCCTAACGATGCATTAGCGAGAGCCGAGTTGAGTTCTCTTCACGAAACGGGGCAGCGGCCCGGCGGCACGACCGGGTTAACGAGGAACTGGCATGCGGGTTCTACTGATCGAGGACGACAGCGCCACGGCGCAAAGCATCGAACTGATGCTTCAGTCCGAAGGCTTCAACATCTACACAACTGATCTTGGCGAGGAGGGCGTAGACCTCGGCAAGCTCTATGACTACGACATCATCCTTCTGGACCTCGGGCTGCCCGACATGAGCGGCTACGACGTGCTGAAGATGTTGCGCGTCGCAAAGGTTCAGACACCGATATTGATCCTCTCCGGCCACGCCGGCATCGAGGACAAGGTGCGCGGTCTCGGCTTCGGTGCCGACGACTATCTGACGAAACCGTTCCACAAGGACGAGCTCGTCGCGCGCATCCACGCCATCGTGCGTCGCTCGAAAGGGCACGCACAGTCAGTTATCGAGACGGGCGAACTGCGCGTCAATCTCGATGCCAAGACGGTCGAGGTCAACGGTCAGCGCGTGCATCTGACGGGCAAGGAATATCAGATGCTCGAGCTGCTCTCGCTGCGCAAGGGCACCACGCTCACCAAGGAGATGTTCCTCAATCATCTCTATGGCGGCATGGACGAGCCCGAGCTCAAGATCATCGACGTCTTCATCTGCAAGCTGCGCAAGAAGCTCAAGGATGCGACGGGCGATCGCAACGGCTACATCGAGACGGTGTGGGGGCGTGGCTATGTGCTGCGCGATCCCAACGACGACAAGCACGTCGCCGCCTGACGCGAAAAATACTCATTGCGTGCGGCAGAACAATTCAAGGGGCCCTCGGGCCCCTTATTTTTTTCCGAATAGGCTCGGGAATTAACGTTCTCTTAACCAATATCCGGCTGCTGGTAATCCGATTTGAACGGCCGAATACCGGATGCTGCTCCGTGTTGCATTCGGCGATGCGGTTGGCCTTCAGGGGGCGTCTTTCTTGACGGCCGTCTCGCAGTTGCTCCGCGCGTATTCCGGCGTGCCCTTCTCTGCGTCGCCGCCTCGATCCCGCTCGCCGCCCTGGTCGCTATCGTTGCTATCTCCGTCGCCTGAGGTTTTAGCCACGAGGGCGAGCGGGTCGCTGCCGTCGAGCGAGCGGGGAGGGAACGCCGGCACGAAGCCGAGGCCGGCAAGCTCCTGGCGCGCCGCATCGATGGCCGCTTGCGATTTCAGGTACTCGACGACGAGCACCGCCTTTCCATCGCGGTGCAAGCGCTTGAGCTGACGGCTGCTCCACTTGATCTCGTCGGCGCCGTTGCGGACGCCCGTGCCAGTCAATCCGTAGAGCAGATCCTCCTTGGCGATGCCGTCGATGATGCCGCGGTAGGAAGCGTCCTCCAGCAGCTCCTCGGCGTTCTGGGCGATGACGAGAAAGCCCGGGACGCTCCGGCGCGCGGTGGCCGCCAGTTGGCGCACGAACGACACCATCGCCGCCTTGCCGGCGCCGTCGGGATGCGAAACCTCGGCGTAGACGTCGATGCGGTCGAGGTAGACGCCATCGAAGCCGGCGGCCTGGATTCGGGCGAGATAGGAGCCCGGCGCGCGGTAGACGAGGTTCTCCCAATCGTCGTGCCAGAAGCGAACCAGATGATTATCCGGCCAGCGGCAGTTCTTTTCGGCGAGCCACGCGGGCGGATCGGTCTTCCACGATGCCTGCCAGTACGGGCGATACTCCTCGGCCTCGCCGATCGAGAGATAGGCGACGACGAGGCGGCGGCTTCCGTCCGGTTTGCGCTTGAGGGCCGCAACCTCGTCGGCGGAGAGGGGCGACGTGCCCTTGCCGCCCGTCTTCGCGTAATCGATGACGAGAAGATCGCTGGCCGATGCAGCGAGTTCGGGAAGCGCGCCGCCCAGTCCCTGCAACTGGTATGTCCAGGATTTCGCTTCGGCGAGCAGTTCGCGGCGTTCGAGCGAAGGAGACGAAAGGCGATGGACTGCGATCGCCAAGATCGCGGCGGCCAATGCGAAGGCCGTGACGCGGAACATCGATCGCGGTTTACGGCGCACCGTCATTCTCGTCTCCTCTCAGGCCCACGGGGCACGGACGCCCGCGATCGTGCGATCAGTTCCCCGGGGCGTGTTGGCACCAATCGCGGAATTCGGCTATGACCCGTGAGTTCCATTGACCCGAGCCGATCGGCCACAACAACAACAACGGGCCCCCATGTCCTCAGCCAGTGCCAGCACCCGCCCCGAAGGTCTCAAGGCGGCGATCATTCCGGTGACGCCGTTCCAACAGAACTGCACGCTGATATGGGACGACGAAACCAAGGTCGGCGCCATCGTCGATCCGGGTGGCGAGCTCGAGCGCATCATGGCCGGCGTTGCGCAGATGAAGTTCACGCCCGACAAGATCATCCTGACACACGGGCATATCGATCATGCGGCAGGTGCAGCAGATCTGCGTGACCGTCTCGGCGTCGAGATCATCGGACCGCACATCGCCGACAAACTGCTGCTCGATCATCTCGAGGAACAGGGCCAATCCTATGGCATCCCGGCCCGCAACGTGACGCCCGACCGCTGGCTCGACGAAGGCGACAGCGTGAGCATTGGCCGTCACATGTTCGACGTGCGCCACTGCCCGGGGCATTCCCCCGGCTCCGTCGTTTTCCTCAATCAGGCGCAGAAGTTCGCAATCGTCGGCGACGTGCTGTTTCGCGGATCGATCGGGCGCACCGATTTCCCTTATGGTGACCACGATGCGCTGATCGCCGCCATCAAGTCGAAGCTGATGACGCTCGGCGACGAGTGGGCGTTCATCTGTGGCCATGGCCCCGGAAGCACCATCGGCCTCGAGCGCCGCACCAATCCGTTCATCCGCTGACGCTTGGCACAACCCGTAGGTTGCGCAATCTGGTCAGGCGGCCCCGCGAGCAGGGCCGCCGATCGGTCGATGTAAGGGGCCGCGGCGAGCAGGGCCCGACAACCTCCCGTCGCCTTCAGCGGCCGATGTGGACGCTGAGGCAGCCGAGCAGGCCGCATTCCTGAGCCAGACCCGACGAGCCGTCGGACCTGCCTTCCCAGTAATCGACGGTCTCGACGCGCAGCGTCTCCGAGCAGCTCCGGCGGCAGTACTCCCAGGTGCCGCCCGGCAGGCGCACCTGCGGTCCGACCGATGTCTGGCGAACGGCACCGGTGATGCTCCCGTTTCCGAAATGGCTGTGCGCAACTACGTAACCGTCGCGCAGGCCGTTGTAGCCGTAGTCGCGCGAGATGCCGATGCGGCCCGCTTCCGCCGCCGCCATGCCGCTGACAAGAGCAGCAACCGAAGCCAGGGCAAGCAACGCCCGGCGATGGTGGCGGGGCGAGGCATTGTGATCGCGCTTGAAGATCATCGTGTCGGCTCCAGAGCTATGAGGGATGCTCGCAAAGAAACGCGGCGCCAGCCAGCGACGGGCGCGGCGGACTCCGGCGAGCGGCCAGCCGGGGCGATCGAAGCGCACCCAGTCTGGCAAATCAAAGAGATGCTATCACGCGGGCGCGTCGCGCGCGCCAGCGTTCTGGCCACACCGGGCGAGGAGAAATCAACCCCGCGTGAGCGAGAGGTTGAGGCCGCGGAAGGTCGAGCCGGTGGTGGAGATGGAGACGATCTGGGTCTTTTCGCTGAGACGCACGGCGAGGCTGCCATTCAGGCCGCCGCCCTCGATCGTCAGCGTCATGTGGTCGCCCGAAGAGGTCCCTGCGACATTGCCGGTGGCATTATAGGTGCGCTCTTCCCAGTCGCCGGTGATCCGGCCCTGCTCGTAGGCGAGATTGGCGCGCATCTCGATCTTGGTGGCCGAGCTGGCGCAGCGGATCGCCATGCCGAGGCCTTTGCCGCCCGCCGATGTGGTGTAATAGGCCTTGCAGCGGATCGCTTCGTACTTGCCGCCCTCGAGCCGAACCTGCCCCGCGCCCGACCATGTTCCGGCGAGCGTCGCGAACGGAGTGTCGTCGGCCCGAGCTGCGATGGTGCCTGAGGCGGCGACCACGGCGGTCGCTATCGCTGAGGCGAGGAGCGTGCGTGCGGAAAGCATGATACGGCAAACCTCCCCGTCTGAAGCGGGATAATCGATGCGACGACGAGCGGTACGGGTCGCTCGAGTTCTATCTATAGCGGTGATTGCGCTTTCGCGAACCATCGCGGTCGTGGATAGCACGCGAAACCGCGAGTTCAGGGCGCTGCTGTCGTTTTCGACGGACGCGCTCGGCGCGCCCATCCCAACCGTTCGCACCCTGGCGATCCGGCCACATATCATTTCATTCGCATCGACCTGAGCATTGCGCAAGTGGCGCCTCTGTCGCGTGCGGTGACGAAGGGCCCGCCACTTCGCCGAGGCGCATCAGCGGCGGAGGCCCGCGACGAAGCGGGCGGCGAGCAAGAGCAGGCCCGCTGGAATGACGGCTAGCAAGGCGTGCGCCGCGAGATGCCGGGCGATCGCAGTGCGATAGGCGGCCTCGGTCGCCGCATCCTGGGCGCTGAGATCGAGAGAGACGTGCGGCCAGCCGCGCCATGCGAGATAGGCGACGGTGACGATCCACACCGTCGCGACGAGCGGCGCCAGCGTGGAAAGGAGGCGGCCGCCCCCATCTTGACGAGCCATGCTCCGTCCTTTCGAAAGCTGTGGATAACTCTGCCGGCGCGTCCTGCGCGACGGCGAGCGGCGTTCAGTCTCCGCCCTGACGCCCGGTGGACGATAGTGCCAGCAACGCCACCAAGGCCGATAGGCTCAGCGCCGATGTGACGAACAAAGTTGCGGCCCCGATGCGGTCGATCAGCAGGCCGAAGAGCAGCGGCGCAAAGGCCTGCGCGATCCGTGACGGCGCACCGATCAGCCCGATGCGGTAGCCGAAGTTGTCGGGCCCGAACACCGCCAGGGGAACCGTGCCACGCGCGATGGTTATCACGCCATTGCCGGCACCGTGCAACATGGCGAAGACGACTGCCAGCTTGGCGCCTGCAATGCCGAGCAGAAGCGCGCCGAGCGGGTGCGCGGCAACCGCGAGCCGCGCCGAGATCAGCGGATGGATGCGACCGCCGAAGGTCAATTCCGCGATCCGCGCCGCGACCTGCGCGGGCCCGAGCAGCGATGCCGCGAGGATGGCGTCGGAGTAGCTGGCGCCCGTCGTCATGATGAGGCGGGGCAAGTGGGCCGCCATCGCGCCGGTGACGAGCCATGCCGCGGCGAAGGTGAAAGCGAGCAGCCACATGTCGCGATCCATCCGCACGTCGGGCTTGCCGGCGCTGTCGACCTTCGCCGCCGCGCGGGGCACGCGCGGGAGCATGAGGGCGTTGAGCGGCAGACCGATGAGGAGGTGGGCGGCGGCCCAAGCGAAGCACGTCTCGCGCCATCCGATCTCGGCGACGCCCCAGGCGGTAAGCGGCCAGCCGACGGTGCTCGCGAGACCGCCCATCAGTGTGATGCCGCTGATCGGAACACGAGCGTCGAGACCGAAGATGCGGTTGAGCGTCGCGAACGCAGCATCATAGAGCCCGCAGCTCAGCGCCACACCGAGCACCGCCCAAGCGACGAACAGCATCGCCGGTGAGTTGGCGAGGCCGAGCAGCGTGAGGCCGGCCGCGAACAGCAGATTGGAGCCGGCCAGCACGCCCCGGCCGCCGACGATGTCGATGTGCCGGCCGACGCGCGGCCCGAGCAATGCCGAGATGAGCAGCGTTAGCGACACGGCCGCGAACAGCATGTTGGGCGAGGTCGCCAGGTCGCGGGCGATCGGCTCGGCGAGGATCGCCGGGATATAGATGCCCGAGGCCCACGCCAGCGTCTGTGTCGTGCCGAGCGCGAGTACGACCTTGAGCAACGAGCGGGCCTCGCCAAGTTCGAATTCTGATGGATGCCGCGACCGGACCGGCCCGCGGTGTTCCAATGAACAGTGCCCCAATGAACACCCGAGCGGCCGTGCGCTCAAGCGCACCCGTCCCACCCGGAGAAATTGGCGATGAACGGTCGCCGCTGGAGCGCGACTTGCCGGCGGTGTCGTGGTTCTTCGCCGGGCTCTCCGTTCGCCCGGGATGCGCGCCCTAGCGGCAACGCAGTCCGCTCTCGCTGCCGGCGAGAACGTGTCCGGCTGGCCCAAGAGAACGTTATCTCAAGAGCGCTAACCGGGCCGGGGTCCCGCTTGCGCTTCTATCTCGACCACTTCACCCCAGCAGACCCATCTTGATGAGTTGACCTTCGACCGCCCATCTCGAGCGCGCGTGTTTGCGTGCCAGCTCGGCAACGGAACGCCCTGCTGCGAAACCGCGGGTGAGCTCGGCCGTCTCCCCGGCCGTCCATCCAGTTCCGGCGCGAGTCCGCGCGTTAGTCCTCGTTTCCGAGGAGCGGCACATGCCGACGGCGTCGATCAGCCCGGCCCACGCCGCGAATGGAAGAGTGACGGCGGGGGCCCGAGCAGGCCGAAACGTCGCATTCAGCCCATCGCAATCGATCTCGAAACCGTAGCTTCCAGACCCGACCCGCCATTCGAACCGGCCCCAACTCAGCCCATCCACGGCAACCTCCACAAGACGCGACAACATGCGGACGAGGCTAGCTGAACTGACGGACTTGGGCAAGAACAAAATAAGAACATCTGGCGGTGCGATGCGTTGATCGGTATTCCGCTTCACGTGCGGCCTCACGCCCCCGGACGCCCCGTTTTCTTCGGGCGGCCACGTCGCTTCGCTTTTTCGGAGGGATCGTCGAACTCGCGTGTCAGCGTCGGCTTCTGTGGCGCGGGCTTGGCGCCCGAACGGGGCGGCAGCATCGCATGCGGCCCCATCTCGTCGAGCGTCGGCTTGTGCGGTCCGCGGACGTCCTCGCCGAACGCGCCCGCCTTGGTCCGCGGATCGACCTCGGGGCGGCGCGGCACCGGGCGGTCGGTGCCAGGTCCCATGTCGTCGAGTGACGGCTTCTTGATGCGCGAGGTCGATTGCGCGTAGGTCGGCTGCACGGGCTCGTACTCGGTGTTCACCCGCGAGCCGGCGCCGGGCGCGGTGGTCTTTGCCGTTCCCTTACGTGCGGGCGGCAGATTGGCGCTGGCGCCATATTTGCGCTTGCCGTCGAAACTTCCGGCGCGATCCTCGACGTCACTCTGGCGTGCCAGCGGATCGTCGGCGACGGCGAGTTCCGTTTCCTTGAGCCGCTTGATCTCGTCGCGCAGTCGCGCCGCGGTTTCGAATTCGAGGTCGGCGGCGGCCTCGCGCATGCGCTCTTCGAGATTGGCGATGACCGCGGTGAGATTGTGCCCGACCGCTGCGCCTTCCTCGGCGTGCCCGACGTCGACCGTCACATGGTCCTGCTCGTAGACCGACGACAGCACGTCGTGGATGTTGCGCTTGATGCTCTCCGGCGTGATGCCGTTCGCGGTGTTGTAGGCGAGTTGCTTCTCGCGGCGGCGCTCGGTCTCGGCCATGGCGCGTTCCATGGAGCCGGTGATCTGGTCAGCATACAGGATGACGCGGCCGTCGACGTTACGCGCAGCACGGCCGATGGTCTGCACGAGCGACGTTTCGCTGCGCAGGAAGCCTTCCTTGTCGGCATCGAGAATGGCGACCAGCGCGCACTCGGGGATGTCGAGGCCCTCGCGCAGCAGGTTGATGCCGATGAGAACGTCGAATGCGCCGAGCCGCAGATCGCGGATGATCTCGATGCGCTCCAGCGTCTCGATGTCGGAGTGCATGTAGCGCACGCGAATGCCGCTCTCGTGCATGTACTCCGTCAGATCCTCGGCCATGCGCTTGGTCAGTACGGTGACGAGCGTGCGGTAGCCCTTGCGCGATACCTCGCGCACCTCGGCAAGCAGATCGTCCACCTGCGATTTCGCCGGCCGAACGTCGATCTGCGGATCGGTGAGGCCGGTCGGACGAATGACCTGCTCGGCGAAGGCGCCGCCGGTCTGCTCCAGTTCCCAGCCGCCGGGCGTCGCCGAGACGAACACCGATTGCGGGCGCATCGCGTTCCATTCCTCGAAACGCAGCGGGCGATTGTCCATGCACGATGGCAGACGGAAGCCGAATTCGGCGAGGGTCGCCTTGCGGCGGTAGTCGCCACGGAACATGCCGCCGATCTGGGGAACCGTGACGTGGCTCTCGTCGACGAACACGAGTGCGTTGTCGGGCAGGTATTCGAACAGCGTCGGCGGCGGCTCGCCCGGGTTGCGGCCGGTGAGATAGCGCGAGTAGTTCTCGATGCCGGCGCACGAACCGGTCGCTTCCATCATTTCCATGTCGAACGTCGTGCGCTGCTCCAGGCGCTGGGCTTCGAGCAGCTTGCCCGTGGCGTAGAGCTCGTCGAGGCGCGACTTGAGCTCGGTCTTGATGCTCTTGATGGCCTGCTGCAACGTCGGCTTCGGCGTCACGTAGTGCGAGTTCGCGTAGATTTTCACGAGCGAGAGCTCGTCCGTCTTCTCGCCGGTCAGCGGATCGAACTCGGTGATGCTCTCGATCTCGTCGCCGAACAGCGAGAAGCGCCAGGCACGGTCGTCCAAGTGCGCCGGGAACAGCTCGACGGTATCGCCGCGCGCGCGGAACGTGCCGCGCTGGAAGGCGTGGTCGTTGCGGCGGTAATGCAGCGCGACGAGATCGGCGAGCAACTGATCGCGCGACAGCCGCTCGCCCACCTTCACCGCGAACGTCATGGCCGTGTACGTTTCGACCGAGCCGATACCGTAGATGCACGAGACCGACGCGACGATGACGACGTCGTCGCGTTCGAGCAGGGCGCGCGTCGCCGCGTGGCGCATGCGGTCGATCTGCTCGTTCACCGACGCTTCCTTCTCGATGTAGGTGTCGGTGCGCGGAACGTAGGCTTCGGGCTGGTAGTAGTCGTAATAGGATACGAAGTACTCGACGGCGTTCTCGGGAAAGAAGCTCTTGAATTCGCCGTAGAGCTGCGCCGCGAGCGTCTTGTTCGGTGCCAGGATCAGCGCCGGGCGCTGTGTCTCGGCGATGATGTTGGCCATCGTGAACGTCTTGCCCGACCCGGTGACGCCGAGCAGCACCTGGTTCTGCTCGTTCTCGCGGATGCCACCGACGAGTTCGGTGATGGCGGTCGGCTGGTCTCCCTTCGGCTGGTAATCCGAGGCGAGTTCGAACGCGACGCCGCCTTCCGACTTGTCCGGACGTTCCGGCCGGTGCGGCATGAACATCGGCAGGTCGCCCGAGACGATCGGGTGGGCCGCCATCATCGGCTGGGTGCCGAGCAGCTCGCGGGCGCGCTCGGTACGCTCTGCCGGTTTCGCCAGCAGCGCGTCGAGATAGGCGCCGATGCCTTCACCGGGGCGTGGCGGACGTGGGCCGGCCTGTCGGAGCGCCGGCAGGGTCGAACCTGCGGCGCTGGCGGCATAGTGCGCAGGCTCGGCCGCGAACGCGGTCTGCGGGGCCTCGGCGAAGCCTCGCGTCGCCGGAGTTCCCGCGGCGGTCTCGCTCGGCGGCGGCAGCGGCTTCCCCGACTTGCCACGCGAAGGGCGCGGCTTCGCCGGCTTGGCTGAACCGTGCGACGGCTCCGGAGATTTGCTGGGGGGCTTGGCCATGCGCGGAATATGGCGCGCGGCGCTGAGCGCGGCAAGGCGCGGCCAAACTTTCGTCTGCGACGCTTCCCCGCCATGATCCATCCCCTGACCTGTCGGCAAATGGCGGTTCGGACGTGCGTCACAATTCGAAGTGAGCACGGGGTCAACGCGCGTCCGGCGCGAAGAAGCCGATGGCTTGCGAAAGTCACTTGGCTCAGTCCGGGAGGAGATCAATGTCGCGGAGGCTCGTGTCGGGCCTCGGTGCACTCGTCGTATTCGGAACAGGCGTGGCGCTGGCCCAGCAGTGCGGCACCGCCGCCGAGGCGAAGGCCATGCTCGAGAAGGTCGTTGCGGCAGTGAAGGCGGACAAGGCAAAGGCGCTCGCGGCGTTCACTGCGGGCTCCGACGGGTTCAAGGACCGCGACCTGTATCCGTTCTGCGCCAGCGCTTCTGACGGACTGTTCAGTGCCCACCCCACGCTGACGGGAAAATCGCTCAAAGATCTGAAGGACAAGGAGGGCAAGGTGCTCGGCGAGGGAATCCTGCCGATCGCACAGGAGGGTAAGGTGAACGAGGTCGACTGCAAATGGACCCGCCCCGGCAGCGATCGGCCGGTAGGCCAGGTCTCGTTCGTCACCAAAATCGGCGATCAGGTCTGCGCTGTCGGCTACTATAAGTAGGCTTGGTCGAGAGGGCGCCTCCGTCATGCGGCGGCAGCCTTCACGACGTCGAGAGTACGCAGTTCCGAATCCCGAGGGTGCAATGGGCCGGACGTCCTCGCCCCGCGCTGGCGCCCTATGCCGCCATCACACGCTGAACTCTCGCACGCCGAGCATATCGTTCGGCGTGCCATCGATGATCTGGAGGAGCTGCTGCTGACGCGCTCCCATCGCAGCGCATCAGCACTCCAAGAGCAGTGCCCGGCGACGTCGAAACGGCCCCCGTCTCAAATGTCGGAATCGGTCAGAACGACGGAGACGCCCTCGACCTCGCGGCAACGGCGGATGAGATTGCGGTTGCGGCAGAACGACGGCGGCTCGACCGCGTCGAAGCTGCGATCGCTCACCCACTCGATGCAGGCCGTGGGGTAGGGGCAACTCAGGCAATTCTTGGCCGCTTCGGCGATGGTCGCGCCGCCGCAGGCGCGCACGAGGCGGCTGCGGTTGGCGCCGATGCGGTCGATCATGTCGTTCAGCCGTCGCGCACGGCGCTCGACGTGGCTGCACATGGGCCAGTCCGAGGCGGGGTCGAAGGCAATATCGGGCATGTTGAGCAATGTCTGGTCGCGGTTTGCGTCCATGGTGACCTCCGTTTCTCCGCTGCCTTCTAGGTCCGCCATCGGCGGATCACCCGGGCCGCGTGAGCCTTTTGATCCATGGGAATCTAATGCTGCGCCTGATCGGCGCTTGTCCGATTGATAATACGCAATCACCCTTGACCAGACGCGGGCTGGAGGGGTGTTTCTAGCGTGACATTGTGAAGCGGAACCGGGGGGCTGCGCCAATCGGTAGCGGCCGACGGCGCTCGTCGCGCAGAACTCAACCGGGGATCTGGTCGACATCGACCCCGACCGTGACCGTGTGCTCGGCCCCGCCGAGGATCACGCCGGAGATCGGATTGACGTCGTCGTAGTCGCGGCCGAACGCGATGGTGATGTGCTCGTCGGTCGGAACGAGCCCGTTGGTCGGGTCGAAATCCACCCAGCCGATCTCCGGCGCCCAAACCGAGATCCAAGCGTGCGAAGCATCCGTGCCGCGCAGCTTCGTCTGGCCCGGCGGCGGGCGCGTCAGCAGGTAGCCACTGACGTAGCGCGCCGGCAATTTCAGCGCCCGGATCGCCGCGAGCGCCAGATGTGAGAAATCCTGACAGACGCCGCGCCGCTTGCGCAGGACCTCGGCGATGGGCGTCGAGACGTCGGTCGCCGTCGGGTCGAAGCGGAAGTCCGAGAAGATGCGGCGGGAAAGATGGAAGGCGGCCTCGAGCACCGGCCGTCCAGGGGTGAACGACTCGAGTGCGAAGTCGGCGACGGCGAGCGTCGGCGTGGTGAGCCGGGACGAGCAGGCATACTGGACCACGTCGAGGTCGAGCGGCGCCGGACCGGATCGCAGCATGTTCGCGACGTCCTGCCAGGGCATCGATCTCGACAGATCGACGCGCGGGCGCGGCGTGACCGAGATGCGGCTCGTCGCCTGCACGGTGAAGGTCGAGTGCTCGCGGTCGATCTCCAGCGTCACGATCGGATTGCCGAACGTGTCGATGCTGTCGCGCCGCATCGTCGGCGCCGGCTCGATCAGCAGCGCATGGCTGATGATGGTCTGGTCCGCGACGGGGCGCGGCGTCAGATGCAGGCGCTGGTTCGAATGCACCACCGGCGTTTCGTACCGGTAGAGCGTCCTGTGACTGACTTCGTAGTTCATGGCTTGGGGCCGCTGCGTGTGGTGAGCCGGTGCGGACGTTCCTGCAACAGGCTGAAATACCGCCTTGCGATGGCGTTGGAAAGGCTCGGCAGATCCTCGACCATGCGCGTCATGGTCTCGGCGAGGCCGCTGCGGTCGCCGCGGCCGAACTCCTGCACGTCGGCGAGACGCACGGCCGTCTGCAACGCCAGGATGCGGCGGCGCTCTTCGGGCAGCGAGGAACCGTTGTCCGAGCGCGGCAGGCTCTCGAGATGGCGAGAGATCGCGGCGAGCTGGAAGGCGAGGCTTCTCGGGTTGCTCTCGTCGAGCAGCAGCAGGTCGAGAACCAGCGGCAGCATCGGGTCGAGGCGATAGCGCGAGCGATAGGTGATGAAGCTGTCGGCGGCTTCGAGCAGGAAGCGCAGGCTCGCGACCTCCTCGTCCTCTTCGGGGGCCAAGGGCGCCGCAAACAACGCGAACACGGCCTCGGAGAGATTGTAGGCGCGCGAGAGGCGGCGCCCCATGTCGAGGAAGAACCAGCCGTAGTTGCGCGTCATATTCTCATGCATCAGGCCGGCGAAGGAGGCGAGCGAGGCAAGCCCTTCCTCGAGCCGGTCGATGGCGACGCCCGAGCGGCTCTCGACCAGCTCGCGACGCCAATCGCTCATCGGCTGGAAGCGGTCGAGCGTCTGCCAGGCTTCGAGCGAGAGGCGGTCGCGCGTCAGGCTGGCGCAGCGATAGAGGCCGTCGAGGGTGCGTGCCAGCACGCGGTTGCCGGTGCTGCCGGAGATGAGGTCACGCGCCAGTGCGTCGATGGCCGGCTGGTCGTCGAGGTCGCGGCGGCGCGGAACCTGCAGCGGCTTGTCGGTCAGGAGTACCTCGAGGCAGCGCCGCGCCGCGCCCTGCCCTTCGACGGGCAACCCATCCTCCTGCTGGCGCTGCAACGCGCTCCGCAGTACGCGCATGGTCCAGTCGGCGCGCTCGGAGTAGCGGCCGAGCCAGTAGAGGTCGTCGGCCGCGCGGCTCTGCGTGACGCGCTGCGAACGTTCGACGTGGGCCGCCTCGAGCGTCGGCCGCCAGAGGCTCGTGTGGGCCGGCATGTCGCGGTCGGCGATCACCCAGACGTCGCGCGCGCGGCCCTCCGGGGAGCTGAGGCCAAGTGCCTTGTCCGGATCGATCGACATGGAGAGGCCGCCCGGCATCAAGGTGAAGCCCTCGACGGTCCGCGAAACGAACAGGCGCAGCGCGAACGCCACGGGCTCGAGCCGGACGGACGTGCCAGGCCCCACCACCAGCGACGGCGTCGTGCCGAAGGTCGCGCGCGGTTCCGCGACCAGATGCTCGCGCGTCAGTTCGATCTCGTTGAGTGCTACGCCACGCTCGGACGCCTTGAGGTCGGCAAGGCGCTGGCCGAGGGCCGCGCGACCAGGCCGGCCGACGCCTTCCTG
>CALMPK010000427.1 GCA_937873575.1 uncultured Hyphomicrobiaceae bacterium
CCACCAAGGGCAAGCTCGACAAGGCGCATTTACTCGCCGAGCAGGCGGTCGGCTCTGTACCGTGGATCAAGAGCGGCCGCGGGCGCCCGTTCTATGCGGTCGGCGGCACATGGCGCTCGCTCGCCAAAATGTACATGGAGCAGACCGGCTATCCGCTACGCGTGATGCACGGGTTCTCCACCCCGACACGGGCGATGATCTCGTTCTGCGATCAGATCGTGAAAGCGAAGAAGCTGTCGAGCCTCGCTGGCGTCGGCGAGGTGTCGAAGGCGCGGCGCGACGTACTGCCCTACGGCGCCGCCGTACTGGAGAGCGTGTTGCGGCGCATCGAGCCGTCGGAGGTGGTGTTCTCCGTGTTCGGTGTCCGCGAGGGGCTCGTCTACGCGCTTCTGCCGCACGAGGAGAAGGTCAAAGATCCGCTGCTCTCGTTCTGCGAGGACTACGCGCGGCTGAGATCGCGCTCGGCCGAGCACGCGATCGAACTCTGCCAGTGGACCGACTCGCTGTTCGCCTCGGCGGGTATCGACGAGACGCCGGACGAGCGCCGGCTGCGCTATGCCGCCTGCCTGCTCTCCGACATCGGCTGGCGCGCGCATCCCGACTATCGCGGCGAGCAGAGCCTCAACGTCATCGCCCACGCCGGGCTCGGCGGCATCGACCACATGGGCCGCATCTATCTGGCGCTGTCGGTCTATTTCCGGCACGCCGGGCAGGGTGAGTCGCAGGGCGAGCACCTGTCGAACAGGCTGAAGACGCTGGTGCCGAAGCGGTTGCTCGCCCGGGCCAAGCTGGTCGGCGGGGCGGTGCGCGTCGCTCACATGCTGTCGATCGGCATGCCGGGCGTGATCGACCTGACGCCGATGCGGGTGGAGGACAACCGGCTGGTGCTGCGTATACCCTCGCCGTTCGCGGATCTCGACGGCGAGCGCCTACGCCGGCGCCTTGCCATGATGGCGGGCCTATTGAGCAAGGAGCCGCACGTCGAATTCGGCTGAATGCTCAGAGCGTGCATTTCTCGGTTTGCACTCGTGGCCCGACCCTGGTTCTTCACGGCTATGTTCCCGCTCGTGCCCGCCCGTATGTCGTTGCGGGCTTAACGCCTCGGGCAAATCGATTATATGTGACCACTGAGCGGCCTTGTGCGCCTTCCGGGCGCGGGGGCGCGACACCATGACGGCCCGCGGCGATCTTCCGCACTCACGCCATCGCCTCGCGGCCAAAAGCACGGACCTTGCAGCACATGGCCAGTGATCCCTATGGCGTTCTCGGGTTGCAGCGGAGCGCGACCGACGACGAGGTGCGCGCCGCCTTCCGGCGGCTGGCGAAAACCAGCCATCCCGACCTGCACCCTGGCGACTCCGCCGCCGCCGAGCGTTTCAAGAAGCTGTCCGCCGCCTACGACATCCTTGGAGACGCCGAGAAGCGCCGCCAGTTCGACGCGGGGTTGATCGACGCCTCGGGCGAGCCGGTCCGTGGCTTCGCGCAGCGCCATCGCGGCCAGCCCGGCGCTCAACCGCACGCCCGCGCCGGCGCGCCCGGCGGCGGGCCGTTCAGCGACATCTTCTCCGACATTTTCGGTGAGGGCGGATTTGGCGGCCCGCGCCAGGGCCATCCGGGCTTTCGCGCACGCGGCCAAGACGTGCGCTACACGCTGGAGGTCGACTTCCTCGAGGCCATCTCCGGCACCCGCAAGCGCGTGACCATGCCGGACGGTGGCGTACTCGACCTCGTGGTGCCCGAGGGCGTCGTCGACGGGCAGGTGCTGCGGCTCAAAGGCAAGGGCAAGCCGGGGCTCGGCGGTGGCGAGGTCGGCGATGCGCTGGTCGAAATCCATGTCCGCCCGCATGCCGACTACGCGCGTTCCGGCGACGACATCACCATGAGCCTGTCCGTCAGCCTCGACGAAGCGATCCTCGGCGGGCGTATCGAGGTCGGAACGCCGACCGGCCGCGTGCACGTGACGCTGCCGAAGGGCACGAGCTCGGGCCAGGTGTTCCGCCTGCGCGGCAAGGGTGCACGCAACACCGCCACCGGCAAGCACGGCGACCTGCTCGCCACCGTGCGCATCGTGCTGCCAGAGAAGATCGACGACGGCCTCGCCTACTTCATTTCCGAGTGGCGCCAGAAACACCCGTACGATCCGCGGAAGTAGGGCCGACGATCAGGGCGGGGCGGGGCACGTCCGAACGAACGGACGGGCTCCTTCTGCGCACCGCACCACGTCGGTCGATTCCAGTAGCTGACATCGAGTGCACAACAATCGGCGACGCAGAAAGCGCCGCCGACCGTGTCCGCTCTGTGAGGTATCGCGTCGACGCGTCAGATGTCGATCTTCTCGGCGATTTCGATCGCGTCGTCGACCTCGATGCCGAGGTATCGAACGGTGCTTTCGATCTTAGAATGTCCGAGCAAAAGTTGCACCGCCCGGAGATTCCCGGTGCGCCGGTAGATGAGCACCGCCTTCGTTCGTCGCAACGAATGCGTTCCGAACTTCGCTGGATCGAGACCGACGCTGGCCACCCATTCCTGCACGAGCCGAGCGTATTGCCGTGTGGTCAAGCCGCCCCGATCACCGCGACCAGAAAATAGGAATTGGCCAGCCTTCCTACCGGTCATTCGCAGATACTCGTCGATCGCTTGGCGCGTCTGATCGGTGAGCTCGAACCGAACAGGTCGGCCGGTCTTCTTCTGCCGGATTGTCGCGCGGTCCATTGAGTAACCACTTGGCGCAACGTCATCGACGCGCACGGCTACCACGTCGCAACCACGCAGCTTGCTGTCGATCGCAAGATTGAAGAGAGCAAGATCGCGTTTCTTGCCTTCGATCTGGAGCTTCGTTCTGATTGACCAGACGTGGCTTGGCCGCAACGGCGGCTTCGCTCCGACAAGTTTGCCCTTATTCCAAGGCACCCGAGGCGGCTTTGCGGGCGTATTGCAAGCAACTGGTTCTTGAGCATGGTCTTCCATGGTCTGTCTCCTTTGCTGAGAGACAGACCAGCATGCGCTCGGAGGCGCCTAACCAATTGACTTCACGGCTGCTTCCTGATCACTTCTTCCGTCGGATGGTTACCGCGCGACGCGTCTGACCCGGAGCCGAACAGGGCGACAACGGAGCTTGCGTCATCCAGGGGAGTCCGCTTACGATCGTCGCATCAGAAGGAGGGCAATACTTGGCGCGAGAAGATTTGCGCCTGCCGACGATATTCGAGTACGATTCAAATCCGCACCACACTGAGGAGAAAAGCCATGCCTGAGGAAGTGGAGAAATTCTGCCAATATTTAACTCAACTCGACAAGCGCTGCGACTTTGAGATCGGATCGGTTCAAATGCTTAATCCAGATGGCAATATTGTGAAATTGGGCTGGACGCCGTCGAAAATGTTCGGTTATCATCCTTCTGCCAAAGTCAAGGTAATGACGGTCCCTGACGGTATTCAGGTGGAGTTCGACCCGAGAGGCGCCGGCCCAAAAGACACGTTTGCCCTTTGGATCGCTTGGCGTTAGCAGGTCACTGGAAAACAGTCGATTGGAGCGGGTGACGCTATTGGCCGGGGCTTTCGGAGCGAATGGACCGCCTCGGCCCGCCGCATGAAGCCGGTGGAGCAGTCTCGGGAGTCTGGCGGGATTGTAGCCCGCCATGAGTTAGAGTGATCCGCCTCGTCGAGCGCGGCGCGCCGCTCGGGCGGGTCCGTATCATGCGTGAGCGCGGTCGCAATGACGCGTACGATGCCGCAGCCGCCTCCTTGAGGTGTCGCAAGCTCCGAAATCACCCTATGTCGCTGCGGGTCATCCTCTGCAATCCTAGCATCTCCCTGACTGTCAGCTATGCTATTCAGGACCCGACGAACCACAACTCCCTCGCTGGCGACCGAGCCACGTCCGTTCATGGCCCGTCTCGTCGGCCTCCCGTCGGAGGCTATCAGACCACCGCGTCAGCAGGCAACTAGTCGTGCTGTTGTGCCGGCATCTCCGCAGCACGCGGGAGCGGGGCTCCAGCACCCGTCATTTTTGCGTCTGCTCGGAAGGTGGCGACTGGTAACGCGCTACCCACTGCGTCGGCCACGAGCCGATTAATTGGAAGACGAAGCCGGCGAGCATGAGCTTAAGCGCCGTGCCGAACGTCTTCTTGCGAACGAAGGTGCGATAGTCAGGTACGCCGCGCCGGATAAGCGCGAGGTGCTCAAGGTGGCGGCGCACCTTCTGCAGTTCGTCAATGCTCGGGCCGATACCGTAGCGCGGCGTGAGCGCATCGACCTTCCTGCGTCTCAGTTCGTCTTCGTCCCCCGACGCGGGGAACTCCTTGCTCATGTTTTCGAGGAACTCGGAATCGGCCGCGTGCCAGTCGACGGTTTCTTCGCTCTTCTTGCCGCCGAACTTGCTCCAAAGCCCCTCGATCGCTTCGATGGTAGCGCTCTCGCTCTCCCGATGGGCCTTGCGCCAGTCGGGGTGCAGGTACTGACTCATCTGCCAGTCGCGCCAAATCCAGAACACGGCCGCCGCTTGAAGTAGAAGGCCCGCGAAGACCAACGTTTCTCCGGTTGGAAGGGTGTAGACGTTTGGTTCGCTCATATCTACTTCTGCGCCGAGCAAAGGAACGACACAGTCTAAATGCTTGAACGCGGTCGAGAAAGTTCGATGAGAGACATCCGGTCTCGAAGGTGTGGATATTCTCGATCTGGTGCAGGCCACCACGGTGGCGACACAAGGCAGAGCGGACATTCGAGGGCCAAGTCCGCGACGAACCATTCGACCGGCGGACGGAGTCCGCAAACTCTGCCAAGCGCGTGCCAAGGCGCGAGGCACGCCGCACCTGCTCCCGGCTACTCCAGATCACAGCCGCTCCAGATCACAGCCAGGCGGCCGCGAACGGTAGCGGATCGTCGAGCGGTCGAAATCTAGTGCGAAACATGCCCGCCGCTCGCTCACATCATCATGCACCGCGCAGACGTGAGCCACGGGCCGCCATCGAACCGCGGGGCTCCGATCACATGGACCCGCTCAACTATCCCCAGCACAGAAGCCGGCGTTTGGCGGCGAAGGGAGGGCGATCGTGGGGCTCAGGTCACCGGTAAATCACTGATCTGACGCGCATCGAGCGAAAGCCTGCGGACCGCCATGGGCGCCCGTTTCGCGGCCCCCGTCTCCGCCAGCACCTGTGATTTACCCTCGACCACGGTTCGGGCCCAACGGGGCGTCTTTTCAGCTGGCAATTGTCGCCGGCTCCGCTGCTGCGGCGTTGCGTCGCGATCCCATGATCGCACCAGCCCTTTCGCATGGGCCGCCGGGATCCCGCCAAATTGGCCAGCGTTCCTAGTCCCGCCCAAGTCCGCGGTATCTCTCAGCACTATCGCGGCGCCCGGCGATATTCGAGGGTGCGCCTGCTCGAGATGGCGTGACTTCGCGCTTTCATCGAAAGCGTAAAACCCACCCTCGGCTCATGGCGCGGCACCGGGCGATCTGGTGGAATGGATGTCGCGATTACGCGAAACCGGAGAGTTGGTGATGCTTCGAAACCCGTGCCGTTGGTTGTCTGTCGTCTTTGCCGGCCTTGCTGTCGCAACGCCCGCGTCCGCCCAGGCCGTCGATCCGAGCCGCGGGCACGAACTGGCGGAGCGGCTCTGCGCGGTCTGCCACAACGTCGCTTCGACGCCCGCCGGCCCGGTCGCCGCCGACATCCCGAGTTTCTTCACCATCGCCAACCGAGAAGGGCAATCGCGCGACCGGCTGATCGGCGCGATCATCCTGCCGCCGCATCCGGCGATGCCGAGAGTCTCGTTCACAACTTCGGAGATGCGCGACGTCGTCGCCTACATCCAATCGCTCAAAGTCGGCGAGACCGGGCCACGCTGAATAGCGATCGGTTCAGTCGGAAGCGCGGAGCGCCGCCACTGGAAGCGTCGATGGCTTGCAGCCCTCACGGATCGAAGCGCACGACGCTCAGCGGTGCAGCGGCTCGTTGGCTTGCCCCACTCCGGTGAGCGGCGCAACGGGAGCGCGGCCGAACGGTCCCGCCATGACCTGCTGCATGTGCAAACGGAACCGCAGCCAGTTGACCGGCTTCGTCGTGTACCAGTTGGCACCGAGCCTGCCGGCTTCCTCGATCGCCTCGGGATCGTCGCGAACCGTGAGCACCATGATCGGCAGGCGGGCGAGGCGCGGCGTCGAGCGCACAAGCCCGATCAGGCGGAATCCGTCGATATGCGGCATCGAGAGATCGATGAGGGCAAGATCGTAGGAACTGCAGAGCAGCGCCTCGAACGCCGCCGCGCCGTCAGCGACGACGGTCACCTCGCAACCAAACGAACGCAGTGCCGCGGATGCAATCTCGGTGAACACCGGATCATCGTCGGCGACGAGGGCTCGAATCGTATCGGTCATTTTCTTTTCGGTCTCGGACATGGTCTTCACCGCGAAAGTGCTACGGGTTGCCCGGCCCCCCTGATGCCTTTCGGCACAGGCACGTCGGTCGCATCGTAGTTGGTGTTGAGGATGAGGTGTGGGCCGCCGTAGAGGCGCATCTTGTCGGCGACGATCGCCGTATAGGCGGACTCATCCGCGATCGGCGTCGTCGCATCGATCCGGAATTCTCCGCGCGGGATGTAGATGGTTCCGATCAGCACGTGTGCGTCGTCGCTCAGTATCGAGTAGACGAGAGTATCGTCCTGCTGACGCGGTCCGAACACGAGCAGGCCGGCCATGGGGCCGTCAGTCGGCGCCACCAGCGAGATCGTCGATCGCCGCTCGAACGTGAAGTTGGCGTCCGCCCCGATGAAGAACAATCCCGCGGCCTTGCCGGTGAGCTTGCCGCCGTCGCGGACGATGAGGGGCTTGTCCCTGAATACGAAGATGCCATCCTCGAGCGTCACCGCCGCACCCGCCTCGATCACAAGACCGCAGTAGGTTCCGGGATAGAGCGTCGTATCCGACGTAATGATGGCCGGCGCCGCCGGATCACATGCTGTGGCCGCCGGCTCGGGCCGCGATGCTAGCGGATCGTCGAAACTCGGACAGTCGACGATCGGGTCCGGCATGAAGTTGCCGGCACCACCATCCTTGCCGCCGCGCGAGCAGATGAAGGTTGCCTTCAGCTCTGCGCTGTTCTTCGAGATCAACCCCTTCGTGTGGTTGGAATTCGAGTAGACCGCGCAGTTCTGCCCCGTAACGCGAGCGTCTTTCTCAAGCGAGATGGTTCTCACCTCGACGGGATTGAGCCCGAGCACACAGATATTAGGCTTGCCGATGACGCTCGCCACGGCGCGCGCGGAAATCTCGTCCAGTCCGAACCCGAATGAATTGCCGAACATCGGCGAGAACGGGATCGTCGCCAAGACCGCGACCTCGATCGGATCGCCGGAGACTTGCGTCGCAACGGCGGGCGGCGGCAAAGCTGCGCCGCTCGTTCCCGACCTCAGGAATGCCTCCACCATCGTTTGCGCCACGGCCGCCACGCTCTCGCGTTTTGTATCGGTGAGACCCATTTCCTTCGCCGCACCGAGCGCGGCGGCGTCGACCGCCGTTTGCAACGCGCTCGACTCGCGGAGGTAGCGCGCGTGGTCCACCGTGTGACCCGCGACCAGCATCAGGATGGGAAGCAGGAACCCGAGCTTCAGCGCGAACACGCCACGGCGATCGGAGAGACCGCGGACAGCAGCCTTCCGAAGACGCTTGACGTGGATGTTGGCGGCGCTTGGCATTCGCTTGAACCGGTTTCGGGGCGACGTGCGCCCACGAGATTTGACGCTCGATGATGACATCTGCGGTATTTGAGCGAAACTCCGAGCTCTGACCCTGGCAACCGCTTAGCCCCCGACTGTGCCGAAACGGGGCGAAAGGCCACGAAATGGCGCGACCTCGGCGCCT
>CALMPK010000428.1 GCA_937873575.1 uncultured Hyphomicrobiaceae bacterium
CTATCTGCTGCCGCGTCACGTCGGCGGCGAGAACGCGGCACGGATCGTGCGGGCGCGCCTGCCGATGGGCGCCGCGGAAGCAGCAGAACTCGGGCTGGCCGATCGGGTGATCCTTGGAACGCGAGAAACGTTTACCGAGGCCGTCGCCGAGCTGGCGGCCCGGTTGGCAGGAAATGGCGGGATCGACGCACGCATCGAGGAAAAGGCGCGACGCAGGGTGGCGGACGAGGCTGAAAAGCCGCTCGCCACCTATCGCGCCGAAGAGCTTGCCCGCATGCGCCGCAATTTCTATGGCTTCGATCCGAGCTATCATATCGCCCGCTACAACTTCATTCACAAGGTTGCCAAGTCACGCACGCCGGTGACGCTCGCCCGACATCGGGATATCGCAACGCGCGCGGCGCAAACGTCGGCCGATGCACAGAGGGAGGCCCTGCCATGACCGAACGGCCTTCTATTCTCGTCGTCGACGACGAGGTCCGCTCGCTTGAATCGCTCGCCCGCATCCTGGGTGAGGATTTCGACGTGCGAACTGCGAGCACGGTGGCGCTGGCGAACGAAATCCTGGAACGGGAGTGGGTTCAGGTCGTGTTGTGCGACCAGCGCATGCCCGATCAGTCCGGCGTCGATTTCCTCAAGCAGGTGCGCAACCGCTGGCCCGACACCATTCGCATGATCGTATCGGGCTACACCGACGCGCACGACATTATCGATGGCATCAACGAAGCGGGCATCTTCCAGTACATCACCAAGCCCTGGCACCCCGACAACCTGATCCTGACGCTGCAGAACGCTTGCCGGCTCTATGCGTTGCAGCGCGAGAACGAGCTGCTGGCGATCGAGCTCAAGATGTCGCCTGTTGCTGCGAGCAAGGTCGTCGGCGAGCGCCGGGCGGCGTTGCGTCGCGCCTACGAGGTTGACGACGGCATCGTGCGCACCGCGAAGAGCCCGATGAGCGCGGTGTGCGATCTGCTGCATCAGGTCGCGCCCTATGACATTCCGGTGGTGCTGAGCGGCGGCTCGGGCACGGGCAAGGAGCTGGCCGCACGGGCGCTGCACTATCGCAGCTTGCGTTGGAACAAGCCGTTCGTCGTCGAGAACTGTGGCGCGCTGCCGGACCAGTTGCTCGAAAGCGAGCTGTTCGGCCACAAGCGCGGCGCCTTTACCGGTGCGGTCGAGGACCACGTCGGCCTCTTCGAGCGTGCCGATGGCGGCACGGTGTTTCTCGACGAGATCGGCGAGGTGCCGCCGGCGTTCCAAGTGAAACTGCTGCGCGTGTTGCAGGAGGGTGAGATACGACCCGTCGGCAGCGGCAAGCCGCGCAAGGTCGATGTACGGGTGGTCGCGGCCACCAACCGCGATCTGGAAGAGGAGGTGCGTGCCGGGCGCTTCCGCGCCGATCTGTTCTACCGTCTCGCCGGCCTCGTCATCGCGCTGCCGGCGCTGAAGGAGCGGGCCTGTGACATCCCGCTCATCGCGCGCACGCTACTCGAACGCACCAGCGTCCGCCTCGGCAAGCCGGCGAGGGGCCTGACCGACGAAGCGGTCGAGTGCCTGCAGCGCTACTCCTGGCCCGGCAACATCCGCGAGCTGCAGAACGAGATCCAGCACATGCTGGTGATGGCGCGCGGCGATCGCGAGCTCGGCGCGGAGCTCATCTCGCGGCACATCCTCATGGCGCCATCCGCCTCGGACGGGCGCGATGTCGACCAGAACGTCGATCTTGGCGAGGGTTCGCTCAAGGAACGGCTGAGCGAGATCGAGGCGCGCATCGTTCGCGAGTCGCTCATCCGGCATCGCTGGAACAAGTCTAAGGCGGCGCGCGAGCTGGGCTTGTCAAGGGTCGGATTGCGCGCGAAGCTCGAACGCTACGGCCTGGAGAACGTCAAGGCGCTGCCGCAGCGGCGCGCCTCGGGCTCGGGCGCTTGAGGTTTGCGATGCTGCACGGGGTGAAAGGCGCCGTTCCTGGGCCAGCGAAAGAAGCGCCATGGGACACGGGGGCCGGCGGAGAGACCGGCGAACAGGCCTGGATCGACGTGATCCAGAAGATGGATCAGGTCTATTCGGATCTCGTGCAGTCGCAGACGCAACTCGAGATGCAGAACGCGCGCCTCGAGGAGGCGCAGGCTTTCATCGGCTCCGTTCTGTCGGCGATGACGGATGTGCTCATCGTCAGCGACCTGCAAGGGCGCATCCAGCAGGTCAATCGCGCGCTCGAGAGTTTGATTGGGCTCGCCGCCGACAAGCTGGTCGGGCGGCCGCTGGAAGAAATCTTCCTATGCTCGACGTTCGATCCGGTCGAGAGGTTTCTGGAGAAGGTGCGCCTCAAGGAGCACCTGGCCGATTGCGAGATCACGCTGGCCTCGGCGGACGGGCAGGGTGCGCCGCTCGCCGTCAACTGCACGCCGCGCCACGATCACAAGGGCCGCCTGGTCGGCTTCGTGATCGTCGGGCGACCAGTCGGTGAGTTGCGCCGCGCCTATCGAGAACTCGACGACGCGCATCAGCGGCTGACGCGCACGCAAGCGCAGCTCGTGGTCTCCGAGAAGATGGCGGCACTCGGCCGCCTCGTCGCCGGAGTGGCGCACGAGCTGAACAATCCGATCAGCTTCGTGTTCGGCAACATGCATGCGCTGAAGCGGTATGGCACGGCGATCAAGCGCTATCTCGATGCCTGTGACCGGTTGATCCGCGCGCCCGAGCCCGAGCTTCAGCGGTTGCGGCGTGAGTTGAAGATCGACCACGTGCTGGCCGACATCACGCCGCTTGTCGAAGGCACGCTCGAAGGCGCGGAACGTGTGAGCGACATCGTCCAGGACTTGCGGCGGTTCTCGAGCAACCAGGAGGAGCCGACGGAGCTGTTCGACCTGTCGCGTCTGGTTCGCACGGCGGCGGACTGGGTGGTGAAGGCGGAGCGCGTCAAGCCGACCATCGAGTTCGATCTCGCCGAGCCGCTGGAGATCGCCTCGCGGCGCGGCGCCATCCATCAGATTCTCGTCAATCTGGTGCAGAACGCGGTGGACGTGCTGGCCGGACGTTCCGACGCGCGCATTCGCATTTCCGGTGAAACGGACGGACGCGTCGTCGCCATCGCGGTGGCGGACAACGGCACTGGCATCCGGCCCGATCACTTCGACAAGATCTTCGAGCCGTTCTTCACCACCAAGCCCATCGGCCGCGGCACGGGCCTCGGCCTCTACATCAGCTACGGCATGGCGCTGAAGCTCGGTGGCAATTTGACCGCCGCCAACAACGGCGACGGCGGTGCGACGTTCACACTCACGGTGCCCGTCCATGACAGCCTTTGAGCCGAACGCCGAAAACCTTGCTCCCGGGCGGCCACGTCTGCGCATGCTGTGGCTTCAGTCCGGCGGCTGCGGTGGCTGCACGATGTCGCTGATCGGCGCGGAGGGCCCCGATCTCGTCACCACCTTCGCGGCGGCGGGCATCGACATTCTCTGGCATCCCTCGCTGAGCGAGGCGAGTGGCAGCGACGTCATCGACCTCATGCAGGCGATTGCCGACGAGCGCGAACCCCTGGACATCCTTTGCCTCGAAGGCTCGGTGATGCGCGGCCCGAACGGTAGCGGACGCTTCCACATGATGTCGGGCAGCGACCGCCCGGTGATGAGTTGGATCGACGATCTTGCGCGGGTCGCGCGCTACGTCGTCGCCGTCGGCAGTTGCGCGGCTTTCGGTGGCATTACCGCGGGCGGCGACAATCATGTTGAGGCGTGCGGTCTCGTCTATTCGGGGCGCGAGGCCGGCGGGCTGCTCGGCGCGGACTTCCGCTCGCGGTCGGGCCTTCCCGTCATCAACGTCGCGGGCTGTCCGATCCATCCGGCGTGGTTGACGGAAGCACTGCACCAGATCGCGGCGGGGCGCTTCGGCGTCGCCGATCTCGACGAATGGGAGCGCCCGCTGGCCTATACCGTGCATCTCGTGCACCACGGCTGCGCGCGCAACGAGTTCTACGAGTTCAAGGCGAGCGCGGAGAAGCTCTGCGACCTCGGCTGCATGATGGAGAACCTGGGCTGCAAGGGCACGCAGGCGCGCGCCGATTGCAACATCCGCGCTTGGAACGGCTCCGGCTCCTGCATCGACGGCGGCTATCCGTGCGTCAATTGCACTGCGCCGGGTTTCGAGGAGCCGGGGCACGCATTCACCATGACGCCGAAGATCTCCGGCATTCCGATCGGCCTGCCGACCGACATGCCGAAGGCCTGGTTCGTGGCGCTTGCCGCGCTCTCGAAGGCCGCCACGCCGTCACGGCTGCGCGACAACGCGACCTCCGACCGTCTGACCGTCGCGCCGGCGAACCGCCAGAAGAAGAAGACGCGGCCATGAGCAGGCTGATCGTTGGCCCGTTCAACCGGGTCGAGGGCGATCTCGAGGTCCGCCTCGAGGTCGATGGCGGCACGGTAAGGGAAGCGCGCGTCGTCTCCACGCTCTACCGCGGTTTTGAACGTATCCTCGCCGGCAAGGCTCCGGCCGACGCTCTCGTCTATGCCCCGCGCATCTGCGGCATCTGCTCTGTGTCGCAGTCGGTGGCGGCGGCGCATGCCATCGGCGCCGCACAGGGCATCGCACCACCGCCCAATGGATCGCTTGCCGTCAATCTTGTCCACGCGGCCGAGAACGTCGCCGACCATCTGACGCACTTCTACCTGTTCTTCATGCCCGACTTCGCGCGGGCGACGTATCGGGACGAGCCTTGGTACGAGGCGGTCGCTGAGCGCTTCACCGCGATCAAGGGGACGGCGGCGGAGGATACGCTGCGCGCGCGCGCCGCTTTCCTTCACGTCATGGGCGTGCTCGCCGGCAAGTGGCCGCACACGCTCGCGATCCAGCCCGGCGGCACGACGCGCTCTGTAACGGCGAACGAGGTGGCACGTCTCTCCGGCATTCTCGCCGCGTTCCGCCGCTTCCTCGAGCGCCGGCTCTACGGCGACAGTCTCGAACGCATCTCGTCGTTGACGGGCCATCAGGAGTTGCTGGCGTGGGCTGGCGAACGGCGGCCGGAAAGCTCGGATTTCAGGCTGTTCCTCCACGTTGCAGGCGCGCTCGCGCTCGATAGGCTCGGGAGGGCAGGCGACCGCTTCATGAGCTACGGTGCGTATGGCCGCAATGGTGGTGCACTGTTCCCGGCCGGTGTGTGGTCGGAGATGTCGCTCCATGCTCTCGACATCGGCGCGATTGCCGAGGACGTTTCATCGGCCTGGTACGCGAGCCTCGCGACGAGCGAGCCGCCGGCGGTCGGAACGACAATTCCAGACGTGTCGCGGCGCGGGGCCTATTCGTGGTGCAAGGCGCCGCGCCTCGGCGGGGAGGTTGTCGAGGTCGGCGCGATCGCAAGGCAGGTCGTTGCGGGCGATCCGCTGGTGCGCGATCTCGTTGCCCGTGGCGGTGCGAACGTGCTGTCGCGCGTGGTCGCCCGTCTCGTCGAGATCGCGCTCGTCGT
>CALMPK010000429.1 GCA_937873575.1 uncultured Hyphomicrobiaceae bacterium
GGTGCGGGCCAAGGCCATGGGCCGGATGGACCTGCGGCGGGTGCGGTGATCGAGGGGCGCGCGCCGCCTTTCAAGCCTGGCGTCCGCTAAGCTGGCCGATAGTCGCGTCGGCCACCCCAGGCTGTCCTCGAAAATGGATCGAGGGGCGTTAGCTAGTCGCCCGGAAGTTTACTGCCTCGTTTGTTTCCCGCGCAGCCGGTACCAGCGGCTTGGTGAGCTATCGCCTCGAAACTCTTGCCTGCCTATTTGCGGGCGGTGGAATTGGAAAGTTCGTTCTTAAGAAACCGCTTGGACTGCGGGCGTCTGGAATTCGATTAGCCGCCGTGTGATTTCGTCGCGCTGCTGCTGGTCCCATTCGGACCATTCCGCGCCCCAATCCAGCTTAACCGCGTCTAGGAGTTGCGCGAGGTTGCAGAGAAACTGTTCGTCGTTCATCTCTCACGCCATCCTGTGGGCGATGGGATTCGAGGTGGCATCTGGTCTGCTCATCGCCAGATGTGGGGGTTAGAGCATCGCTCCCCTTGTCCCCTCGAAACGCTCTGCCCTTGTGGGCTAGGCGAAAATGCCGCCGAAGCTCTTTCTGAAAGAAACCTCAAAGCCGCAGAACGCGACGCGCCACCCGTCCCATTCCTTCTCCTTGTGGAATAGCGCCGGGCGAAGCGAAACGCCGACCTTGGCTGAATAGCCGCCCTTGCCAACAACGCCGCGTTCCCACATTGCGCGGAAAAGGCGCATTTTCGGCCAAGCCAGGTCGAGACGGAAAACAGGCGCAATGCGGAAAGCTATCATCGTATTTGCCTCTATGCCCTTGCGGGCGAAACTCGCCGGGTTATCGGGGCCTGAGCCTGCGAGTGATGAGCCCGCCGCGTTCACGCCCTTTAGCCCGGCCTGCGAACCCTAGCCCGCATCACCGGGAGTATTCGCTTTCTCGATGCCCTTGCGGGCGAATAGGACGGGCGGGCCGGGCTTGATACCGGCTGTCCTGACGCTCGCCGGCCTTATTTCATGCCGCCAGTCAGGCCGGGAAATCCTACGTGTCCTTCCACGCCGCCACCCGAACTCAGACAATGCGCCGCTATCGCCAGAATTTCAAGAGTCGGTGCGTTCGATTTGCGGGAGAACTGCGCAAAATGACAGGATGATTATTCAAGTTCGCCCGCAGATGGCCCGCCGCTGGATCGTCGTGTTCTTGGAGGACGCGGCCACGCCGTTCTGGCGCTGGGCGATCCCCGGCCGGTTCAAGCACGTCGGGCTTCTCGCATGGCTGCCGGATGCCGGCGCGTGGGTGCATGTCGATCTGGGCTGGTATGCTCGCGAAATCTGGGTGCTGCCAGATAGCCAGCTATCCAACGATGTCATGGGCGCGACCTTCGCCGAAGCGACGCTTGTCGAGATTGAGGCCGACGAAAAACCAGGCCGGCGACCGTGGCTCTATTCCTGCGTCGGGGTGGCGCGCCATGTGCTGGGGATCAAGTGCGTCCCTCTGACCCCTGATGCGCTCTACCGTGCCCTGATCCGACAAGGCGGCAGGGTCAGGCACAATGGCGGGAAACAGCGGCAACAACAACATGGCGATGTGGATGCAGCTGCTGCAGTTCCAGCAGCAGCAGGCGCAGTTGCAGAGCCAGCAGTTGAACGCGCAGCAGATGCGGGAGCCCGTCATTCAGGCGCAGGTGTCGGCTGACACGGCGCAGATGGTTCGCCAGTTTTCCAGTCCGTATTCCGCCTCCGGAGCCGCGATCAGCATTCCGTTTTCCGGAATGACACAGGGTTACGCGCAGAAGGCGGCCTGACATGAACGAGGCGACCAAGCCCGCGCTCGACGGCGCAAGCATCCTGGCGCTGACAGAGGAAGCCTGCGATCGACTGCAGGCGGCCCGGCACCAGAAGGTGGTGCACGAAGTCCTGATGCGCGAGTGCTACTGGTTTGCGGCGCCCGAGCGCTCGCGCTCCGTGCTGTCGACCTTCAAGCCGCCGACCGCGCCGCCGCACGATGGCGAGCTCCTGTCGCAGTCCTTCGCGTTTGAGATGTGCGGCGACCTGCCGACCGTGATCCTCGACACGTTCATGCCGGAAAGCCAGAAGTGGGCCGGCCGCGAGCCGGGCCCGATGGTCCCGGTGGCGCAGCGGGCCGACATCAAGGCCAAGGCCGCCGAAGGCGACGTGCAGATTTTCAAGGCGATCAGCGCCAGCAATTTCTACCCCGAGTGCGGCAAGACCTTCAATCCAGATCTGGCGATCGGCACGGTCGCGATGTGGATCGACCGCAAGAAGTCGGGCGTCTATCACTGTCAGGGCGTGCCGATCCGCGAGCTCGAAATCAACCTTGGCGCGGATGGACAGGTCGATGACAGGTTCGTGGTTCGCTGGACCAAGTGGAAGCACCTGAAAAAGCTGATCGGGAACAAGCAGCCCTATCCGCGCGCGCAGAAGAAGATCGACGACGGCCTGCGCAAGAACAAGAACGGCGACTGCTGCTTTGTCCGCGGCTACTGGCGCGACGCGAGCGAGGAAGCCGGGCAGGTGGTCTGGCGCTACGTCGAGATGATCGACGACGAACTGATTTTCACGAACACGGTCAAGGGCGAGGGCTCGTGCAAGCTGATCGTCGGCCGCCTGGGCGCGGGACCGGAATGGGCCTGGGCGACCGGGCCCATGATGAAGGCCCTGCCGGATTTTCGGACCTATGACGAACTGAGCCGAAAGAAAATCGTCTCGGTCGACATGCACTTGATGCCGCCGAGTTCGTACCCGGACGACTCGATTTCGCATCTCGAGAACGGGATCGAAGCCGGCATGGTCTATCCCATGCGGCCGGGCAGCGAGGCGGCCATCAAGAACATCTACACGCCGCCGCCGATGGACCCGGCGATCTTCTTCCTCGGCGACCTCGAGGCGCGCATCAAGCGCGGCTTTTATCTCGACTGGCCGATGCAGAGCGGCAAGACGCCGCCGACCGCGACGCAGTGGCTCGACGAAATGACCATGGCGCAGCGCCGCATCGGCACGCCGGGCCGGCTGTTCTGGGCCGAATTTGCCGCGGGGATCTTCACGCGCTTCGCCCGGCTGCTGACAGATGACGGCCTGATCGAGAAGGTGAAGACATCGCAAGGCCAAGAAGTCTCGCTGATGCCGTACAATCCGGCGCAGCGCGCGGCCGACCAGCAGGACGTGGCGCAGTTCACGCGCTTTGCGCAGATCGGCGGCGCGGCCTTCCCGGAAGAATGGAAGGTGCTGACGGACGGCAAGGGCACGCTGACAGCGCTCGCCGACCTCATGGGCGTGACCCGCACCTGGAAACTGCGCCCGCAGGACCAGATCCAGGGCGCGTTGCAGAACATCGCCAAGCTCATGGGCGGCGCGCAGCCTGGCGCTCCCGACGCCGGGGCTGGCGAAGCCGCGACGCAGGCGCCGCTGCAGATGGGCGGCCAGCCGATGCCGCAGCCGAAGTTCGATTTCCAGAGCCGCACCTATGGCGGCGGGGCGCAGGGGTAGGGCGTGAGCGGGTTGGCCGTAGATTTCGGTCAGACGAGCATTCCCGTCCGAAACGCTGGGCTTGCTTGCGGCCACCCAGAAACGGCCAGCGCCTTCCGCAAGGATGAAGGCCCCGCTCACAGGTGATCTATGACCTATAGCGACGACGAAATCAACGACGCCCTCTTGAAGATCGGCCAGACGCAGGAAGGGCTGCTTCTGCTGCACCGCCTGACGGCGATCGTGGTCGGCATCCATGGCGGCTCAGGGGACGTGAGTGCGTTTTGGAAGCACGAGGGTCGCCGTAGCCTCGCGAGTGAATTGATCCGAGCCCTTGGACCCAATGATCGAGCAAGTCACATCGCCGCCAGCATCGCAGGACGCGCCGCCGACCCCCTCCGCGTCGCAGCCGCCGCAGGACGCTCCCGCGTCCCAAGCGACCCCTACGACGCCGCAGGACTCCCCGCCGACCACCCCGCGCGAGCGGCCGGCCTGGGCGCCGGAAAGCGCGTGGGACGCGGAAAAGGGCGAGCTCCGGGCTGACAAGCTCGGCGAGGAATTGGCGCGCCTTTCCAAGATCGAGGCCGACGACATCGCGCGCCGCGAAGCGCTCCCCAAGAGCGCCGACGACTACAAGCCCGAGTTTTCGCCCGACGTGAAGCTGCCGGATGGCTGGAAGGTCAATCCGGAAGATCCGCTGTGGCAGCAGGGCAAGGAATTTGCGCTCAAGCACGGCCTGACACAGGAGCAGTTTTCCGAACTGGCTTCGATGAAGGCTCGCGAACTGATCGCGCAGCAGGCGTTCGTCCAGGAGATGGTTGCGAGGCGCAACGCGGACCTTGGCGCGAATGGCGCCGAGCGCGTCGAGGCGTTGCACAAATTTTTCGACGGCTCTTTCGACAAGGAGACGGCCGCCGAACTGAAAGCGGGCATGGTCACGGCTCGCCAGATCAAGGCTTTGGAGACGTTGCAGAAAGCGCTCGTCGACCAGGGAGTGACTGAGTTTTCCACGCTCGGCCGCGAGAACACGCCTTCGGCGAATGGCGCGTACCCCGAGAATTTCGACAAACTTCCGTTCGCGAAGCAGATGGAAATCCATCGCAACCTGAAAGCGGCGGCGGGCAAGTGAGGACCACGTAAATGGCTGTCACCATCACCCAGCAGATCACGAATGCCCTCCCGATGGCGGAATACGCCAAGACGATGGAGATGGGCGAGAGCCGCACGTTCGTCATGAACATGATCCAGACATCGGACCTGTTCGCGGCGATCCCGGTCAAGCCGGCCGTCAACGGCAAGGCCGCCTTCATGGACATTGCGCAGCTGCCGACTGTCGGCTTCCGCGGGATCAACCAGGCCGGCAATACCAATACCGGCCGCTTCAACCTGCGCGAAGAAGATACGTACTTCATCGACGAATACGTGTTCGCCGATCGTGCGCTGAACGACCGCTTGGGCGGCGAGCACCGCATCAAGCAGGAAAAGCTCAAGTCGATCGCGCTGGGCCAGATGGCCTCGCAGATGATCGTCAACGGCGATCGCACGTCGAGCCCGACACAGCCAAACGGCTTGAAGGTTCGCTGCGCCACGCTGAACACCAACTACTTCAACAACTCGGCGGCTTCGGGCGGCGGTGTTCTGTCGCTGGC
Organism: uncultured Hyphomicrobiaceae bacterium; assembly: GCA_937873575.1. Lineage (GTDB taxonomy): Bacteria > Pseudomonadota > Alphaproteobacteria > Rhizobiales > Hyphomicrobiaceae > JAEUMD01. Next base: position 5,124 of record CALMPK010000429.1, read on the forward strand.
GAACCTCGACATCCTGTCATGGGCTGTCAACCAGCAGACCCACTGGCTTTTCCCGCGCGACCTCATGCCCTACATGGACGCTGCGGCGCGCAACAACACGATCGTCAACCAGGCGGTCGACTACACGCAGGACGATTTCGGTCGTCGCATCATGAAGTACAAGGGCTATCCGATCCTGTTCGGCTACGAGCCCGACGACACCACCGACCTGCTTCCCTTCACGGAAGTTGGCTCCGGCGGCGGCGCCGCTCAATGCGCGTCGATCTACGCGCTCTCGCTCAAGGAAGATCACCTCTACCTGATCGAGCAGACGCCGCTTTTGGTCGAGGACGAGGGCAAGGTCGTCGGCCAGCCGTTCCTCTCCACGCATATCAAGTGGGACTGGGGTATCGCCCGCGAGCATCCGCGCGCGGTCGCCCGTCTCGACAGCATCAAGGTCGGCGCGATCGTGGCTTAAGCCACGATCGTCCTGCCTCCTGACACAACCGGGGAACTACGATGACCCTTGCAGCCTTCAAGCCCGCCCTCCCGAGCGTCCTGCCGCAGATCAATAACCCGTTCGACGCCCAGACGGCGCTGACGGACATTACCGGCAACACGCTGACCGCCTCCGGCTATTCGCAGTTCGCCTCCGCGCAGGCAATCGCGGACCTTGGCTACGGCAACGCCGAATATCAGTGGGCGCTGTCGATTTCCGCCATCGACGTGGCTAGCGCCGACGAGCTCTACAAGTTCTGCCTCATCGGCTCGAACGACGTGGCTTTCGGCAACGCCAACTGCGAACTGCTTGGCTATCAGGAATACGCCGCCGCATCCTCCGCGCGCGTCGTCGCCAACAAGCTGGCCCCGGTCGGCGCCACTGGCGTTGTGATCCCTGACCCGAACAGCACCGGCTCCTGGGATACCTTCCCGTTCTACAATTATCGGAACGGCCAGACCTTCCGGTACGTCTCGCTCTATCTGGTCATCAGCGGCACCACGCCGTCGATCAGCTTCAAGTCCTGGATCTCCCCGGACACCGAGTGAAGGCACGAACAGCGCGCGGCATAGCGCCGCGCGCTTTGATCTAAGAGGACAAGATGGCTGACGAAGCAACTGACCTTGCTGGCGTTGACGCTGAGGCGTTCGAGCCGATCAATCGCGCGATCGGTTCGCCAATTCCGCCGGACGAACTCTCGGCGATGACGAAGATCTACCACGTCGAGCTTGGCGAAAGCCCGTGGATGTTCAAGGTCGACGCGAACCAGGCTGTCGCCCGTCATCCCAGCGAGTGGAGCTATTCGCCGTGGCCCGCGCCGAAGCGCAAGGGTTGACGCATAGCATCTACGTGGTGCGTTTCTGACACGCTCACTTGGGGTCATTTTGGCTAGGGCGTGCAAGCAGCGCCCTTTCTAAAAGGCCCCGCACATGGCTATCATTGTCACGGAAGGCGAAGGCCTTGCTCTTGTAACTGAGCAAGCAATTCCGACGCGCGCGGTCGACCTCAGCGACAAGTTGACCGTCGTCAATCGCGCCCTTGCCCGCACCGGCAATAATCCAGTCCTGACACCGGATGACGGCTCAGACGAATGGCGCATTGCCTCGCTGTCCTTCGACGATTGGGCCGAGCAGCTTTACTACAATGCCGAATTTCGCTTCACGTCGCAGATCGTGACCGTGACGACGCGCGTCGGCGATAGTCCGTTCCCCGGCTTCCAGGACATCTACGACAAGCCGGCCGACTGCTTGTGGCTCGCCAACGCCTGCCGCAGCGAGGACGCGGCCAACGTGCTGCCGCAGTTGGCGACCGGCATGCCGGACCAGGACACGCGGTTTCCGGATTTCGAATACCGGCTCATCAACGACCAGATCCATTGCGTCGCGCCGAACGGCCTGCTGGTTCGCTACGTCCGCTTCCCGCGCGCTGGCGATCCGTGGTCGAAGGGCTTTCAATCCGCGCTCGAGCTCTACGTGCAGGCCGACATTCTGCGTGGGCTCAACGAGGATTTTGGCGAGGCCGAGAAGCGTCAATCGCGCGCTGACGAAGCAATCAAGTTCGCCATGTCCCGCGACCAGAACCAGGAGCCGCGGCGCGTCATGTTTCGGTCCAGCGTTCTTGAGCGCCGCCGCACGCGCGGCTGGGGGTGGGGGAGCTCTGTCAGGTGACGAACAAGCTCTACTCGGCACAGACGGATTTCAGCTACGGGCAGGTCAACGCGAACATCAAGCGCCGCGACGACACCGAGCCGGTTCGCATGGGCGGCCGGGTCGCGCGCAACTGGCGCGTGCTGGCGACCGGCCAGCTTGTGCCGCGTCCGGGCCGGCGCGCGCTGTTCTCGCCCGGTGGCCCGCGCACCGAGCGCGTCCGCATGGGCGACGGCTCGCTCTGGGAAATCGCGTTCTCGGCCGGCCGGGTCCAGATATTCACGACGGACGGCGTGCTGGCCGCCAGCAACACCAGCGCGAACTACCAGTGGGCGAATGACACGCTGCGCAACATCGTCTTTTCGGTCGCGCAGAACGAAGTCATCATTTGCTTCCCCGGCATGCGCCCGCAGGTGCTGCGCTGGACGCCGGTCCCGGCTTCCTGGACGTTCGAGCCGTTCAGCTTCAACTCGTCGGCCAACCAGATCTACGAGCCGTTTTTCCGGCTGTCGGTGCTTGGCGCGACCATGCAGCCGTCCGACCTGACAGGCTCGATCACGCTGACATGCTCGCAGGACTATTTCGTGTCGAGCATGGTTGGCCGCGTGCTTTCCTACGTCGGCCAGCAGGTGACAATTACCGCCGTCACCGACGCGCGCCATGCGACGGCCGAAGTGTCATATCGCCTACCGCAGACCATTTCGATCCCGGTGGACGAATGCGCCGTGTTTCAGGCGGGCCAGATCGCGCGCGCGGCCGGCGAGAACATTACGATCGAAGTCGCCAGCACGTCGGCCGCGACCGGCGCGGGCAATGTCATCGGCACGCTGCTGTCGACGATTTCCTTCATGACCGCCTGGGACGGCATGGACGGCGCGATCCGCGACACCATGACGACGCCGCTCGGCACCGCGCGTTTCACGGGGGCGCCGTCGCTCTATGGCACGCCGGCCGCCTCGCTGCAGTGGCAGGAAGAATTTATGTCCGACCTGCAGGGCTGGCCGGCGTCGTGTTTCTATGACCGCGGCCGGCTGGGCTTCTGCGATTTCCCCCAGATGACCGGCGCGATCGTGTGGAGCGCGCTTTCCGGCGCGCGGGATTTCTGGGTCGACACGGTGGCCGCGGCGCTGCAGCCGGAAGCCGGCACGGCGGCGGATGCGGCGATCTTCGACATCATCCCGAACTCACCCGTCGTCAAGTTCGTCACGCCTTTCCACGGCGACCAGTTCGCGTTCACCGATCGCGGGATCTACTACATCCCGATCCAAGCGGCATCGAACCCGCTCAAGCCGGGCTCGGTCGAGTTTCGCCAGATCGCCAACGACGGCTGCGCTGACATCCCGCCGATTTCGACGCAGGACGCCATCGTGTTCGTCAACGCCGGCAAGACGCGCTGTTCGGCCGTGCGCGCGACCGGATCGTACACGCTGCCCTATGACAGCAGCGACATTTCCGACCCGCACACGGACCTGTTCAACGAGCCGATCTGCATGGCGATCACGACCGGCGACGGCCAGCACCAAGAACGCTACGTCTATGTCGTGAACATCGACGGCTCGCTGGCGGTCGGCAAGTTCTCGCCAGAGCGCAAGTTCGTGGGCTGGATGCCGTGGTCGAGCGCCTATCCGACAACCTGGGTGACGACGGACGGGGCCGATGTCATCTACACGACGCGCTATCCCGGCGCGTGGATTGCCGAGCAAGAGGACGACGCGCTGTTCATGGACGGCGTGCTGTCGGTCAATTCGCCGCCGGCCGCGATGGTCGTCCCCGGCCGCGGTCCGCTGTGGTTCGCGCCGTCGATCGAGGCGACGCTGATGCTCGACGACGACATTGACCTGGGCGACCGGCCGACCGACGAAAACGGCAACATCGACTTCAACGGCGACGATGACACGAGCCCTGACACGCTGATCGTCGGGATCAACATCCCGGAGTCGCGGTTCAAGCCCTTCGCGCGCAATGCGCCGATGGACGGCCCGGCCGTCAGCCAGCGTCAGCGCCGCCGGAAGCTGTCGCGCGCCGTGGTGCATGTCATCCATTCGAGCGGGTTCCGGTTCGGCCCGAAATACATTCCCTCGACCAATTTCGGCGAGGACGCGCTTGCAAAGCCCGTCCTGCGCGAATCCTCCTATTCGATCCGCGTTCTCGGGCGTGGGTTCGAGCCCATCATCCCGGAAGTCGTCAAGGACCGGCCGGGCCCGTTCACGCTCTGCGAGTACGGGCAAGAGGAATCCGTCTGATGGCCGCAGCCGCTGGACCCATGTCGATCGCCGCCGCCGGGCTGCAGGCCGGAAGCAGCATCATGAGCGGCTTTTCCAAGGGGTCGAGCGACGTTGCGGCCGGCGAGAGCGCATATCTCAACGGCATGCAGGGCGCCATGCAGTCGGCGCTGGCGGCCGGCGTCGCTGACCTCAAGGCGACGCAGACCGACACGGCGTTGCGCGAGCGGCTGGGCTCGACGCTGGCGAATATCTCGGCCATGGCCGCGAGCGCCAATCTCGACTCGCGCTCGCCGACGACGCAAGCGATCTACAATCGCACCGAGGCGCAGGCCATGAACGCCGACGCGATCATGCAGTCCAACCTGCATTTCCAGTCGAGCATGTTGCGCAGCGCGTCGATCATGCAGGCGCTGGGCGCGCAGAACGCGCTCGAGCAAGGCTACGCCAATCGGGATACGGACATCATCAACGGCATTCTGGGCGCAGGCGGGAGCCTGATGAAGTCCTTTGCCGGTTTCAGGTTCGGGTGACGCATGGTCGATCTAACTGCAGGCGGGGTTCTTGACCCGGCAAACGTCACGGCGGAAATGCCAAGCGTTTCCTATGGCAATGCGTTCCAGCGCGTGCCGAAGGCTTCGATTGCGCCCGGCCTCGCGGCGATCGGCGATGGGCTCGATACCCTGTCAGCGGACCTCGCCAAGCAGCAGGGCCAGCACGACGCGCAAGAAGCCGTCACGCGCGGCCCGGACGGCTCGCTCAACGTGGTCCAGAAGCCGCCGGCAATCATGCTGGGCTCGGCCGCGCGTGCCTATACGCAGGCGGTCGACGCCGGGACGATCCCGTTCGTCAACCAGATCAATGCGCAGAAGCTGACCGAAATCCGCGCGCAGTTCGCCAACGACCCGGCGGGCTTCAACAAGGCCGCGAGCGCCTACGCTGACAGCCTCAAGACGAAATGGACCGGCCCGCTCGGCGCGCACGCCTACGAGAACGCCAACAATCTGGCGAGCCAGCACTACGACAACATGCTGCTGGCCGAACAGTCCCGCATCGCGTCCGAGAACAAGCAGGTGCTGCTGGGCGGGATCGAGGACGCCACGAACGGCATGAACTCGCTGGCCCGCCAGTCCGGGCTGGGCGTCGAAAAGCTTGAGCAATTCCAGAAGTACAAGGAAAACGTCGAGGGCTATTACAAGCAGCTGACCGACAATCCGGTGTTCGGCTTCTCGCACGAGCGCGCGGAACAGGAAAAGGCGCGGCTCTACGCCAATATCCAGGGCAGCGCTGTCATCGGCCAGGTCGACCAGATCTATGCGAAGGACGGTGCGACCGCGGCGCAGAAGAAGCTTGAGGAAGGGATACGCAACAATCCCGGCCTGAGCGACCAGCAGCAGGCGCACCTGATGTCCTGGGGCAAGGCGCGCATCCAGTATCTGACAGGCCAGAACGCCAGCCAGATCGCGGCCATGGAAACGACGGTCAAGCAGACCGTCGCCGGCATTCGCGCGGGCGTGGTTACGGACGCGCAGGCGGATCAGATCGTCGAGAAGATGCGCGGACTTGGCAGCGCAGAGGACGTGCAGCAGATCGAGGCGGCGCGTTCGGTCGCGCGCGCGGCCCTGCCGATGGGGATGCTTGCGCCGGGGCAGCAGCGCGCGGCTGTCATGGGCGGCGGCGGGACTGCGACGATCGGCGGCAACCCGGCGACGGAAAAGACGGCGATCGACAAGATGGTGTCGCTCGGTTGGTCGCCCGTGCAGGCGGCCGGCATCATCGGCAATTTCATCCACGAGAGCGGCGGTGGGAAACTGAACCCGAGCGCCGTTGCGAAGGGCGACGGCTCGGACGGTTCTGACAGCATCGGCATCGGCCAATGGAACGGCACGCGCGCCACGGCGCTGAAAGCCTTTGCGGCGTCGAGGGGCAAGCCGTGGAACGACCTTGAAACGCAGCTGGAATTTGCGCATCGCGAACTTTCGTCCAACGAAATCGCCGCCGGGACGGCCTTGCGCGCCGCGACGACGCCGGAAGCGGCCGCAGCGGCCGCGCTGTCGTTCGAGCGACCGAAGGGCTGGCAGCCGGGCGGCAACCCCGCGATGGCGCTGGGATGGTCCAGCCGGCTCGCGCATACGCAGCGACTGGCCGGCGGCGGGGCGTCAACGACGGCCATCCAGGCCGGCGCAATACCCTTCACCCAAGCGCAGGTGAAGGAAAACCCCTATCTCCTGTCCGAGTGGGTGACGCGGATTGCGTCGAACGCCGAGACGCAGAAAACCATCGGCGCGTCCATCGGGACCGCGATCGAGAACGGCCTGAAAAGCAACCTTGCGCCGTCGCCTGACACGCTGGCGAACTTTATGCAGATCGCCGCTGCGAACCCCAAGACGTTCGCCGAGCAGCAGCAGCGGATCGTGACCAGCCTCGCCGGGATGCAGATGGCGCAGGGGGCCGGGAACATGCCGCCGTCGAGCGGGCAGGCTGTCATCGACCAGGCGATGGCGCAGGCGAACGGCGGCTCCATCCTGCAGCAGCAGGTGGCGCTGGCCGCCAAGCAGCATTTCGAGGCCGACCAGAAGGAACTGGCCGACCATCCCGGCTACTCGGCCGCGCGCCGTGGCTGGATTGCCGCGCCGCCCGCGCCGCTCAACCCGGCGAACCCGCAGGCGCTGGCGGCGGGGATGCAGCAGCGCGACCAGATGGCGACCGCGATTGCGACCCATACGGGCAACGCATCGCAGTCGGCGCTGCAGCCGGCCGACCTCGAACAGGTCAAGAGCGTGATGACGAACGGCGACACGAACCAGAAGCTGGCGCTGATTTCGTCGTTCGGGCAGCTGTCGAAGCCGACGCTGGACGCGACGCTCAAGCAGCTGGGCTCCGACAAGATGACGCAGCCGCTGGCGATGGCGGCGAAGGTCGCGATGGACAATCCGGAAGCGGCAAAGGCGATCGTCGAGGGGCAGGCGCTCTTGAAGGCCGAACCGAAGCTGGGCGCTGACAAGGATCTGAGCGAGACGCAGTGGATCAAGACCCTGCCGATCGCCGACCTGAAAGACCCGGAAATCCGCGAGGCCATCTCGGGCAGCGTCAACGCCGTCTATGCGAGCCTGTCAGCGAAGGCCAACGACATGTCCGGGGCCTTCAAGAAGGACCGCTACAACGACGCCGTGAAGCTGGTCACGGGCGGCGTGCTCGATTTCCGCGGCTCCAAGATCATTGCGCCGTGGTATGGGGCCACGGACAGCAACCTGTCGTCGGCGGTGGCGAGCCTGACGCCGACCGACCTCGCGGGCGCGGTGGCTGGCGACGGCACGCCGTTCCCGGCCGCGATGCTCAAACCTTCGCTCGGCGGGGTGTTCAGCAGCGGGCGCTATCGCCTCGAAACGCTCGGCAATGGCAAGTACCTGATCTTCTCGGGCGACGACGCCGCGCGCCGCTATATCCAGAAACAGGGCGGCGGGGCCTTCGTGCTCGACCTGGCGGCCAAGAAGCAGGGCGCGTCGATCCCGTCGATGGAACACATCGGCGGCCCGCCGCTCGGCGCAATGCTGACCAAGCAGCAGATTTGGAGCGCGGGCGACAGCAAGACGGCGCAGCAGGACAAGTTCGCGCCGATCCCGGTTGACGGCGGGGTGGTCCAGTAATGCTCGACCTTTTCGACACGGCGTCGCAGAACCAGCTTGCCAATGCGGCGCAGAACCCGGCTCCGACGCTCGAAACATCGGCCGCCGACGCATTCCGCACGACGTGGGATGCGAACATGCGCTATCGCAGCCTGGGGGCGATGGCGCGCAACACGAGCGACGCCGCGCAGGAATGGCTGGACGCGCACGAGAAGCTGACAGGTCAGAAGCTCGAGAACCCGTATGCGGCGGGCGGCGACTTCCTGACGTTCGACTATCAGAAGTACACCGACGCGCGCCGCAAGGTCGAGGACGCCACCCAGCGCTGGGCGGTCGAGCGCAACGATCCGGCCTATGCCTTCCCGGATGACCAGACGCTGTTTCGGCACGGCGTGAAGAAGGGACAGGTCGCGCTGCAGCGGGCGGCGGAAGCCGGGCAGGTGCAGCAGGGATTCGGCTCCACGCTGGCGTCGCTGGGCGCGGGATTTGCGGCGCCGTTCGGCGACCCGGCCGACTTCGCGCTCAATGCGGTGGCCATGGCGGCGATCCCGGCCGGCAGCGGCATGTTGCGGTCGGCGCTGATGGCCGGAACCGCGTTCGGCGCGCAGGAAGCCGTGTCAGGCATCGCCAATCTGCCCTACCAGCGCCAGATCGACCCGACGCGCGGGCTCGGCTCCGTCGCCGTCGAATCGCTGGAAGCGGCGGCCGGCGGCGCGCTGCTCGATCTGGGCGGCCACGGGCTGGGCGCGCTGTGGCGGCGCTACGTGCGCAAGGCTCCGGAAGCCCCGGAGGCGACGGCCAGCTTGCCGCAGCCCGTCGCGGATGCGGCGATCGTTGCCGAGCGCGCGGAGGATCTGAACGCGCAGAACCCGTTCAAGGGCCTGCAGGGCGAAGCGGCGTTCAACGAGACTGTCCCGGCCGTCGAACGCGCAATCATCAACGGCGATCCGATCGTGCTGCCGGAAGCGGCGATGCAGGCCGCCGCGGCGCGCACGGGGCAGGTTCACGCGCCGGTCGTCCCGGACGCCAGCGACCTGATCGACCGCCAAGCCTACAGCATTTCGCCGAAGCTCTTTCAGCAGGTCAGCGACCTGGACAATCGGATCGCGCAGGCCCGCGCCGAGATTGCGCGCGTGCAGGAACAGTCGGCCGCGCTGGATGGCGGCGGCGCGCTGACAAACCGGATCGCGCAGGTCCAAGGCCAGCTTGACCAGATCACCGGCAAGCGCCGGTCGTCGCCGCGCGCCAAGGCGCTGCGGGCAGAGCTTGAGGATTTGCAGGCGCAGGAAGCGCAGCTTGCGCAGTCGCCTACGCCCGCCGATGACACGCTGCAGGCGCTGCGGCTCAACCTGGTCGACCTGCAGGCCGAACGCGGCGCGCTGGGTCCGAAGGTCCGCGCGGTGCGCGAACATGCCGCAAAGATGATCGGCGTGGACCCGGAGGCGCGCGGGATCGACATCGATGCGGCGCCGTCGCACTCGGGCAACCAGTTCTTTGGCGAGCGCCCGGCGGTGCCGGCCCCCGCAATTGAGCAGGCGGCCCTCAAGCAGAACCGCAAGGCCCGGCGCGCTGACAAACAGCCTGCGCCCGAGCCGCCGCCGGTCGCCCCGCCGTCGCCGGAAGAAATCGCCACGGCCAAGAGCGCGCCGATCGCGACCAACGAGCGCGCTTTCGTCGGATCGCGCGCCGTCGATGTCCGCTACGAACTGGCCGAGCTCGGCGATCTGGTCGGCTCGCATGATCGGGATTTCCGGGTGAACCCGGACTACCCGGCCGAACTGCAGCCCCGCGACCGTGGCGGCAAGGCCGCGCGCGATCAGGTCTATGACATGGCCGCCAGGCTCGAACCGGAACGGCTGGGCCCGTCGCCGGAAGCCAACAGCGGCGCTCCGATCGTCGGTCCTGACAACGTGATCGAGAGCGGCAACGGCCGGACGATGGCGATCCGCGCGGCCTATGACATGGGCGGCGAGCGGGCCGCCGCCTATCGCGCGTGGCTCGAACGTAACGGATACGAAACGACTGGCATGAAGCAGCCCGTGCTGGTTGCGCGCCGCACGTCGCCGATGTCGGAAGCCGAGCGCGCGGACTTCGCGCACGCGGCCAATGGCAGCGCCTCGCTGCGCATGAACGCGGTCGAACAAGCCTTGTCGGACGCCCGGCATATCTCGGGCGATCTGGTGGATCTGCTGCAGCGCGGCATGGTGGACAGCGCGGCCAACCGGGATTTCATCCGGGGGTTGGTCGCCAAGATGCCGGCGGGCGAACGCGGCGGGATGGTCACGGCGACCGGCCAGCTGTCGCAGTCGGGCGTCAGGCGCGTTCAGGCGGCGCTGGTGGCGCGCGCCTATGGCGATCCGGGCGTGGTGGCGCGGGCTTTCGATCATGCCGAGCCCAACATCAAGCAGATCGCGGCGGCGCTGGTCGAGGCGGCCCCGGAGTGGATCAAGATGCGCGAGGCCGTGGCGCGGGGCGAGGTCGCCGCCGGCCACGACATCACCGACGCCGTGATGACGGCGGTCAAGACAATCATGCGCGCGCGAGACGAGGGCGAGCCCGTCTCGCGCGCGCTGGCGCAAGGCGATTTCTTCGCCTCCGATACGTCGGGCCTCGCCGCCCGGCTGTTTTTCAAGGACGGCTCGCTGACCAGGTTCCTGTCGAAGCGCGACATGGGCGACAACCTGCAGACCTTCGCGCAGGCGATCCTGGAACAGCGCGGCAAGGGCGAGGATCTGTTTGGCTCGCCGCCGCCTGACACGCGGCAGGTGCTCGGCAACGTCACGAAGCTGTCCGAGGCCCGCCAGGCGCAGATCGCGGAAGCGCTCAAGCCAGAGGTCATCGAAAAGGCGTTTGGCGATCCGAAGGTGCATGAGGCGGCGGAAGCCGAACTGCGGCGCTCGATCGACCAAGGCAAAAACCGCGTGCCGGTCGAGGACGCGGACGGTAATGTGACGCTGGGCTTCGCCGATGCAGAGCTCAAGCGGATCGAGGACGAACTTGCGGCGGCGCAGGAAATCAAAACCTGCTCGACCGTCCAGACAGAGGCGGCTGAATAATGGGCGTGCTCGATTGCCTGACACGGCTGGTCAAGGCCGGGAAGATCAGCCAGCGTGTGGCCGACGACGCCAAGGCGATCCACGACGGCATGCTGAACGGCGACCTGCTGCGCGACATGGACGCAGCGACCGCCGACGCCTATGCGGCGATCAAGACCGCCGAGATCATGGAAAAGGACGCCGCGGCCAAGAAGATGGAGCTCGCGCGCGCGACGGCGGCCTACAATCGGCTGTCCGACCGCATCAAGGACCATCCAAACAGCGCGCTTTCCGGCTTCATGGCCGTGTACGTCAGCGACAACCGCGCCGCCGGCAAGGGCCTGTCAGGGGCTCCGCTCGACCGGACCAACGTCGAATCCGTCACGCTCGACTATGCCTCGCGCCTCAAGACGATGGCGCACGACCTGATCGACAAGTACGAGCCCAAGGCGGCCGGCCTGCGTCAGGACACGCGCGGCATCCGCAACATGATCATGGAGAATTTCGGCGTCCAGACGGGCGACGCCATTGCGGCGGCGGCGGCCAACGGCTGGAAGAAGGCCATGGAATGGGGCGAAACCCGCGCGAAGAACCTGGGCAAGGCGTTCGGGGAGGCCGAGAACTGGCGCCAGCCGCAGCGCTGGGACACCGGCCGCGTCAACAAGGCGGGCGAGGCGCAGTTCAAGGCCGATGTCATGGAGCACATCGAGGCCGGCGGCCTGAGCCTGCTCGACAAGGACACGGGCGCGATCGTCAAGAGCCCGGAGGACATCGCCCGCGTGCTCGCCCGCGCGACCGACGATATCCGCATGGACCAGGGCCGCGTCGGCGGTCGGCAGTCGATCTTCAACGACACGCAGCGCACGTTCATCTTCTCGGACGGCAAGAAGGGCGCGGACGCCTACCTGAGCCTGATGGACAAGTACGGCTATGGCGAGGGCGGGTACTTCAATTCGCTGCAGGACCACATCAACGGCATGAGCCGCGAGCTCGCGCTGATGGAAGTCGCCGGCCCGCGCTGGCGCGGCACGATGACAGCGCTTCTGAAAGAGGCGACCGAAACCGACGCGCGCCGGTCGCTCGACGCCTCGCCGAAGTCCCTCTGGGATCGAGCGGGCGACGCGCTCCTGCGCGGCGTGGGGCTGGAAGGCCGAATTGCGGCCGAGCGCCTGCACCAGTACATGACCGGCCAGCTGTCCGGGGCGGGCTCGGAAGTCGTTTCCGGCATGATGCAGGGCGCGCGGTCGTTCCTGACATCGACCAGCATGGGGTCGGCCATCGTCACCGCCGTCCCGGCCGACTCCGTAAACTGGCTCATGGCCGCCAATTTCCGCGGGCTCAACACGGGCCGCCTGGTCGGGGATGTCGTCAGCAGCTTCCTGACCAATGACGAAGCCGGCCGAGCCTTCGCGCTCAAGCTCGGGATCAACGCGCACGAAGCCTCGCGCGTCGCAATTGCGACCCGGCAGTACGGCGACAGCATCCTGGGGAACAAGCTGCCGCAGCGCATGGCTGACACGGTGATCCGCGCGCAGGGCCTGCACAAATGGGACATGGCCATCGCGCAGAGCTTCACCAAGGAGTTCATGCAGTCGCTGGGCGAGCGCAAGCACCTGTCGTTCGATCAGGTCGACAAGGAGTTCAAGCAGTTCTTCACCGACTACGGCTTCACGGCCGAGGATTGGGCGAAGATCCAGAAGGGCCAGACGATCGGCGTCGGCCCGGTGCAGGGGCTCGTGCTGGACAGTCTCGAGCACGACATCCGCGTGAAACTGGCGTCGGCGGTCTATGACGAGCGGCAATTCGCCTATCTGGCCGGCGGGACCGAGCGTGTCAGGGCAATCGCGACCGGCGGCGCGAAGGGCGGGACCGGCGCAGGCGAGGCGGCCCGGTCGTTCTTCCTGTTCAAGCAGTTCCCGATGACGATCCTTTCGACCTGGGGCGTCCGCGCCGCGCAGGAGGCGCGCGCCGGCAACTGGTCGACCACGATCCAGCTTGGCCTGTTCCTGACGATGGCCGGCGCGCTCGCGCTGCAGGCCCGGCAGGTGATTCAGGGCAAAGACCCAAAGGACATGAAGGACGGCTTTTTCTGGGCCGAGGCCGCGTTTCAGGGCGGCGCCATGGGTATCTACGGCGACTTCCTCAAGGAGGCGACCAGCCGTTCCGGGACATCCCTGACAGAGACGGCCCTTGGCCCGCTGGCCTCAATCCCGGCGGCGGCGCAGCGCCTGACATCGGGCGCGCGCCGGTCGGCCGAGAGCGGCGAGCATGTCAACTTCGGGGCGGCGCTGGCCGAGGATTTCATCAAGTTCACGCCGGGGCTGTCGTCGCTGTGGTGGGCTCGCCTTCCGTTCAATCGCGGGATCGGCGATGAAATCCGCCGGCAACTCGACCCGGACTACCCCAAGGCGTTCGCCCGGGCGCAGAAGCGGGCGCTCAAGGACCACAACCAGGAATATTTCTGGGCGCCGGGCGAAAGCGGGCCTTCGCGCGGGCCGAACATGGGGGCGATGTTCCAGTAGCGCGAGTGCGTCGGATGGGGCGGGGGATCGCGGCATTGTCCGGGTATGGCAACGCCTCCCGCAGTCCCCCCTGTTCCGGACGCAGATCGCTATTATGCGACTACGCTTGTCGTTCTCACGAACGAAATCAGCGTGCCGTTCCCGGTCTATGGCGACGCGGAGGATCTTCGCGTCATCCTCGACGGCTCCGAGCTCCCACCGACTGATTACGGGTTTTATTCGGCCAGTGGGGCGACGGCGCTTCCGATTGTCGATGGCCGGCTGACCTTCTCGCCGTCGATCGTCGGCAGCGTCGAAGTCGTCGGCAACTGGCAGCCGCGCCAGCTGGCCATGGCCACCGCGCCCGGCGTCGGCCGGCGCGAGTTCAACCAGATCGTCGGCACAATCGTTTCCGGCATGCGGGAACAGGCCCGTGCGATCCGTGACAAGACGCCCACGGCGCTTATCCCGGACGGGGCCGGCCCCCTCGCAAGCCGCCCAAATGCTGCCAGCGTGGCGTCCGGATACATTTACCTGCAGACCGACGACGCCAGCGGGAGGATTGTCTATTACGTCGCGCAAAGCGGAGCGTGGTCGGCGGCGCTCTACGCCATAGGCCAGAAAGGCGACAAGGGCGACCCCGGCGACAATGGCCTGGACGGCTCGACCACAGGCACGCTGCGCAATCGCTTGGTCAACCCATCGTTCCAGGTCAACACTCGCGAATATGTCAGCGGCGTGGCTCTGTCGGCGGGCAATTACGCGCATGACCGCTGGAAGGCGGGCGGGGCCGGCTGCACGTACACATTCACGCCGGCCAAGCCCGACACCCAGATCACGATCCTTGCCGGCACATTGAAGCAGATCATCCCGCCCGAAAACATCGAAGGCGGGAATTACGTGCTGTCATGGACCGGCACAGCGACTGCCCGCGTCAACGGCGGCAGCTATGCGGCGAGCCCGATTGCTGTGACTGGCCTGACGGCCGGTGTCGCCGTCACAATCGAAGTTTCTAGCGGGACTTTCAGCAAGCCGCAGTTCGAGCCTGGCACGACGCAAAGCGCGTTCGAGCGCCGGCCGCTGGAATACGAGGAAGCGGTTTGTGAGAAGCATTGCCGCTGGCTTCCGCTCGCAGCGTCTGGCCTGTCGTCGGCCGGATACCTCAACCTGCACTCGATCACCTTCCCGAAAATGTACGCGACGCCAACGATAGGGTCGCCGGTCGCTGACCCAAACCTGTCGCAGTCGGCGCTGAACCTGACATCCTACGGGGTCACCAGCCTGACCCCGTACAGCGCCTATGTCAACGCGACTTCAACGGCGGCCGGCGCCTACGCGATCTATGGTTATCGCGCCCTTGCCGAAGCCGAATTGTGAGGGCTGTGATGCTCAAGCGCGCAATTAGCATTCTGCTGACTCTGGCGACTCCGGCGTTTGGCGCAGAGACGATCCCGATTTCGGGACTGCCGCGCGCAAGCACGCCGCTCATCGGCACCGAGCAGGTTCCGATCGTACAGGGCGGCGTTACGCGCAAAATTTCAGCGCTCGATCTTGGCGCAACGGCCATCAAGCCGTTCAGCGGCGTCGCTTCGCAATGGCCGTGGCAGTTGGCGTCAGATGGCACTTGGACGCTTAAGCAGCCTGGCGCTACCGACGTAACGTTCACCCAATCCGGCACGGGCGCTGTCGCCCGAACCGTTGGCGCGAAGCTGTCCGACTACATCATTGCTGCCGACTATGGCGTGAAGTGCGACAATTCCACCGATGACACGGCGGCGCTTTCTGTTGCATTCACGGCCGCCGCAGCGCTCAAGAAGAACCTCTTTGTGCAAGAGGGTACATGCCTGACGACGGGCCTGACCTATACATCGGCAAGCTACGCCAACCAGTTTTCAATCCTCGGCGCTGGGCACAATCTCACGATCATCAAGAAGACTGGCGCTGGGTCTTCTCCCGTCCTGACGCTTGGTAGCAGTTCCGCAACCAACTTCATGTCGGACATTACGATACGCGGGATCACGTTCGACGGCGCTTCCTTCACGACCACGGATGCGATCCGCGCGTATGACCTTGTGCGCTCGCGGTTCGATGGCGTCGTGGTCAAGAATGCGCAGAACGGCTTGCATCTCTATGGCGGCATATCTATTGACATAAAGGTTGAGGCCCTTTCCAACCAGATCGGTGTGAGGGCTGAAACGTTTTCATCGCTGGCAGGCGGCGGCGTTCCAAATGCCATCTGGATTCATCATAGCGTCATTACGGGCAACAGCCTTTGGGGCGTCAACTCCAGTGGCGGGACGCTGCTGAACATCTCTGACAGCGACATTGAGTCGAACGGGACCACGCTCGCGTCATCGCAGGGCGGCGTCTATGTAAGCGCTGTCTCTGGCGAGATGGGCGCGAATATCCGCTCGACGTGGTTTGAGGGGAACAAGGGCATAGCCGACATTTGGTTTAATGGCGGCGTCAGCACGTCCGAGAACAATTACTTTTTCTCGACTGCGCTTGAAGCGACCTACGACATTCAGGCGACGGCGGGAAACTACTACGTCAAGGGCGGCGTGCATCACTTTGCCAAGACGCCGAACATATACGAATCCGCTGGCGCTGGTTCAGGCAACCTGATCGCATACGCAAAGGGCGCAGCGGTCACAATCGACACGAGCAAGACGGCGCTGACGACCACGACCGCGATTGCGTATCCCCAGCCCGTCACCAGCGGCGGCGACTTTGCGTCAACCAAGGCTTCTGATGCTGGCGGGGTGAAATTCGGGACCAACGGCAATTACGCCATCTCGGCTAACAGCCTCGCCAAGATGACGTTGAACGCATCCGGCGCTTACAGCCTCGTGGATGTGACGACGCCGTTTGCGTTCCCAACCTACACGATTGCGGGGCTTCCCGCGTGCTCGGCTTCGCTGCTCGGCTCTGGCGCTCTTGTCAGCAACGGGACGGCATTTGGCGTGGGTACGTATGGATCGGCTGTCTCTGCGACTGGCGCTGTAACGCGCAAGGTCATTTGCACGAACACGGGTGGCCCGACGACTTACGCTTGGGCCTACGACTGATCAACGGCGGGTGAACACATGAAGAAACTTGCTCTCATTGGCTCTCTGATCGTCGCTGCCGTCTTTGGCGTTGCGCAGGCGCAGAACACGACCGTCGCTCTTGGCGTGAACGGCGCCCAGGCCAGTTCAATCAACACAGGCTGGATCGTCCCAACCACCGTAACTCTGACGAGTGCGACAATTCTTGTCGGGACGACTCCCGCAGCCGGTCAGACATTCACCTTCACTTTGTTCGACGGTGCGAACAACCACGGATCTTGCACCATCAACAACGGGTCGTTTAGCTGCACGATCACGCCAACTTCGCCTAGCGTGGCAGCATCGCAGCAGATTTTCATCCAAAGCGTGTTCTCCGCGACAAGCGGAAGCTCGAATATCCGCTATGTCGTCGGGTATTCGTCCTGATGAAGCGCCTTATCCTCATCCTCGCCCTATGCCTTACGCCAGCCGTGGGGCATGCGCAGAACGCGCTTGAATGGGCGGCAGGCGGCATGGGCCGCATCGTGCAGCCGTTGCGCCCTGCGGCGGCCGAGCGTCGCGCTGTTGAGCCCCGCGGCGCGATCCAGACCATGATTGCAGAACACGTTTCTGCGCGCATCGGTTCCCAATGGGTCAGCACAGCATTGCGGATCGCGAAGATCGAAAGCGGCTTCCGCTGCAACGCGCGCAACGGTCGAGCGGTCGGCATTTTCCAGAACACTCGGCCGGAAGCGTTTGGCGTGTCACGCGCGGCTGCCCTGACATGCGAGGGCGGCATACGCGCTGGGGTTGCGCATATGGCCCGCTGCATCGCCATGGGCGCGCGGACGCCCTCGCAGCAGATGACCTGTCACAACACGGGCAACCCGTTCGCGCGAGGCCGCGTCGAACGCGCCTATCGCGTCGCTCTTTCAGGAGGCTGACATGTCTGATCTCTTCTATCCGCCGTGGCTGAAAGAGGCCGCGAAGAATCTTGGCGTCGCAGAAGGACCGGGAGCCAAGGACAATCCGACCGTCGTCAAATTCTACGCCGACGCGGGCTTTCCGGGCATCAAGCACGATGAGGTCGCGTGGTGCGCGGCCTTCGTCGGCGCCATGCTGAAACGCGCAGGATACAAGCCTTCCGGCTCGCTCGCGGCGCGCTCCTACGAGACTTTCGGCGCCAAGCTGCACCAGCCCATGTACGGCTGCATCGGCGTGAAGAAGCGCGCCGGCGGCGGCTGGCTCGGGCATGTCGGCTTCGTCGTCGGCTTCGGCGCCGGCAAGGTCTGGATGCTCGGCGGCAACCAGGGCGACAAGGTGAGCGTCGCCGCTTTCCCGGCCTCGCAATTCACCGCCTTCGTCGTGCCGTCGGGCACGGTCCTGTCCGCGCTCTCGTCATGTCCAGCGACGCCGCCGGCGAACATGAAGGCGATGGCCGGCGCGGTCAGCGAAGCATGAAGATCGCCGCCGCCCTCATCGCCGCCGTGTTCCTCACGGCCTGCGTTCTCGCGCTCTCGGGTTGCAGCCTGCGGTGCACCGGAGAATCCATCGGCTGCGGGCCGCTCAAGTGAGGGCGGCGCGCATCGCCCTCATCGCCCTTGCGCTGGCGGCCTGCGCCGGATGCTCGGCCGCGTGCGTGATCGGTAATTCGATCGTCAATCCCGCATCTGCAAACTGAAAGGAAAATCAACATGCAGCCTCTCACCGCCGCCGGATTCCAGCAGTACGTCCGCATCGCGCTCTACATGATCTTCGCGATGCTCGCGAAGCAGGGCTACAGCGTGCCGGATTCGACGACGGCGCTGATCGCCGGAATCGTCGGCATCCTCGCCACGCTGGCGTGGACGGTCTACGGGACGCGCCTCAATGCGCTCATCGCCGCCGTCGCCGCCTCGCCCGACGTGAAGAAGATCATCGTGGCCGATCCCGCGCAGGCCAGCGCCGTGCCGAGCCCGAAGGTCGTCTCGGGAAACGCGCCTTGAGCGCCCTGTCGCCGCAGGCGGAAGCGCTCATCAAGGCCGCTGCGGCGTTCGTTAAGGACGACGGCCCCGGCCTCATCGCGGCATTGAAGGCGCACAAGTGGTCCGACGCGGCATGGCTCGCGGCGACGGACGGCCTGCAGATCGCAGCCAAGGCGGGCGTGCCATACGCGGGGCTGGCGGCGACGCTGATCCCGTTCGTGCGCTACGCGGCCAGTCACCCTCATAACTCCGGGGAAGGCGGCATAGGCGCCGCCCCCGAAGGCAACTCGAGCGTTCAAATCTGAAAGGTCACGCCATGAAGCGCATCCTCATCCTCGCCGCCCTGCTGCTGCCGATCGCCGGCTGCGCGAAGATCCTCGCACTCCGCGACCAGCTGGCCGACCCGAAGTCGGCGCAGGCGCTGGCCGTCGCCAAAGGCTGGGCGCAGATCGTGACCTGCCAGGTCGCCAACCTGTCGGCCGTCGCCGGCAAGATCGAATCCGCGGTCAGCGCTGACAAGGCGATCGTCGACACCACGGGCAAGGTATTTACCGTCAGCAGCCTGGTTTGCCAGTCGCTCGGCGGGACCGTCACCAGCCTGCAATCCGTGAAATAGGCCGAGAGGCGGGGCAACGCGGCGCCTAGGAACGCCGCGCGCCCCTGACCATCGCCAGAAAGGGCCGGCAATGGCTGACACAGCGTATCCCCACCGCGCTTGCGGAATTATTAACGAAGGGCTGCGGCCATGACACGGCCGATCTACGACGGGCGGATCACGCTCGGCAACATCATGACCATCGTTTCGATGTTCGTTGGAGCCGTGATCGCCTACGCCAACTTCGTGTCAGACCGCGCGCTGCTGTCGCAGCGCATGACCTCGATCGAGAAGCGCCTGGACAGCCGCGACGGCGATCATGACCGGATCGTGTCGATGGAAGCCGACATCAAGATCATCCGCTCGCTGCTCGAAAAGGCTGTGCGCCAGCCGTAGGGCCGCGTCACTCCCCCTCCTTGGCCGAAAGAATGGCGAGGAGGAGGGCGCTATTGTATTTTTCGCGTGCGATATTCATCGAAACAATCTCCAAACCCGCCGCAATAGGTTTCGACAAACTGGCGCTCATACATTTCGAGCCATATCCATTCTCCGTCGATCCATCTCGGGAACCACGCGAAGCGCCGGTGCCATTCGCGCGATCTGGCCTTCGGCTTCCATCTCATGGCCTGCTCCCCTGCGTCGCTTCCCGGAGGGCTTTGATTAGGTCACTCATGGTCAGCGCTCCCACGGGATGAATTTTGCGGGCTGACGCGACCAATCCGAAATGAACGTGCGAAGATTATTCGCCCTCTCTGCCGCCGTGCCATCGTCCTTGAGCGTGTCGCAGTAATCGCAAAGAAGCTCGATAGCCTTGTCTCGGCGAATCGCTATTTCCTTGCTGTCGGTGATTTCATCCCCTACGACACCGCCGTCCTCAATCGTGGTCTGGACGCGCTTTTGCAATTCTGCGCGTTGGTTCGCATTGAGAAATTGCGCGGCCCAAAGAAGATGACGGCGAAGGTTCGAGTTCTCCGCGTCGCACAGGTCATAATCAGACTTTAGAACAGTTTGCGCGTCACTCATGGGGAGGCTCCTTGGGGGCGTGTTCGGCGGTCTCCTTGCGGCTTCCCGCAATTACGCGGGCTACAATTTCACGATCAAGCCAGACCACCAGACCGAGCTTATCGAAGCCGTCGAGCCCTATATTCTCTGGCGTCACAAAGACAACGCGCGTCCCGTGCCTCGTCTTGTCCATTTGTTCGGCGCAATCATCCAGCCGTTGGAAGCGCACCTTGTCGTCGCCGTGCTTGGCAATTAATTCGGATAGGTTCATTTGGGATTCTCCAGCGCAGCGGAGCACTCATGCGGGGAGCAGCATTCTTCTCGTCTCTCGCAATGCGTTGACGGGCATCGACGCCATCTGTCCGGTTTCTGACGTTTTTCCCATTGTTCGGCTGCATATGCGGCAGACGAGTGATCTTCGCCTTTGGCAACCCGACGGTTGTAAACAGCACCCCATGTTTTCGATTTCATTTCGGCTCCTGCGATAGGCGCCGCTTCCTATCCTTCTTCCCCGGTATCCACAGGAACGCCCGGCGAACAGATCAAACGCGGCTCCACGTCTGGCGCACGGCTCAGGCGAACTCATGTTCCTCGATCCAATTGACGCTCACGCCGTCGAACACGTCGAATTGCTGGAAGCTGAGAGTGTTCGGGTCGGCCGGAACAGGCGCGTCCTTCTGCTTGAGAAAGAGGACAATCGCCTCCTTCACTTCGGCAGGCGACAGTTCAATAGTCCGTTCAATCTTCCGCCTCATCTTTTCGCTCCTGGTATCAGCGCGGCCTTACGCGCTTCCTCGCTCGGGTCGTAGTGCTCATAGCGCTTGGCCGCGTTCGACCGCCAGATGTTCGTAGCGACCAGATCGGCCCCGGCCCGTGTCATGTTCCGGCCGAAGGAATGCCGGCCGATGTGGAAGGGCGCCCCTTGCGGGTCGACGCCAGCCGCCGCATAGGCGTCATAGACCGGCTTGTAGAAGCGCGAGCCGCCCGTCTTGCGCAGTGCGGGCAGGGTGCGGAACAGCGGCCCCGTGTCGGCCTTGGCAAGCTCCGTAGAAAGCGCGCCAACCAGCACGGGCGGCAGATAGACCGGGCGCGGCAGGCCATTCTTGGTCTTGCCGACGAACATCGTCTCGCGGCCGACCTCGATCTTCTTGCGGTCGATTGAAAGGGCTTCTGCCAGGCGCAGGCCGGTGTAGAAGATGACCAGCAGCAGCAGCGCCAGTTGGGCGTCGATCTGCTGCGCGGCCTTGTGCAGGCGGTCGAACTCGGCGGGCTCGAGCCAGATATGCCGCTCGGCTCCATCCCCGCCGGCTGGCCGGTCGATCTGGTTCGGGATCTTCGCATGGGCGAGGATCGCCTTGACCGGCGTATAGACCTGCCGGTTGCGCGTGGCGAGCGATGCGCCGGGGTATAGGTCGGCCGCCATCTGATCAACGTAGGCTTGACCTATCTCGGCGGCGGCTTTCTTGGTGACATAATCGGTGATCTTGGCGACGAACCGGCTGTCGCCGCCCGCCTGCATGTAGGACAGCGCCGCCTGATCGAACGTCAGTTCTGCCCGGCCGGAAATTTCACCACGCTCGATTTGGTCCCGCCATCCTGCGAGCAATCGCGCCGCAACTCTGCGATCTGCTGTTTCCGTCGAGCGATCCACGTAGACGCCGAGATAGGTTCCCCTGACACGCCAGTATTTCGAGCGGCCTTCCCTCGGCGGGACGAGTTTGAGCGGCATTGCGGAAGCTCCTGATAGATGGCCTGCACGTCGGTTTCGGTGAACAGGCGCTTGCGACCCGCCATCCGGCCATATGGGCGCCCGGAAAGGAAGCCCTGTAGCCAGCGCTTAGAGACGCGGAGCCTGCTCGCAACCTCGGGGATTGTGAGAAAGGTTTCCTTGTCTGCTCTCACGCGCGGGGCTCCTTTGCGAGGGAGGCGGGGGGGGCTGATGCTCCTTGGCGGTGAGGATGGCGAGCGGCATTGAGCCGCCCGCTGTCTTGCGGTGATTAGCCGGAGCCTTCGCCGTCGCCGTAGCCGTAGCCGGAGCCGTCGCCGTAGCCGGAGCCGGAGCCGTAGCCGTCGCCGTCGCCGTAGCCGTAGCCGGAGCCGTCGCCGTAGCCGGAGCCGGAGCCGTAGCCGGAGCCTTCGCCGTCGCCGTAGCCGTAGCCGTCGCCGTAGCCGGAGCCGTCGCCGGAGCCGTCGCCGTAGCCGGAGCCTGTCTGATCATCCGACAAGACGATGCTGCGCGCCGCGCCACTCACGACGCACTCGCAACAGGAGCCGAGACAATCGAGTCCTTCGCTGCTTTCGTGCAGGGGATAATCTCGCAGGCATCCCCGATCACGATACGCGCGACAGTCGGCGCAATCCTCGACTGCGAGGAAACGCCCGCATCAGCAACGCCGGAGAGCGAAACGGAGTCGTTCGCCTTCCAGTACCAAAGACGCCGCGAGTTCTTGAGCGCGACTTCGCGCCCACTGTGCGACACATACTCGCCCGCATGAACGCCAGCATCACGCGCGCGAACGATGCAGTATTCCCCCGGCTTGATGAACGCTCCGGACTTCGACGGCGCGCGACGCGCGGGCTTCTTCGGCACTGCTTTCTTGACTGGTTTCTTCGCCATTTTCACTTCTCCTGCGCTGTGAGCCCGCGCCCGGCATTCGTGGGTTCCTTCGCCTCTCTGAGGCGCGCGATAAGGTCAGTCATGGGGTGCGTCTTCCGTCACGGCCTCTAAGGCGCTTTCCGGGTAAATCTGCACCGATCCCGGCTCGCGCTCGCTTAGTGCGCGCGCTTGCGCATTTCGGCCATGTCGTGCTCGACCGCCAGCATGCGGTTGACAGATTCCTGGATCAAAGAGCCTAGCGCGCCGATGCGGACAATATTGCTCGGCGGGTTGCCAGACTCGATCGCGTCCATGAGGATTCGAAGCACGACGCCAAGCAACCGGTGGCCGAAATCTTCGATTGTCTGCTGGTCCGGAAACAGGCCGCTTTCGAGCATGAGCCCGCGCAGCTTTGCATCGAACGCGCACATTGCCTCAGCGACATGCGCTTGTTTGCCCGTCATTGCTCGGCTCCTTCCGCCTCGCGTTCCTTGTCAGCCAGCGCTGCGTCGGCTTTCCACATGGTCAACGCTTCCGATCCACCGGCCAGCTTCTTTTCGGCCGGTGTCAGGCCGCCCCAAAACGTGCGCAGGGCGTCGGTTCCCATCGCCTTGGCCGCAGTCGCCTGGGCGATGATCTGGTCCCGTGTCAGGGGCTGCGGCGCGTCGTCAGCCGGCGGCTGTGACGTGGTGACGTGATCACGTTGCGAGGTGGGCGCCGCGCCACCGCGCGCCCACGCGGCCAGTGCGCGGCCGGCGCGCTCGTCGATGAACTGGCCTTCGGGGAAAAATGCCCGGTGCTGTTCCTGGCATTTGTGCGGCAGGTGGTAGTTCGGCTTGCCGGGATTGTCCGCTGTCAGCGTGAAGCTGGCGGTCATCTCGTACATCATGCGCTTCTCGCAGATCGGCACCCAGCCAAGCGGGCGCACCTGCGTTCTGCCGTTCTCGCGGATGATTTCGATCTTCTCGTCCGCGCGCAGGCAGAAGATGATCGACGCGCGGCATTGCAGCAGGTCGTTCATCAGCTTCTTGTGTGCGAGCTTCGGCGTTTTCCAGTTGCCCGGCGGCTTCGTGCCGGCTTCTTCAAGCTCTGCCGCCCAATCGAGAATGCCGCCCTCGCCCTCGTATTCCAGCGAAAAGCTGTCGATGATGACCACCTTCGCGCCGGCCTGCTCGGCGGCCCGAATTGCCTCGATGAAACGCGCCGGCCGGAAAGGCGGGCGCATGTCAGCGTGCATGAACTTGTGCGTGTCCGCATAATGAAGCGCTCTCCGCGCCTCGGTGTCGAGAAACATGATCGGGCCGCCGTCCGCGAGCCCTTCTGCAAGCCTGAGCGCGCTTTTCGTTTTGCCGCTGCCAGACGGACCAGCCAGGGCGATCAAGAGCGAGACGTTCTCGCGGACGGCGGGAGTGAATTGGAATGTCATTTCAGCCTCTCAACATGACGGGAATTTCGGCCTTGCGCTCGACCGTGCGCGACTGCGACAGGAACGGCGCATCCATGCAGTCGGGATCTGTCATTTCGCGCTCGGTCCAGCGATTGATCGACCAATCCGGCAGCCCGGCCATGCCGATCGTTGCTGGATAGCCCGGCCATTCGCCGGCTGTCATGCAACGCTCCCATTTCACCATGGCAGTCGCGGCCTTGCGGTCGCCGATTTCGAGCGTGGATGCGTCGGCCTGAACGATGCGCGTTTCGTGCGGCTGGCTGACTTCGCTGAACACCCAAAGCCACCGCCACCTTCCCGCGCTCTCGGGGATCAGCTTCGTCAGGCCGCGGATATAATGGCCCGCTGACAGGTCGTAGCCGAGATTGTCGATCGTGCGCGCCAGGTTTTCGTCTGTCAGGCCAAGGCTGGTCGTCTTGAAGTCGATCACCGTGAACGTCTTGCGGTCGATCGCGTCGGCCATCGCGCGGCACCAGATGCCTTTGTGATCCTGCCAGAAGTACGGAAGCTCGCGTTCCATGTCGTCCAGCTTGAAGCCGGCGGCGAACAGCCGATCCTCCGCAACCTCTACCAGCCGCATGGCGCGCGCATAGTCCTTCGCCAGCAGCGCCTTCATGCCCGCCGCGTGCGCCTCGTCGCGCTTCGCCTTCGCCTCCTTGCCGCGCCAGTCGTCGGCCTCAACGATGATGAAGCCCGCGCCGCGAGACAGCAGCAATTCGTGCGCGACGGAGCCGAGCGAGAACTTCGGGTCGTCGTCGTGCTCGAAATCAGGATTAAGCCGTGGATGCTCGCACCATGCATGGCGCGGCGTGTGCGCCAGAAGCGTTTTCGCGACCGACGATGACAGCGACGGCTCGGGCGGCAATGTATCGGAATGATAAACTGCCGCTCGGATTTCCGGGTAAAAGCCAAGCATTTCAAAATCCTTCGTGGTCGCGGTCGATCAGATCGCGGGTTTCCTGCCGCTTCGATGCGGCATTGATCGCCCACACGCTGCCGAACAGCGCGAGGCCGAACAGCACGGCGAGGAACTTGACGAGCTCCATCGTCGTATCGGCGTCAGCCATTGCGCGCCTCCCGCCGCAACCGGCGAATGTCGATGATGGAAACCGCGCTACTCACAATGCAGAGCGCGATCGCGGCGAGGATGGCGGCTATCACGCCACCCTCCCGAATTGCTTGCGCATCGCGCGGGCTTCGCGCGTCCAGTGCGCGCGGGCGCTGTGGCGCGCGCGGGCGCGGCGGATGTTCTCGGACAGCGCGGCCATGCGCGGGTCGTCAGCCGACCAGTCCGGTTCGGGATCAGGCTCGTTGCGCGGGACCAGAAACGCTACAACCGTCCAGATTATCAAGATGATCGCCCATCCCATGAGCGCGCCTCCGCGGCTGGAAATCAGCCGTGAGAGGAATGTGCATCACATGCACGAGCATGTCAACAAGCTATGTGCATCAAAACCACAAATATTTTTGCTGTCAATTTTTGCCTAGTGATCGCTGGCGTTTTTGCGGGGGCAGTCGCTGGAGGCGGCCCAGGCGATGAAGGCGATCACGAGAAGCGCGATGCCGAGCGCGGTAAAAACGGCTGCCCAATCCAGATGCACGAGATCGTCGCCGCGGGCGGGCGAACGGATCGCCTGCGCCTCGGCGTTTGCCCGAGCGGTCTGGTAGATGTCGAGGGGCATGGCGTGTCAGGCCGATTTGAGAAACGCCTCCAGAATGGCAAGCGCAGCCTTCTGCTTGTCATCGGAGGCGCGAAGCAGCGCATTATACACCAGGCGCGGGCCATCCCAATGCGCCGGGTTGATCGTGATCAGATCCTGCGGGTCGCAGCCGTAAGCCAGCGCCAGCCGTTCGAGCAAATCCTGATTGTACGGGACAACGCCGGCCTCGATTCGGCTCAAGGTCGACCGGTCAATGGCCGCGCGATCGGCGGCTTCCTCCTGGCTCAACCCTTTGTGATTGCGCCATTGACGCAGGAAGTGACGGGATCTCTGGCGCTT
Source organism: uncultured Hyphomicrobiaceae bacterium (assembly GCA_937873575.1). GTDB lineage: Bacteria > Pseudomonadota > Alphaproteobacteria > Rhizobiales > Hyphomicrobiaceae > JAEUMD01. Next base: position 31,262 of record CALMPK010000429.1, read on the forward strand.
AGGTTTAGCTACGGGGGCATGGTTAACGGTTAATTTCACCCTCTGTCGCTTTCCAGCCGAATAGCCGCACAATCGCTCTTGACGAACGGGTGCATGTCATGCACGATAGCGATATGACCCTCGCTGAATTCATGGAATGGCAGAGACTGAACGACAGCCAAGTGGCGGAAGTCGTTGGGGTTGACCGTTCGCAAATCTCGCGGTTGCGCCGCCGTCTGGTCTCTCCTTCGTTCGATACAGCGCGCCGCCTGCATGAATTTACCAAGGGCGTCGTGACGATTCCCGAAATGGGCGCCGTCGATCATCACGCGGAGCCGGCCGAATGACCGGAGACCGCCAACCTTTTCCACGCGCCCCGCACAGTTCCTGCAAGAGCCGCAGGGCGCGCGCTTCCTTCACGCCGATCATGCGTGAAGGAGAAAGGGCTCTCCGTCTTTCGAGGTTGGAACGACCTCAGAAAGACATTCGGCCAGCACGACGAAGGAGTCAAACATGGCACACCACGGATCAGAGCCTTTCGACGGTACCCCGGAACGCCTCCTCGCGAAGGCCAAAGAGGCGCGAAGCCAAGCCGCAATTGATGTTCTGGACGAACGTGCCCGACAGATCAGCGTGGAAGGCTGGACGCCGAACCATGATGACAACTTCATAAACCGCGAGCTTCCGCGCGCAGCGGCCTGCTACACGCAGTTCGCCCACAACGAAAAGCCGCCCGCGTGGTGGCCTTGGGACCTGTCGTGGTGGAAGCCGACGACCCCGCGCCGGAATCTCGTGAAGGCCGGCGCGCTGATCCTTGCGGAAATCGAACGGCTTGACCGCGCTGCCCAACCTCCGGTGCCGAAATGAGGATTCGCAATGGAAACACGATTCCAACCGCCAAAGACGGATACCCGGAGAAAGTCAGTGCATCCACCGTGCGAGGACAACATGACCAGCGTTGCGTACATGGTCGGCCGCCTGTTTGCGGCGGAAAGCGGCGGGACCGCTGAACGACGAGTGGCTGTAGCGCGCAAGGCGCGGACGGCGCCGGGAACCATCCAGAACATCCAGCGCGGACGCCTCAAGGTCGTGGAGCGCTGGGAGGCCAACATTCGCGCGGCGTTCATTCGCCTGCTGGAAGCCGAAATTGCCAAATCGCAACACGAACTCGCCGTCGCTCGCCTCGCTGCTGACAGGGTGGATAGCCCTGCGGTGGTCGCGGCTGAAACGGACCTTGAACGCGCATTAGAGAAGCGCAGGCGCTGATTTCACGCGGGCGCACGCCGCCCGCCTAACGAGCTCGCGCGCCTTTGAGCCGGCGCGTGGGGCCCTCCGGGGCGTTCCTCCCTAGACTTGCCGGCCGGGGTCACTCCCGGCCGGTCTTTCGGGGGGCAAGAACGGGGTAGACGGAAAGATGGCGGGGCAGTCGGCAAGCGCAGAGCCACGATTTATCGCATTCGAGGTTCCCGGCGAGGCCGTACCGTTTGCGCGCGCTGGAAAGCACGGCAAGCGGCATTTCACGCCGGCCAAGCAGTCGAACTACATGGCTGTCGTCAAGGATTTGGCGATGAAGGCCATGCGCGACCAGCCGCCCATGACAGGGCCGGTCGAATACGCATTTCGCGCGACGTACCTGATCCCGGAATCGTGGTCGAAAAAGAAGCGCGCCGCTGCTGTGTGGAAACAGTCGAAGCCCGACTGGGACAACCTCGCCAAGTTGGCGGGCGATGCGATGAACAAGATCGTCTATGTCGACGATGCGCAGATTGCGTCCGCTGTGGTCCAGAAGCGCTACGGCCCTGTGTGCCGCGTGACAATCTCAATCATGCAACTTGAGGCCGATGGATGAACGACGACGCTGAACTGGAACGCCAGGCGACTAACGCGCGACTGTGCGAGTGTGTCGTGACGGCTTGGAAAGCGGGTTGGGACACGATGCAGATCGCGACCGCCTACAAGGTTCGCGAGCCGGTCGTGTGCCGCATTTTGTCGACATGGCGCGATTTGCGCTGGCAGCAGCGGAGAGCGCGGGCGTGACCTGCGGAACGAAAATGCGCCGGGTCAATGTGCCCGGCTGTCCGATCGCGTTGCGTCCAGCGGATGCGGCGGTCTATTACGCCAGCATGGGCTACCCGCCGCGCTCGATCGCCAAGCTGATGCGCGGGGCGATCACTGTGGAATGCGCGCGGGCTGCGATTTCTCTGGCGCGCAAGCGCGGGGAAAACCTGCCTTCGTTCCGGTCTGTGCCCGAAGTAATGGGCCGACTGGCAAAGTTGCCTGTGAGTTCCGCGGCGCCGGGAAATGGCGCGATCGAGGGCGCGGGGCAGCGGTGAGCCTTTCAACGACGGTCGATGCGATGGTGCTTGCTGGCTGTTCGTCGGAACAGATCGCGGCAGTTGTGCGCGCACACGAGGCCGAAGCCGAAAAGCGGCGATTGGAGGATGTTCGTCAGTGGGATGAGACGCGGGCATTTGTGCTCGCGCGCGATAACTGGACCTGCGTTTATTGTGGCTCCCCTGGGGCTAACCAATGCGACCATGTGATCCCAAGGTCACGCGGCGGGAGAAGCGTTGCGACAAATCTAGTTGCTGCGTGCCGTTCCTGCAATTCCTCGAAAAAAGACCGTACTCCTTCGGAGTGGTTGCGATGAATATCAGCGACCTGATGAAGGCCATGAGCGACGCCGGCGCCCCGATGGAGGCGATACTGATCGCCGTTCGCGCCATTGAGGAACGCGACCAAGCGGAAGCCGCGCGCAAGGCGAAGCGTGCCGAGCAGAAGCGCAATGAGCGCGCCCGTGAGGCAGAAAGTCGCGCGACAGTCGCGCGACAGTCGGACGACACTGCTGCGACTGTCGCAGAGCAAAAGCCCCCCAAGGTTTCCCCCCAAAGAGATATTAATCAAACCCCCCATCCTAACCCCCAAAAATCCTCGCTTCGCTCGGATAGCCCGCAGTCGATTTTGGCCGAGGTTCTGCTCCCCGAAACCGTTTCCGACCTGCTCGCCCACCGCAAGGCCAAGCGCGAACCGCTGACGGCGCGGGCCGCGAAGATCGCGGTCGAGGAAATGCGCCGCCACGGCGATCCGGAAGCCTGCGCCCGCGAATGGATCCTCCGCGGCTGGCGCGGCTTCAAGGCCGAATGGATGCCAGACGCCGCCCCTCGCGCCGGCCCGGGCCGTCAGACCGAGCGCACCACGATCTTGTCGTCAGATTTTCTGGGACCTTACGATGACGAACCTCCCGCAGACCCGCACAGCAGCAGCCCCGGTCGCGACGATGGCACCGGCCCCCTTGAGCCGCGCAGTCTCGGATACGATCGCGGCTTTGACTTCGGTCCTCGAACGTTCGGAGGACGGGAAACGCTGGGTGATCCCGGCGTCGAGATTATCCCTCCCCGGCGCGCGTGGGGCGCTTGAGGGCCGCCACGGCGAGCTCTGCCGGGCGCTGACACGCGCGGCCCCCAGGGCGATCGAAAGCGCGATCAAGGCGATGTTCTTGCGGTTCCCCGCGTCGGCCAATGCACCCGACATGGCGGCGCGGATCGCGGTGTACGTCCACGACTTGCAGCAGTTTCCGATCTGGGCAGTCGATCAGGCTTTGTCCCGCCTGACAGGGCAGTTCGCGCCGTCTGCGGTCGATCTGGTCGAGAGCGTGCTGGCGTTGGTGCAGCCGGTCATCAACGAACGCGCGCAGATTACGAAGATCCTGACTGCGGACGTGGCGGCCGAGCCGACGAAGCAGGATCGCGCGATGGTCGAGCAGGGGTTCAAGGATCTGATCGACGGTCTGCGGCCGAACGATCCGCTCGATACGCGCAAGGGCCGCCCGCCGACGCGCGCGGAAGCCTTGCGGGCGGTCGACGACATGCGCGCCGAGCCGGTGGCGCTGCCGGCCATGTCGGATCGGCTGCGGGCGTCTCTCGGGCTTGGGGAGGCTGCGGAGTGAAGCCTTGGGCTTACTACAACGAGATCGAGCCTGCCGCTGCGCATGTCATGCGCGCGCTGATCTCCGCCAATGTCATCGCGCCAGGGGAAGTCGATGAACGCTCCCTCCCGAAAGGCGGGAAAGCGCCGCGGAACGATCACCTGGTCGAGCGCCATAGATTTGTGGAGCGCCTGAAATGAACGCAGTCATTCAAACCATCCTGTCAGCCGGCCGCGCGCGCACACTGCAAGAGCTCGTGCCGCTGTTCGCGGAAGTCCGCATTGCGCGCGGGATCAACCAGCGCGCGCTGGATCAGGCCGCTGGTATTGCGGACGGGCTCATGGGGAAGATCGAAGTCGGCACGCGCGGACTTGGCGTCGGGTCGTGCGATAAGATATTGGCTGCTCTCGGGCTGGAACTTGCGCTGGTACCGCGCGTTGAGTTAGGGGTTATCCCCAAGCATGGTTCGGCCAGCAAGGTTCCGGCTCTCCCTAGAGAAATAAGCTGCCCAATCGAACTTGCGAAAATAAATCGTGTCAGGACGGCCCGTAAGGGCGGGCTGTCGCGCGCCTCGGGCCTGCCAGCAAAGCGCCGCCGCGAAATAGCGATGAAAGCGGCCCGTGCGGCTGGCGAAGTGCACAAGCGCAAGGCGATCAATCGGCGGGCGGTGGAGAAGCGCCGCGCTCGGGCGGCAGAGGCGGGGGCAGATCCCGCGCCGGCTTCCTGACAGGGGGTGGCCAGGATGCGGGCCATTCGGACGCCTTCTCAACTAGGGCCGATCTGATACGGTCCCACGGCGTTGGCCGATTTTCCTTCGGGGTTGGTCAATGCGGCCCGGCGCTCTGGCAGGCGTCGGGCCACTTTTGTTTTAGGCGCCGTGGGTGGCGGCGGTCGCATTCTGCTCGTCAATCTCGTCTAGGTCGATCGTCTCGGTTTCGGCGCTGTCGTGCGGCGTCACCTGAAACACTCCGCACCAATAGCCGTCGCGCGGATATTGCTGCTTGTCGCGGGCGAGGCGGGCGGCTTCCTCGGGCGTGGCGGCGTCAATGACGCCGGCCACGTAGATGCCGATGCAGGCGATTTCCAGAGCGCAAAGCGCGACGTTGGCAAGGGCGCGGATCATTGGGTGGTGTCTCAGTTTGAAATCTGAGGCCAGTCGGACGGCCTGTATCCGGCAACATATGCTGCGATCAGTCTGGCCATGCGCGCTGCGACCGGCCTCGCGGTCGAGCGGTCCGGCTCCATCTCCATGCGACGCACGGTCTGCTCGTCGGTGTCGAGCATCTGCGCCATCTGCCGGACGGAGAGACCAAGCGCGTGTCGTGCGGATTTGAGTTCGGCGGGGGTCATTGCTCCCCTCCAGATTTGTCTGTCAACTCGTCGATCATGTGTGGCCCCGGTAGTGGTCCGCCCTGCCATGAGCCGGGCTCGTCCTCTGCGCGCAGGGCGATGTAGCGGTGCCGAATCACGCCGAAGCGCGGGTTGCCCCGCCAGTGCGGGCGGACGAGTTGCACGCGCCCGCGCTGGATGCGCAGGAATGCGCGGACATGATGCAGCGCCCGCCCACCTGTCTCCGACAGTTGCTCGCCGAGTCCGAGCGCGCCGCGATCGATCATGATCCGCACATCGTTGTAAGACAGGATTGGTGGCCTCTTGAGGCGCATCCTGGCGCGGTTGAGCGTGCTGTGATCGTGTTCAGCGACCTGGGCGATGCGGGGAGTATTGAGCAGCGCCAGCGCGGCCCCGAGAAATGTCCCGAGCCGTTTGGCGTCGAGCGCGCCAGCGACGATATGGGCGTCCGGCAGCCCGGATAGCATTTCGACCGGGCTGCGCTGCCATCGCAGGATCGGACGGTCGGTCGCGGGCAGGTCATAACTAAAAATCAGCGGAAACGGATCGCCATCGAGCGCGAAATAAGCGCCCCAGCCCAGCATGATCGTGTTTCGGTTTGCAGCCGGGCCCGCACCCTCGCCAACAAGCAAAAGCGCATGCCTACGGGATCGCGGATTGCCGCCTGGCGCATCACCTTCCCACTCCAGCCACGTGATGTCGGCGGGCGCGAAAATGTAATCGCGGGAGCGCTCGACAGCGCGCGGCTCGGCAAGCTGCGCAGCTGTCTCGACAAAGAGCGGCGACAAAACAAATCTCTGGCCGTTGCGGATCGCGCGGCAGAGCGTGTCGATGCCGGCCTCAGTCTCGATCGGGTCGGTCGGGCGGGTGCTCTTGACGAGCCGTCGCCGAGTGACCTCGGCGGCGCGCTCCAATGTCTTGAGGGCGATGTCACAGAGCATTAGCGACTGCCGGCTTCCTCGGCCTGCCAAGCGTCGAGATCGGCTTGATTGGCGATCGCGTCATCCAGCCGAAAACCATCTGTGTCGTAGCCATTGGAGAGATTAAGCAGCGCGTCCTCGTCCTCGACTGCCTCGTATCCATAGACGTTGATCTCGCGTTTGCGATTGAGGATGTCGCTGTAGGCGTCGGCCTCGGCCTCCGTGCCAAAGCCGTAATGGGCCTGCGAGTTGTAGGCCGTAAAAACCCACCAGCGCTCGCCGGTCGTCTCGGCGTGGTTGCGAATGTCGGCGAGGCTGATCTTGTAGGTCCGGGTCATCTGTCGTCTCCTGTTCTGGCGGGGCGCCGTGCCCCATCAACAAAATCAGATTATGGGCAAATGTCCATAGTGTCAAGCGGGATTGTCAAACTGAGACACTACCGATCATTGGGCAATCCTCCGCTCTCCGGTTTCTCGATCGCGCGTGATGATCCGCGCGAAGGGGTTGGCGTCCAGTCGCCATGCCTCGGCAAGTTGATGGCAAATGACGATCGCCGGGAAACTCTGCGCGCCCGCTTCGATCGCCAGCAAGGCGCGATGGTTTCCGTCTATGACGGTCACCTCGGCGCGGTCGGGTCCAAGCTCGCGCCAGACCACTAGCGCAGGCTGGTGCGGACCATGCAGGGCGCGCAGGCGGCCAATCCTGACAGGCTCCACGCCATTGCGCCATAGATGCGCCTCCAGCGTCGGCGTAAGCGGCATGGGAAGCACGCGGAACAAGTCGCGCTCGGTCGCGATAAGCTCCCGAATGGCGGTGATATTGAAAACGCCAAGAGCAGTGTGGTTGAATATCTCGTCGCCAAGGCGCGGCGGGCGCAAGGTCAGGTCGTCGGTGGTGTGCATATTGTCCGGTCCTTCCTTCGGTTCGGCTCTGGCAAGCCGGGGGCGCGGGGCGCTCCTTGATGCCGGCGCGTGGGGTGCGCCGGCATGGGGGAGGGTCAAGCGGCGAGGTCGACGGGGGAGAGCTCGGACAGGCGGGCTTCAATCCACTTTTCCGGGTAGTTTACGCTCTCGTCGGCCATGAACAGCGGCGGGAGGCAAAGCGTCTGCGCCGTGTGGGTGAATGCTGGCGCGACGATGGCGGATAGATGCGGCCGAAACTGCATCTTAGGTCCGGATCCGTATGGCCAACCGCCAGCGTATCCGTGATGCTGGCGGCTGATTTCGTAGCAAAGGATGCGCGGGAAGCTGGCGTGGGTCAGGACGTGGGCGGCTGTCGCCAAGTCCAGCGGGGCCGTCTCGATCTTGGCAAAGGTCCAGACTGAATTCTTGCGGCCGTCGGCGTCCAAGCCGGTTCCGGCCCACAATTCGACGGGCCGGCGCGTGGAAAGGATGCGCACAAGAGCAAGGATTGCGGCCCCGCGCTTTGCAATCTGCTCGGCGGTGATGCCGCTCGATGTGGTCAAATCCACAACTACCGCAATCGGCGCGGCCGCGCTGTCTTGACGGGTGCGGCGGCGCATTGCGAGGGGATGGCCGGCGACATAGGCCGGCACGTTGGGAATGCTGCCGCAAACATCGTTCGACCACGCCTTGCGGTCCGTCTCGAGCGTGAAGCGCTCGAATTTCTCAAGCATCGCGTCGGAACTGGCTACGCCGGACAGGTCGCCGTCCTGCGCCATCTTGACGGCTTGCAGGCCGGTGACATTTCCCGCCCACTGGTCGGGGGAATGTGCGTTCACGCGCCCGCCGCATGTCTTGGCGAAGTCTGCCAATTCGCGCGGGGTGTCGAACATAAAGAAGTGGTCCTTGGCGCCCGGCCGCTGATAAATGTCCTGAATGACTTTCGGCGCGCTGGTGGTGACTTTCAGCATGGCTCAACCCTCCACAATCTTGCGCTGGTCCTTGCTCAGGTTCGCAAGGTAGGTCAGTTCCGCCGCTTCCTCTGGCTTCATGCCGGCGGCAATGAGCGCGGCGCCCGCTTGGCTCGCGCGCGGGTCGATAAGCACCTTCAAGCCAGCGGCGCGGGCGCGCTCACGGGCGGCGATGACGCGGCGGGCGAAAGCCTCGTTGCCGGAAATCGCGACTTCAAGCGCGGTGTCATATTCCCATGCGATGCGAACCGGGAAGCGCGACAGGAAAGCCGCGTCGATCTTCGCGCGGCCCACGTATTCGGCCGTGGCGCCCAAGCCCCAAGTGTTCGCGCTGGCGACGATGATGCAGGCCGGGTGACGCTTGATCTTCGTGTCAGGGAATGTCGCGTGACCATTGGCAAGCGCGGCGTTAAGCGCGAGGATCGCGGAATTGTCGCTGCCGTCGACTTCATCGAACATATAAATTCCGCCATGCTCGTAGGCTTCGCGGAACGGGGTACGGTGATAGTTGCCGGCCGCGTCGATGAAGCCCAAAAGCTCGTGCGGCATGCTGATCGCGCCGTTCAGGTGGAAGGCCAGCCCCCCCATGGCGTCGGCCAGCATATGGCCGGCGTGGGTCTTGCCCGATCCTGCCGGCCCGGCCAGCCAGATATTCGGGGCGTAACCGTTGGCCATGCGGCTGCTGGCCGCTGTCAGCAAGCGCTTGAACGCCGGGTGCTGGTGACCGTCGACGTTGCGCAACTGGCCGTCGAAACCCTTGCATTCGATGCGCACGGCCGGAATGCCTTTGAGTGCTTCCTGAATGCGCTCGTCGACCACGCGCGCGACCTGCTCGGGGTTCATGCTCTGGCCGGCGATCTGCCCGATGAGCGAGGCAAGGGCGTGGGCGGGGTCGCCAGCGGCTTGTGCGGGGAGCGGGGCGGGGGTCGGCTTGTCGAGCATGGGCGCGGGTTCCTGACGTGTCGGAATGAAGGGCGTGGCGGGCTTGGGTTCGTCGCGGGGCGGCTGCTGGTCGGCTTCCTTTGCCAGTTCGGCGCGGACGACGCGCGTCAGGATGCAATCCCACTGGCCTTCGGTCGCTTCGCTGTTCTGGCGGTTGAGGATGGTGTTGAAAACGTCGTTGCAGAGCTCGGCGTCACGCTGGCTCATGTGGTTGCAGCAACCGGCGAAGCGGTTGAACAGGTCCGTGACCTGCTCCTTGCCATACGGGCGAGGCTTCGGGCCGTTGTAAGCCTCCACGGCCGCGACGATCGCCACATCAATCCCGAGGCTGTCAGCGGCGGCGAATAGCTGCTCAGTGCTCATGGCGTCCATGGTCAGGCCGTGGGCGCGGCGGTAGTCATTCCAGCCATCGTGTGACGAGATGGCCTTGCGCAGTTTTGCGCGTTGCTCGGCGCTAAGCCGGGTGCGTGGGTTCATGACGTGGGCGTTCATGGCTGGTTGGTCCTTCGGTGTTCCGCTCTGGCAAGCGGAGCGCAATGCAGGCGCAATGAGAGTATGTGCATGTCATGCACGGAAAAGCAAGTGTCAGGACGCAAAAAAGATGCGGGAAATGTAGGCTGTCAGCGTGGTTCTTGATGCTCTGACCAGGCGCGTTCGGCTTCCTGGCGTAGTTCTGACTTGCTGGCGCGTCGGTCGCCTACGAGAAGGGCGCGGAACGATCGGGCGACATAGGCGCGGCGCCGTTGCTCCATGTTCCAGCCGCGCGCCTGCGTCCATTTGAGCACGGCTTGCCGCGACACTGATCCGAGTTCGGCCGCCTCGCCGATGGTGATCTGCCCGCGCTTCAGGAGGGATAGCAGCGCGCGCTTGATGGGTGGGTCGAGCATGGTTGTCGATATGACAACGCAGGTTGTCAAAGTGACAACGCACCCTATCCGGCGTCAACCGGCCCGCGTGCCCAAATCAAATCGTTTCGCAACCGTAACAAGCCAATGAAATCAAGGCTGAAATGGTTACGCGTGAGAGAGGCGCGGCCAGTGCGTTCGTCAATCGGGAAAAAAAGCGCACGTTTTCCGCGCGGCGGCAGCCCCGTCCCATGCGTGCGCGGATCACATGCGAACCCTCGCTGAACAAGCCCCACCGGTCGAACTGCCACCGGGCCAGCCTCAACCCGAGCGCTCGCCCCACGCGCAGCACATGGCCATCCGAGACGCCGCGCCCGCGCGCGCAGCCAAGCGCCTCAAGCCTGCGGTTCTCAAGGAGCTCACCGCCAAGCACAAACTGCTGGCGGAATACATGGTCACAGGCTGCCCCAACGCGCGACTCGTCGAACCTCTCGGCAAGGACGCTGGCGAACCGCTGACGCTGCTCGAATCCGCATGGGTGCTCGGCATCCGCGCGCGGCAAGCCCGCGATCTCGCGTCGCAAGCGCTCTGGCACAAGTACCACGCCTCGCTTCTCCAGGCCTTTCGCGAAGGCCACAAAGCCGAAGCGCTCCGGACAGTCGTGCAGGTCATGCGCGCCGATGGCGAGAACAAGGCCGCGGATCGCAAGGTGAAGCTAACCGCCGCATCCATGCTCCTCGGTGACGCGATCGCCCAGCAGGGACAGACCAATGTCAGCGTGCAGGTTGGCGTCGGAGTCGCAGTCACGCCGGGCTATGTCATCGACCTGTCAGGCGATGCAGACACAGCGCGCGCTGACACGGCACTCCGCGAGGGTCAGAGCAACCAGCCTGCCAGCCCGGTTATCGACGTGACGCCTGTCAGGGTGGATGCAGAGAGTGGGGATTGAGATGCATTCCCCGAGCGCGAGGCGGCCCCGACATTTCGCAGCGTCGACGCCGCGCGGGTGGTTGCGCGTCAGGCGGTGCGATGCGGTCGAACGTGTGCCACACGTGGAGCCTGACAGAAAGCCCTGCAATATCAACGGGTCGCACTCCCTTGCAAAGGGAATGGACACGAGGCCGGGTGGGGGCGCGATGGCCTCAGGGTCCGACGATGGCCCCCCGAGGGGTAAAATCGGCGATCGGCCCGCCCGCTCCACAACTGCACACAAGATTTTATCTGAAAAATATCTTCAGCCCTGTCAGAGCCAAGTGCGTCGGATTTTTTTTCTGACCGTTGAACATTCGGCCCATGAGCGAAATCGACGATTTGACCGCGCGTCTGGCGGTTCCCATGGGTGAGGCGGTAGAGATTCGTCGTCGCCTTGCGCGGCTGAAGGATCGCGCAGCGAAGCGGGATGCCTGGGCGCGTCGTCAGGGGTTTGCGACGAGGGATGAGTTTGAGGCCGCCCGTCAGGCTCGCCGCGCGCGGAGTGCGGCCGACCGGAATGAGGGGCGCCGGAATGCTGATCTGGCGCATCTGACGCCTGAGCAGAAAAAGGAGCGCCAGCGTGCGCAGCAAAAGGCGTGGCGCGAGGCGAACCCGGATCGGGTGAAGGGCTATCGGAAAGCGCACAAGCCCGCGCACAAGGTCCACGAGCGCAATCGCCGTCATCGTGTTCGCGCCAATACGCCGCGCGAACAGGCGGTGACCGCCAGGCAGATCGAGGCCATGCGCGCTCGCATCGGAAAGCGCTGTGCGGTCTGCCGCGCCGAAGGCGAAACCACCATCGACCATATCGTGCCGATCGCGCGCGGCGGCCAGCATGTCCGGTCGAACATCCAGTTTCTCTGCATGCCCTGCAATTCGGCCAAGCGCGATTTGCCGATGGAAGATTTTGCCCGGACTGCCGGGCTTTTGTGTTGAGGCGCTGACATGGACCTGCTCGAAGACCACACCATCGAAGAACTGCAAGAGCTCTGGCAGCGCAAGCAGCGCCGGGCGGCGTTGGCGCCGAACGACGTGAAGCTGCGGTTTCAGGTGCAGCACCTGGCGCAGATCGTGTCGGCTCGGATGATCAATCGCGATTTGCGGGTGGAGCTCGTGGCGCTGCGGGATGAGGTGAAGGGGGCGGTGGAGTGATGGACGGGCTCAAGTTTTTTCAGCGCACGAACAGCAAGGGAGCGATCAACCTTGTGTCGTGGCATTCGCCGCATTCTCTGACATGGCGGTTCATATTGTCTGCGCAGATTGTGTCATGGGAATCGTTCGGCAAGCCGATCTGGCATTTTCATCGCGGGCCGTTGTGGGGCGGCGGCATTGGTTTCGCAAAGCTTCTGGCGCTGTCAGTTTACCGCACAAACGGCGGGATAAATTGGGTTCTGCAACTCCCCCGCGTGGTCATCCAGTATCAAGCGCAACGCCCGATTTGGTTCAAGGATATGTTCCGTCGCGCGCGTGACGAGCGGGACAAGGCAAAGCACGAAGCCTGGGAAGCCCGCGCTCAGATCCGAGAATGGGCCGAAAGGTCGAGTGCGGGGCGCGCATAGTGACCAACGTCGTCGACATCCGCACGCGCGAGGGCGTGTCAGCGACCCGTCCGGGCGTCTCGGGCGAGGCGCGGGAGGCGGTGTTTCAGCTGCTGTGCCCGTATGGCGTCACGGTGTCGATGGTGGATCTGTTCCTGGCGCTGCTGTGGTCGCAGGGGTTCCGGGTGGAGCGCGTGCCGGGGCCGCCGGGCCCGTGCGACAACCGGGACTTCCCGCGGTTCATGCGCGAGACGAGCGAGTGGGTCGAGGCGAACAAGGCGGCCGATGCGGCTGATCGCAGGACGGAGCGCGTTTCGCTGGCGATCCATCTGACCGGTTTGGCGCTGGTGGTCGGCGCGATGCTGTGGGTGGCGCTGTGAACGTCGTCACCCTGCGCGATACCTCGCTCAGCGATGTGCCCGGCATGTTGCGCAAGACGGCCGACGCGATCGAGGCCGGCGAGTACGGCGAGGTCGCCGGCGCGGTCCTGATCCTGCAGATCGGGGAAAACGAGGATCTGGAAATATTCGCGTTCGGCCGAATGCCGACGACGGCGCACACGGTCGGTCTGATGGAAGCGGCCAAGATCAGGATGATCCGATGACCGGCATTCCGTTCGACGCCGAAGGCCGGCGCATCTACAAGCCGGATGGCGCGACGCTGCGGGATTACATCGCGGCGCGGAACTTTGTAGACATCATCCGCGGCCCGATCGGCTCGGGCACGTCGACCGCCTCGTGCATGCGGATCTATTCGACCGCGATGCAGCAGCGCAAGTCGTCAATGGACGGCGTGCGCCGGTCGCGCTGGTGCGTGGTCCGCAATACCTATCCTGAGCTCGAAACGTCGACGCTCAAGACCTGGCTTTTTTGGTTTCCCGAAAATCAGTACGGCGTGCTCAAGCGCTCGCGGCCGATGGCGCAGACGATCAAGGTCGGGGATGTCGAGCTCGAGGTGTGGTTCCTGGCGCTCGACAACGAGGACGACATCAAGAAGATGCGTTCGACCGAGTGGACCGGCTTCTGGTTCAACGAGCTCGAATGGACGATGTACGAGATTTTCTCGGAAGCCGTGACCCGCGTGGGCCGCTATCCGAGCGTCGCGGAAGGCGGGAGCGAGTGGTACGGCGTGATCGGCGACATGAACGCGCCGAACGAACTGCACTGGCTGCCGCGCATGACAGGCGAGGCGGACTATCCCGACGAGGTTCCTGACACAAAGCGGGTGTACTGGCCGAAGAACGAGGACGGCTCGTCGAAGTGGGGGTATTTCATCCAGCCGCCGGCTGTCATCGAGACGGTCGGGCCCGGCGGCAAGGGCACGGGGAAGTTCACGCCGAATCCGCGCGCGGAGAACCTGCGCTGGTTGGATCCGAACTACTACGTCAAGCAGATGGACGGCCTGACGCCGGAGAAGATCCGCAACCGGCTGTGCAACAAGATTTCGTTTGTGATCGACGGCGATCCGGTGTGGACGAATGTGGATCCGGACGTACATTTCTCGCCAGTGCCGCTGCCCTATGTGCCAGGCCGCGAGGTCATCGTATCGCTGGACTTCGGGCGCACGCGGCCCTGCGCGCTGATCGCGCAGGAGATTGGGAACAAGATCCAGGTCCAGCGCGAGTTCCGCATGTACAATGCGGGCGCGGAGCTTTTCGCGCCGGCCTTGAAGCGGTTTCTCGAGCAGCACTACCGCGGCGCGCGGATCAGGTTCGTGGGCGATCCGAAGGGGCGGGACAAGGGCGCGGCCACCGAGCGGTCGGCCTATGACATTTTCCGCGGGTTCGGGATGATCGTCGAGCCGGCGAAGGTCAAGAACAACGACTTGGCTATCCGCCTGGGCGCTGTCAGCTACGCGCTGCAGACGAACCGGCTGCTGGTGGCGCCGGAATGCTCGACGCTCCGGCCGGCGCTGGCCGGCAAATATCACTTCAAGCGCACGGACCTGGGCGAGCCGGAGCCGGTGAAGGACAAGTATTCCGACGCGGGCGACTGCCTGCAGTATCTCTGTGTCTATGTCGGCGAAGGCCGGCAGATGATGGGGTTGGAAGCCGTCGAGACGGGCCGGGCGGTGCGGGCCAAGGCCATGGGCCGGATGGACCTGCGGCGGGGGGGGGGGTCGAGGGGGGCGCGCCGCCCTTCAAGCCTGGCGGCCGCCCAGCTGGCCCGTAGTCGCGTCGGCCCCCCCCCCCCGTCCTCGTGAGTTCGCGCCGCGTCCGCGCCG
>CALMPK010000430.1 GCA_937873575.1 uncultured Hyphomicrobiaceae bacterium
ACGAGGCGGTACGCTTCCTGCGCGGCGAGAGCCAGAACGTGCGCGACATGTACAAGCGTCTCATGCAGGAGGCCTCCGACGCGCTCGAGTTCGAACGCGCCGCGAAATACCGCAACCGCCTGTGGGCACTCGCACACGTCACGTCGGATCAATCGATCAACCTCGACGGCGTCGAGGAGGCCGACATCTTCGCCGCCCACCAAGAGGGCGGGCAAACCTGCATCCAGGTGTTCTTCTTCCGGGCCGGACAGAACTGGGGCAACCGCGCCTATTTCCCCAAGGCCGACCGCTCGCTCGCCGCCGCGGACGTGCTCGGCCCCTTCATCGCGCAGTTCTACGACGACAAACCGGTCCCGCGCCTCATCCTGCTTTCCGAGGACGTGGCCGACCGCGAACTGCTGACGGACGCGCTCTCGACGAAGGCGGAACGGCGCATCGAAATCCGTGTACCGCAGCGGGGGGCGAAGTCGTCGCTCGTCGATCACGCGCTGACGAATGCGCGTGAAGCGCTCGGGCGCCGTCTCGCCGAGACGTCCTCGCAACGCCGCCTGCTCGAGGCGCTTGCCGAGCGCTTTGTTCTGCCGCGCATACCGCGTCGCATCGAGGTCTACGACAACAGCCACATCGCCGGCACCAACGCGGTGGGAGGAATGATCGTCGCGGGTGGCGAAGGGTTCGTCAAAAGCCAGTACCGCAAGTTCAACATCAAGTCCGAGAGCCTCACGCCCGGCGATGACTACGCGATGATGCGCGAGGTGCTGACACGGCGATTCAAGCGTCTCGCCGCGTCGAGCGTGAACGTTGGCGAGAGCGAAGCGGATACGGAAGTGAACACCGCAGCGGAGGCCGAGGCGAGCGACGTCGCGGTTGCCGACCGCCTCATCGCGGACACGGCGAGCGACGCCGCAGCGACGCTCGCCGAGGCCCTCGACGCAGGGCTCGCCGCGGGCGACGGCGGTCTCGAGCCGGGGCCCGCAACGACCGACGAGGAGGAGGGCGACGACCCGGCATCCGACGAAACGGATGCAGATGTGGGCCCCTTCCCCGACCGACCCGACCTCGTGCTGATCGACGGAGGCGCCGGGCAGCTCAAGATCGCCGTGGATGTCCTGGCCTCGCTCGCCATCACCGACATCGCGGTGATCGGTGTCGCCAAGGGTCCCGACCGCGACGCCGGCCGCGAGCATTTCCATTTTCCTGGCCATGACCGCCCGGTGATGCTCGAACCGCGCGACCCCGTACTCTACTTCGTCCAGCGCCTGCGCGACGAGGCTCACCGCTTCGCCATCGGCACGCACCGCGCCAAACGGTCGAAGGCCATCGGCGCCAATCCGCTCGACGAGATCACCGGCATCGGACCGACCCGCAAGCGCGCCCTGATGACACACTTCGGTTCGGCCAAGGCCGTGTCACGCGCCGGCATCGAGGACCTGAAGGCCGTCGCCGGCATCTCTGCCGACATGGCGCAGCGGATCTACGACTTCTTTCACGAGCGTCGGGGCTGAGGGGGGCCCGACCCGACATTCGACCTCGCATCGAAAGGGGGGCGCGCGAGGTGCCGCCTCTCGTCATTGGCACCACAAGCATTGTGGGCATTGTCGGAGCGGGAAGGCACCTCCTCAACCTCACCGCCGACCGCGGATCTCGTCCTCGGTGATCGAGACGCCGCGTTCGGCAAGCCAGCGCTGCATGCGCGCGAGCTTTTCGCCGAACTCGCAGGTCGGGGCCTCGCGGTCCATGGCGCGCTGATAGTCGGCGAGGAGACCGGCGCGCTCCCCCTCGGTCAGGCCCGACCACGCGCGGATGGGCTTGGCGTCGTTCATTGCCACCTCCCTGGGCCGCCCCGGGCCCACCACACCGCCCGCCACACCATCGGTCCGGGCACGCCGTCTCGGGATAGCCGCCCGGCAGGCCCGCCGCGAGGGGGGGATTAGGGCCCCGTCCCCATTGACGAACCGGCGCGGCGATGGTGTACCAGTTCCTATGAGCATCGCCCCCGCCCGCTCCGCAACGATGAGCCTGCCCAACGTGCTGACCTATGGCCGCATCGCGGCCGTGCCGGCGCTTGTGGCCTGCCTCTATTTCCTCAAGGGCGACGTTGCGCGCTGGTCCGCGTTCACGCTGTTCGTGCTCGCCGCCCTCACCGATTGGCTCGACGGTTACCTTGCCCGTGCCTGGGAGCAGCAATCCACCCTCGGCGCGATGCTCGATCCGATCGCCGACAAGCTGCTGGTCGGCGCGGCACTACTCATGCTCGTCCACGACAATACCATCAACGGCGTCTCGATCTGGGCGGCGGTCATCATCCTCAGCCGTGAGATCCTGGTTTCTGGCTTGAGGGAATTCCTGGCCGAGCTGAACGTCAAGATCCGCGTCTCCCAGCTCGCCAAATGGAAAACCACGGTGCAACTCGCGGCTCTCGCGGTGCTGCTGGCAGGGCCAGCCGCCGCCCGCTACATTCCGACCGCCGAAGTGGCCGGGATCGCGCTCCTCTGGCTCGCCGCTCTGCTGACCCTCTGGACGGGCTACGATTACTTGAAGGCCGGCGTCCGGCACGCCATGTCTCACTAGCACCTCCTATTGGGACCGAGAGCTGAGGCCCACATGACCGTTCAGACCGCCATATCCGCCGGCGCCGAAACCCGGTCGCTGCAGGTGCTCTATTTCGCCTGGGTGCGCGAGCTCGTCGGTCGCTCCGGCGAGACGGTGGCATGCCCCGCGGACCTCGCGACCGTCGCCGACCTGATCGGCTGGCTGAAGACGCGCGGACCGGAATACGCCACCGCTTTCGAGCGCTCCGAGCTGATCCGCGCGGCGATCGACAAAACCCATGTCAAGCCGACGGCCTCGATCGCGGAGGCGCGCGAAATCGCCTTCTTCCCGCCCGTGACCGGTGGTTGACGGCATGGCCGTGCGCGTGCAGGCGGGCGACTTCGATATCGGTGCCGAAGTGGCCGGGCTCGTCGCTGGCGATACCGACATCGGCGCCGTCGTCACGTTCACCGGAACCGTGCGGGGCGATGCCAACGGCGAATCCATCGTCGCCATGGAACTCGAGCATTATCCCGGCATGACCGAGGCCGAGCTCGAGCGTATCGAGGCCGAGGCCACCGCCCGCTGGCCGCTGCAGCGCTCCCTGGTCATCCACCGTTACGGCCCCCTCGCACCGGGCGAGAACATCGTCCTGGTGGTCACCGCCTCGCGTCATCGCCAGGCGGCGTTCGAGGCAGCCGCGTTCCTTATGGATTTCCTCAAGACTCGCGCCCCCTTCTGGAAGAAGGAAACCCGCGCCGACGGCAGCGGCGGCTGGGTCGATGCGCGCGTCACCGACGACGACGCGCTCGCGCGCTGGAGCTAGGCCTGCGCAAGGTCGGGTGGAACCACCGCACGCTCATAACGAGAACGTCGCTCGCGCCCTAACCTCACGGTTTCGCGTGCAAGTCTGGCTTTCGGCGGATCACGAACGCTGCGCCCTGCCAACCACTGGCACTCCAGGCAGCCCGGCCGCTCCCCGAGCCTGACCCACGTCCACCAACACCACTGAGCGACCGCAATGCCGGGGCCTTAGTGAAGTGTTAACCCTTCCGCGCCGATAACCATAAGTCTGACAAAGGTCGTCCCGCAAAAGGCCATCTTTGTCGAAGATCGTTCCCTGGTGCCGCAGCCGCGGCGCGTATTGCGTTGGACGGGGGTCGAACGTGGTTTCATTGACATCGTCGTCGCGGGCCGAGCGCTCGCGGGCGACGGATAAGGTTTGCCGTGCCTTCGCATACCGTGCGTCGGCAATGATGCTCGCGACGGCAGCGGGCCTTCTGGCTTCCAGCATCCTGGCGCACGCCGCGCCGGACGCAGGTCAGGGCGATGCGACCAGCATCGCCGCTGACGACTCCGAACCGATCGTGGTGGCCGCGGCCACCAACGCGGTCCAGCCCCTCGCCCCGGCCGGCTTCAGACGCACCCGCTTCGTCATCGGCCTCGACAAGCGCGTCGAGTACTCGGTGTTCGCCCTTTCCGAGCCGAACCGCGTCATCATCGAGATGTCCGACGCGCGCATCGAGCTGCCCCTCGTTGCGGCCAACACGCCGGCGAGCCTCGTCCAGTCGCTGCGCAGCGGGCTTTCGGCGCCGGGCCGCCATCGCGTCGTCATCGACGTTGCGGCACCGGTCGTCGTCGAGAACACACGCCTCGACAAGTCGCCCGAAGGCACCGGATACCACCTCGCGCTGGAGATCGCCCCGGCGACCGCTCCCGCCGCATCGCGCACCATCAAGGCCGCCTTCGACGCCAAGCCGATGCGGCTCGGCGTGCAGCCCCCGCTGCCTCGCCCTGCCGAGACCCCGGCGGCTCGCGCTGCCCGCGCGTTCAAGCCCGTCATCGTCATCGACCCCGGCCACGGCGGTCACGATTCCGGAGCCATGAAGTACGGCACGGTCGAAAAGGACGTGGTGCTTGCGTTCTCCAAGGTTCTCCGCGACCAGCTCGAGGCGACCGGCCGCTACAAGGTGATGATGACGCGCGATACCGACGTCTTCGTCCCGCTCGACGGCCGCCGCGATTTCGGCGAGCGGCACAATGCCAATCTGTTCATTGCCGTTCATGCCGACTACGCCAGCACCAAGGCCCGCGGCGCGACCATCTACTCCCTGCGCGAAGGCGTCGCCGAGCAACTGAAGAAGTCGGCGATACGCAACGTCGAGGACAGCGTCCTCAGCCGCCAGGAAGAGGCGAAGGTCGAGAAGGCGAGCGGCGAAGTCGACACCGTGAAGGGCATTCTCAGCGATCTCGCGCGCCGCGAACTCGACACCACGCGCGAGCGCACCAGCATCTTCGCCCGCACCGTCATCGACAACATGGGCGGCTCCACCAACATGCGCGACGACCCGGACCAGCAGGCCGCGTTCCGCGTGTTGAAGACCGCCCAGTTCCCTTCGGTTCTGATCGAACTGGCCTACGTGTCGAACAAGCAGGACGCCGAGCTGCTCAACTCCGATAGCTGGCGCGAAAAGGTGGCGGGCTCCATCCGCACGGCCGTCGACAACTACTTCAGCCATTCGCTGGCCCGGCTGCCGCTCTGATCGCCGACCGAGCCGCGAAACCAGTGCCCCGAAACGACGAAGGCCGGTCCCGAGGGACCGGCCTTTTCTATTCTGGCCGGCGGCGCATTCGCACCAGCGCGCCGGCAGATGTCAGTCACGCTCTACTTGGGGGATGCGAAGGTTTGAGGCGCCAGAGGAGAATGAACCAGTTGGGATCGAGCTGCGGGGAGCGAACGCACTTGGCAAACAGAGCTCTCAATACTGGAACCAGACTTGGATGAAGGCGCATAGGCATGGGCCACTCCATCTTCGCGGGTTGGCCGCCGGCCTCGGGGTGGGCCCCCCATCGGCCTGCTCGAGATGCATAGAGCGCAGGGCCGCACGGCGCCGAGGAGTGCCCGGAGCGGCTTGACGTGGCATCTGGAGCGGTATGTTCGGCGGCTGTCCAGGACAGGGGACGTGAGACGGTGCGATCTCGGCCTCGGCAGACGTTCCCTCGGGCGGCCCCATCCGTGTCCGCCGCACATCTGCCAGGTTGTGTTAGAGCCGTATCGACGGCATCGATCCGAGCATCATGCTCGGATCTCCGGCGATCTGGCTCTGGGCACCGGGCTGATCCGGCACCGGGGTCTTTCGTCAAGGGCTCGTTCCTCTTGCCCTGACGCTCGCACCCGGGAGCCGCGACGATCATGGCGCAACCGTGCTTGGCTCCCGGTGAGCAGGCTGGCCCGCTCACGAGAAGGAAAGCTATGTGATTCGCGTGACGGGACGAGCGCCGAGCCGACGAACGGTTACGGTTGCATGGCTCTCCGTTGATGCAGCGCAACACCCCGGCCGAAACTCCCGCGAAAAAAGAAGAGCGGCCCGAAGTGGGCCGCTCTGGGAAACACGAGAGTTGCACTGGCAATCAGGCGCGCGGGCCCTCGACCGCGCGGGCACGATCCGTCACCGCCTTCTGCACCTTCTCGAACGCACGCACCTCGATCTGGCGGATACGCTCGCGGCTGACACCGAACTCGGCCGAGAGATCCTCGAGCGTTGCCGGCTCGTCGGCGAGACGGCGCGCCTCGAAAATGCGCCGCTCGCGATCGTTGAGGGTCGAGAGAGCGCTGGTCAGATAATTGCGGCGATGCTCGAGTTCCTCGCTCTCCGCGAGCCTCTCCTCCTGATCCGGCGTGTCATCGACCAGCCAATCCTGCCACTCGCCCGATTCCGAGTCGGCCCGGATCGGAGCATTGAGCGAAGCGTCGCCGCCGAGGCGGCGGTTCATCGAGATCACGTCCTCTTCCGACACGCCGAGGCGGGTGGCGATCGTCTTGACGTGCTCCGGCTTCAGGTCGCCCTCGTCGAGCGCCTGGAGCTGACCCTTGGTCCGCCGCAGGTTGAAGAACAGCTTCTTCTGCGCAGCAGTCGTGCCCATCTTCACCAGGCTCCAAGAGCGCAGGATGTACTCTTGGATCGAGGCACGGATCCACCACATGGCATAGGTGGCGAGACGGAAGCCCTTATCGGGCTCGAATCGCTTCACCGCCTGCATCAGACCGACGTTACCCTCGGAAATCACCTCGCTGATCGGCAAGCCGTAGCCGCGATAGCCCATGGCGATGCGCGCGACGAGACGAAGGTGAGACGTGACGAGGCGATGCGCGGCGTCGGTATCGCCGTGCTCCTGCCAGCGCTTGGCCAGCATGTACTCCTCGTTCGGCTCCAGCATCGGGAACCGGCGGATCTCCTGGAGATAACGGGAGAGGCCGGCCGAGCCGGAAGCAATGGACGGAAGCGCCTTGGTGGTCGTCATCTCTTGCACCCCGAGACCCATCCCCGCATGCCGCTTAGGCCATGCCGGGTGGTCTGCTCCTCTTCGTCGAATACCCGCCCCAGCCGCCGGAAGTTCCCGGCCCTGGCGCAAGCTCCACTAGCGGTAACAACGTGGCCGACGGGTGGTTCCGTCGGCCACTGTGCTGTCGGCATGTAATACGGCCACTGGAATACTCCGGATTGGCCGCCCTCCAAATACCGATCAGAACACTCAGGATTACGCCACGACACCCCTCAATGTTACAACGCGACACATTGGCTGGTGGGGTAACATTGTATCACTTGGCGGTGATGCAAGACCTCGCCCGAGATTCAAGTTCCCGCCGCCCCATTTTTGGCATCACGCGATGGGCCCGAACGTGATGGATCCGAGTGCGACGACGCAGGTTGCCCGCCCTGCGCATATGGCGCTGATCGAGCCAAGCCCCCGGAATTTGGGGCCACGGGGCCAGTTGATGGGGCGCCTTGCGAGACATGTCGGAGGTCTCTGCCCGGAGACGGCGTCACAAGCCCGAGTTGCGCATATCGAAATGGCCGAAAGGTGTCCCTGCAACCCGTCGACGCCAGTCCGCACCCTGCACACATGCCCCGGAGAGGGCCGGGGCAGGGCCAGCCATCCAAACCCGGACGAGCGACGGGAGAGCGACTTCAGGACCGGGCGTCGCTGCCACCCTCGGGCGTGCGATCGAATTGGATCCGCGCGGCCCAGCCGCCGCGACCGTGGCCACGGTCGACACGATCGGGGGCAGAGTCGGGCCAGAGCGCCAGGACCGAAAAGACCAAAAGAATGCCCAGCGCGATGAAGATGGCGTAGCTGCTCTGCATCAGAGCGGCTGCTTCGCCCTGGGCCAGCAGAACGAAAAGGACGAACGCAGTCGCGACCAGCTTGAAACGCAGCGTCATTCTGGGCTCCTCGGCTCGAAACGACGACCTTCTTACCCCGTCTCGCCCAAAGAAACCGATGACCCGGCCGTGCGAATTTTATTCGATTTGCGCGCCCGCCAGACCTAACACCGTCGCAACGGTCCTCCGACATCTGATGCTAATCTTCACGCCGACGCCACGCAGGACTCGCGGAACCAGCAGGCACCGCATTACATTGGTCCGGAGCAGGATCGGCGTCGGCCGGCGGAATTACGTCGATGATGACAAAGACTTAATGTGCAGAAGCGCGAAATCACTGGCCTGTTGCCGTATCCTGCCGCAATCGCGGCATTTTCCTGGCGAAAGTAGAAGTCATAAGTAGCACATGCGATTCGACCGGCCACGGAAGGGTGCGAATCCGACGCGCCGGTGACACGAGATGATGGCACGCTGGCCCAAGCGCGAGCGGGGCTGATTGCGGGCCGCAGACCGGTCCAGAAGGCGAAAGATTGTGGACGGCCTCGAGGCGGCATCGCCTCGACCGCCGACATAGGAGGCGCGGGCCGGACGGCGTAGCGCGGGAGCAGGACGGATGGAACAAGCGGGATCGCTCGCCAATCTACTGTCGAACGTCAGTCAGTGGACCGCGGGCCAATGGCTCGGCTTTGCGCTGCTTTGCGGGGTGATGGCAGTCCTCGCCGCGTTAGTCTCCAAGATCTGGAAGCGGGTCGCCAGTTCCATCGAGGATACGCTGTTCTCGAACTGGCGCCTCGCCCTGCTCGGCAGCACCGGCCTCGTGCTTTCCCTCGCCTCTGGCTGGACGACCTGGGACGGCATGCGGAACTTCACCGGCGAGCCCGTCCTGTCCTTCATGATCACCTTTGGCATCCAGGGCGTGATGTTGATCGTCGCCTGGCTAATCGGTGAATCGTTCGCCACCGGCATGAACCTGCGCAATTCCGGCGGTACGGGTGGCTGGGACCTCGTCGTCACCGGTCTGTTCGCGGTGCTCGCCGTCGTCGCTGCCACGATGTGGCTCGGCCAAGGCCCGCAGACGCAGGCGGCGCCGAGCGCCAACTGGTTCAACTCGCCTGCGGCGGAGACCATCAAGAATTTCGCGCTATTCGGCGCCATAACGGCACTGGTGATGGCCTTCGTCATCGCCGCCACCAAGAGCGACGTCGGCTACGACTACGTCCAGAGCGCCCGCATCATCATCAAGAACGGCATTTTGTGGATCATGTTCCTCGCGTGCATGTCCACCTCGGTGTTCTTCTCGTTCGACTCCCTCTTCACGTCGATCTTCCCGGCCGAGGAGCGCAAGCGGTCCGCCGACATTCGCGCCATCAATCAGGTCTCCGGCGTCGTCGCTGACATCGGCGCTCTCGCGTCGAAGCGCCGTGGCGAAGAGGTCCGGGCGCTGTTCCAGTCCGACGCCTGGCAGGTCTACGAGAACGAACTCGACAAGGTCGCGGCGCTCGCAAAGCAGGCCCCCGACAAGATTCGCGAGCAGATCACCATCGAGTTGCAGACCCAACAGAGCCGGATTGCAAAGCTCGAGGAACAACGCGCCACCGCGACCGGCGGTCAGGCGGGGATGCAGGCGAAGAAGATCCAGCTCACCGAGGAGCTTTCACGCCTTCAGGCGGACCGTCCCGGCTCTGTCTCCGAGTTCAATGCGCAGAAGATGGTCGTCAGCGAGATCGAGCGCCGCCTCGACGAGCAGCGCACCAAGGTGCTCGCCGAAGAAAAGGGCGTCGAAGGATCGCTGAAAGCGGGCCGCGGCCAGTTCTGGCGCGCCGCCAAGGCGGACGAGGAGAAGGCCCGCGCCGAACTTCAGATCGCCAAGGAGCGCCTGCGCTCGCCCGAGCTGCGCGTCGAAACGATCGACAGGCGTCTCGCCCAGATCAAGGGCGAGCTGGCGCAGATCGACGGCGACCTGGCCAAGCTCAAGGGCGAGGAGGAGACCACCTCGCAGATGATCGCGGTTGCGCGCTCGGGCTCCGCCGCCACGAGTGGAGAACGTTTCGACCCGAGCGCCGGCGTCGCCGTACTCGATCGCACGCGCCAGGAATTCCGCCAGAACCCCGACAGGACGGTGCTCGCCAACCTGCAAGCGAGCTGCTCGTCGCTGGTGAACGCGAGCCTCAAAGTCACCTCGCTGCGCGACGAGGCCAACAGCATCGATTGCAGTCCGAAGGCCGCGAACGAGGCCGCCCAGCGCGTGTTCGCGCTGAATGAAGGGCTCGGCCTGTTCGCGAAGAACTGCGCCGGCGGCGAGCGCCTTCCGACCAGCGGCGGTACCGACACGCTGCTCGAGTTCGGCCGCCGCTGCCTCCAGGATTCCGGTCTGACCAGCCAGGACTCGGCGACGATGGGCGCCGCGCTCTCGCGCATCGACATGAACCGTGACGACCGCGCGCATCGCTTCGTCGTTACCTGGAATGCGTTCCACGACGGCAACCGCCTCGCCTATCTCGCGCTCGCCATCGCCATTGCTATCGACGGCCTGATTTTCATGTCCGGCCTGTTCGGCGCCAATGCCGTTCGCTCGCCGCTATCCGACATGCCGAGCCTCAAGGCGCGGTCCGCGAAGCAGCTCGAGACGATCATCGAGAATGCGCTACTGCCCGACACGTTCGCCAACGCCGACGCACTTCTCTCGGCGATGCAGCCGATCACACCGATCGACGGCTTCACGCAAGAGGTGCTGCTACCGCTCGACGCGAGCCCGACGCGCACGCGCGTCGTCAAGGTGCTGAACGCCGCCGCGACCATCGGCGCCGTGCATCGCGACGTGACGCGGCCCGAGCGCTATCTCGTGCGACCCGAGCTGTTCGAGTTCATCTCGGGCGTCGCCAAGCGTGCCTTCGAATCCGATTCCGAGAACGTGCGCCTCGCAGAGCTGCGCCAGGTTGTGGGCGTCGCGCTCCAGCCTGATGTCGCCAGCAATGCCGAGATCGTTCTCTCCAACATGGACCCGATCAACGAGGCACACGGCTTCTCCTCGCAGATCAAGCTCGGCACGGTTAAGCCGGAGCACCTGCCGGTGGTGCGCAAGGTGCTGAATGCCGGCGCTACTCTGCAGTATGTGCAACTCGCCGAGAAGCACCCGGACCGCGACCTCTATTTCGTGCACGGCCAACTCTACAAAATCATCGCCATCATCTCGGCGACGACGGTACGCCCGGCGCTCGGGGCCTCGCACCACGTACCGCAGATCGCGCAGGCAAAGCCGGAGTTCGGCGGCTCGCTCAAGCCGCAAGGCGCGCCGAAGGTCGCCAACGACGCGGCTCGCGCCCCCAAGATCGCACCGGACAAGGCACCGCCGCGCGCCCAGATCACCCAGCAGGCGTTGTCGGCGGAGGAACGCGAGCACCTGTCGGGCCTCTACACAGACCAGTTGCTGTCGGCCATCGGCCTCAGCGATTCGATCGTCACCATCCGCTTCGACGGACCGGGCGTCCAGGACGCTGCGATGAACGCTTGGCGTGAATTGCAGAACCACGCCAAGGGCAACCCTGAGCTGGCCCAGCTTCTCAGAAGCCGGCAGGGCGAGCAGGATCGCGAGCTGGACCGCATGCTCAACTCGCTCAAGGCCGGCGCGCTTGGAGATCACCGCAAGATCGACCTGCTCGACGGGCTCGATATGCGGATCCGCGAGGCGCTGCCCTCGCTCATGCTGTTCCCCGAAACCGGGCTCGTCCGCTTCCTCATCGAGGAGCTCGAGGCTGCCGCTTCGCCGGACGACGGACAGATGCCAGGCGAGGACAAGCTGCTCGCGCAGCTCCGCGACGTGCACGACTTGATGACGCATTCCGACCTCGGCGACGCGCTGAGCTGGGACCGTATCCGCGATACGCTCGCCGACAACTCGTCCGATATGCCGCGCGTCGTGCAGATGCGCCCGCCCCGCCGCGGCCACAACCCCGGCAACGGCTGAAGCGGCCAGCGCCACACGCGATAACTCGGAAAACCTGAAAAGCCGGCATCCGCCCGGCTTTTCTCGTTAGTGGGGTCGCGCGGCGCCGCCTCCGCCAAGTTGACGGCGGAAGATCGAGCTTCTACAGGTCGCGCCGTCGGGCACCACGCCCGGCGAGAACATCCTCCGGCCGAAAGCGAGCGCCACGGCGATGCGCCTCCGGGCCAGATGTTCGGCACGTCCGGTGAGGGAGCGCGCATCTGATCGACGGACCCGCCGAATGGTCCGGTGATCGGTTGGCGCCAGAAAGAACGCGCGGAGGGCGGCATGGCCAGCGACATCAAGCTCCACAAGGGCGATCTCCCCGACGGACTGGACTTCGGCGCCGCCGTCGCCGTCGACACCGAGACGATGGGCCTCAAGCCTCACCGCGACCGGCTCTGCGTCGTCCAATTGTCCGCGGGAGACGGGCGCGCCCATCTCGTCCAGATCGAGGCCGGCAAACGCCCGGCGAACCTCATCCGCCTGCTCGCCGATCCCGCGGTTCTGAAGATCTTCCATTTCGCCCGCTTCGACGTCGCGGTGCTGAAGAAACACCTCGGCGTCGACGTCGCGCCGCTCTACTGCACCAAGATCGCGTCCAAGCTCGTGCGCACCTACACCGACCGTCACGGCCTCAAAGATCTCGCCGCCGAGCTGATCGGCATCGAAATGTCGAAGCAGCAGCAGAGCTCGGACTGGGGCGCGGCGAAACTCACGGACCAGCAGATCGCCTACGCGGCTTCCGACGTCCTGCACCTGCACGCGATGAAGGCCAAGCTCGATGCAATGCTGGCACGCGAGGGCCGCACGGCTCTCGCCGACGCGGCCTTCGCGTACCTCCCGGTACGCGCCGCACTCGACCTCGACGGATACGAGGACATGGATATTTTCAGCCACTGAACGGCTGAAACCGGGGGCGGTGAGCACGACACACTCCCTAGAGACCGGTCCTGTTGGCGCCGCAATCACGGCCGATATGATCGCTGCGGCGCGCGGACCGGCCAGGGGAGATGGCCCTCATATGCCGCCTTCCGGCGCATTCCGCTCGTGCTATCCTCCCCCCGAACCATTCGGATGACGACCTTGAGGGAACCCGGCCAGCCGGCAACCGACCACGCGCGCGAGGACCGCGGCATCGTGATCGATGTCGATCGAACGAGGAGCGTGCGCCGGGCCCGCCGCCACTCGGCTCTGGTGCGCGCCTCGCGTATCGGCCTGCCGGCTGCCGCAGCCGCCATCGTGCTGTTCTACGGCGCCACCATGATCGATGTCGCCGGCTGGCGCGATCTCGGCGGCAAGATCGAACTCCCTCGTGTGCTGCCCGAGCATCTGACGATGAACAACCCGCGCTACCGGGGGTTCACCAAGGACGGTGGCGAGTACGAGGTGCAGGCCAAGACCGCGACGCAGGATCTCAGCATTCGCGGCCTGATCCGGATGCGGACCGTCAACGCCGTCATGCGCAACCGCGACAAGGGTGCGACGCGGCTCGACGCCAAGAGCGCCCTCTACTACCCGCAGGACGACAAAATGCGCCTGCTCCCCAACCTCCGCGTCACCCCCGCATCGGGCGCATGGGCGCGTCTGACCATCGCCGACATCGACTTGAAGAACGGCATCACGACCAGCCGGCAGCCCGTCGCCGTCGGCAATTCCACCGGAACGATCCGCGCGTCCACGATGACGATCCGCCAGAAGACGAAGGAGATCACCTTCGCCGGCACCGTGAAAACGCGCATGGAGCCCGCTACCCGCCCCGGCACCTCGGTGATCGTGCCCTCGCCCGAAGCGGCGACGCCAGCGGGACAGGCGCCGGCCGCCAATTCGTCGTCGCCGGCACAGCAACAGGCGGGCGATGCCATCGGGCGCATCTTCTCTGGTGGCAAGGGCCCGGTCGAGATCGATGCCGATCGCCTGGACATCGACGACGTCAACCGCACCGCGACCTTCACCGGCAACGTCAAGGCGCGCCGCGGCGCGGCCACGCTCGAAGCGCCCGAGCTGCGCATCGCCTACGACGGCTCGCCCTCGGGCGGCCTTACGGGAGGCCCGGCACAAGCTTCCGCCGGGACACCGGCCAGCACCAAGGCCGCCATCAAGTCGATCGTGACGGGCGGCCCCGTCACCATCACCGAAGGCGCCGACCCCCGCATCGCGGCGGCGGCGGCCGCCTTCGACGCCGCCTCTAGCCTCGCCACACTGACCGGCGGCGTCGTCATCGATCGCGCCCCTCAGACGAAGATCACCGGCCGCACGGCGTCCTTCAATTCCGCCCGCGACGTCGCCTCCATCGACGGAGACGTCGTCATCGCGTCGGGCGCCGATCGCCGCGCCACCGGCGACCACCTGGAGTTCAACAACACGGCCAAGACGGGACTTCTGACGGGCGATCTTGTGCTGACCCAGGGGCCGAACGTGCTGAGGGGCCGCCAGCTCACGATGGATCAGTCGAACGGCCGCTCCGTGCT
>CALMPK010000431.1 GCA_937873575.1 uncultured Hyphomicrobiaceae bacterium
ACTGATTTGGTGAGCATCATTTCGACCAACTGTTTTCTGACATTCCACTTCCGCCTGAGCACTTATCGCAGCTCGAGGCACCGAATATGTCGGCTTCGATTGCGCGCACAGTTCAAATCCGAGATCGCCAACGGACCAGTCAGCCTCATCCTGATCCCACTTGGTGCTGCCAACCTCCTGAAACGTTCCTCGGACCGGCTTCCCACCGTTGGCGACGAAATAATCTTCCGCGCTTTCCTCCGCATGCAAATCGAGTGATGAAAGATTGTCCGTATGCATCGGACCGACGCCTCGATGTGAAGCGAATGACTTGTCGGAGCTCATCGACCCGGAGAATTCAGGCTCAGGTAAGCCATTCTGAATTTTCTCGCGCTCAACCGCCTCGGTCCAAATCTCGCCCCCTTTCGTTTCGCGTCCTCGGAAGCCAGATCATCATTTTTCTGCTTTGCTACAGGACCTGATCGCCCTCTCAGCAAGTGCTTGAATGATTTTGCCTTGCCCACCAAAGGCATCACATATTCCTCATCCGATCCGCAATCGGTCGATTCGGAGGCGCGCTCATCATGTTTCGCGCTAATCGAATCATGACTGGCGTAACTCTTGGATAAATCCGCTTGGCGCAGCATACTCAGCCGCTCTAACCTCACTCCACGTTTCAGCATGCTTCGCAACCTCAGAAAGCTGCTGGCCCGGAGCAATTCGGTTGAACACGGAATTCACAACAACAGCCCAGCCCCAGAGCAGGTCACGCAATCCAGCAGAAATCCCCTGCCTGATCCAGATTTGGTCTAGGTCGAGCACATCTCCAATACGATCTGCCACCACCGAAACAACATAAGTGGCGATGTTTACCCATCCTTGGCGGAAAATCGCCTTCGCCTCTGTCGTCTTGAGCATGCTCTCGATCGCCTTGAACAGGATGGCCTTGGCAATCATCGCCCGGTACCAGCGTGCGTCCAGAGGGTTCGGGACGATAGCAGGATCCTTGTCGAGCGCGTCCATGAAGTCTGCGAAGTTCTTTTCGCCCCCTTTTGCAACAATATGAGGTTTTCCCCGCCAAGCTTCGTGGTACTTGTCAATATCGTTCTTCGTCAGCTTTCGCCTCGGTGGGATCATCTCCTGCAGCTTGCGACGTTTCGCCGGCGTCGCACCTTCCCTAAGCAGCATTACATTGTAGGCGCCTGCCGCGCGCTCGTAGAACCATCGAGTAGCGCCGTCAGGGCACCAAGTTTCGTTAGCGAGCTTCTCCAGCTGGACGTGGAACGGACGGTTGGCGGACAGGTCAGAGAGCTTCACCGCGCTCTGACTGTTGGCGTAGCGGGAGAATTTGGTGATGAGTCGTTCGCGTGCATCGTCCTGCGATCCCTTCAGGATGATGATCTTTGCGGGCACCACGACGTGGCTCAAATCGATGGAGCGATCATCCCGCGATGCGAAGTAGATGCTCGAGGTGGTCTGGCCGCCGTTGACGATCTGCATCCCCTTCAGGAACGAGAGACCAAGGTTGCCATCGCTGGCCCGCTCGAATGCGGCTTCGTCGCAGACGAGGACAAGGCCGTTATTGAACGCGAGAAAGTGCTCTGGCTCATTTTTCAGGGTCTCAATGATGCCCCTATTGGTGGGCTTCTTGTTGCCCAGAAAGGTCCTGACGTTAGCTTCGAGAAGTCGAACTCCGAATCGGAGGTAAAGATCCCGAATCAGCTGTCCAGGTATTGCGGTCAGAGCGTACTCGTAGTCGGCATCGGGATCGGGAACGTGGACGCAGGGCAGCGGGCGGCCGATCGACTGGACGAAACTAACGGCGAGCTCGTCCCGTGGCCTGCCTTCGGTGTGGCGGAGCAGCCTCTCCATGTCCATCGCTTCGATGGTCACCATCTTATGTTGAACTTCCTTGCTAGAGAACCTCTTAGTCTTTGTGCGCCCGTCGGTGATCACGAATACCCGAAGCCGGTCAATGTGACCCCAACGGGAACGGATCGTCGCGACGAGGTCCCGCACCTGGTGGGTCGGATCGATCCGTGCTTCTAGGGTTCCGCTAGCGGCCCGAAATAGAAAGCGTACGCCTTCGCTAGCTGTCGCAGCGGCGTCCGAATCCCGAAGCTCATTCAGCTCTTCAGTGCCGAAATAGTGAGTGACGAAAAGATCGAGGGCCGTTTCGTCGGAACTCTGGGAAAAGCCCGTGATGCGAAGCTTGGCGTTGCCAACTTTGCCGCTCCAGTGGCAGACCGTCGGAGAATCGCTGATTCCCGCTTCGGCGACATGCTCCATAACCATCTCAGCAAAGACGAGCTCCTCAGACGGGAATGGACCTTCGCCGGCCTCGACACGCTCCGCAATCGTCGCCTGCAGATCCGAGCGGAAATTACGGTGAAATTCTTCAAGACTCATGTTGCCTTACTCCGAACGCGTTGATGAGATCTTGAATTCCGACTGAAGGAACTTGAAGGGCATCAAGGTCGAGAACATACGCGGCTGAGCGCAGTGCAGCCGGCAGGGCAGCGCGAGTTAGGCGTGGCATATCGTCGTTCGACAGGAACCCCTTGGCATCTTTTAATGTCAGTGTGCGACCATAAAGCGGTGCATGCTCGTCAAGGTATCCCATCACCATCAGAAGCGCTTCGAAGCCGCGCTGAACACCAGCTTGCGCGAACCTGTCGCGGAGTACCGACACGAGGTCGACGAGCGACGTACCATCAGTGCTTTCCTCAAATCGAAAGGCACACAGGAAGATCGGCGCCCGGTCGCAATCCAGTTGCTCGATACTGTTGATCCGCGCGAGAAAGCTCCCGACTCGAACAGTACTCTTCACTTCGATTGCGCCACCACGTACTTGAAAGTCCTGAGCTGCCCGCAACGGCCCCTGCCAACAATCAAGTGCACCGGCCCCGAGCGAGGACTCCGCAAGATACCTTAGCATCCACAGTTCACCGAGCAGCCCAACCTGCGCTTCGGGCGACAGTGGGCGGTGCGTCCGGGCCATGAACGCCTGCCACTCCCTGACCCTTTCGAGGAAAGCTTCCATCACGTCGCGATTCTCGGTGCTAGCCGCGAATTCGAGCGACCTCAGGATGTCGACGACCATAATGGCAAAAATTTCGGCCGATCCCTCCAGGCGCCGGACAAGTGCGATCGGCGTTTGCCCTGCGAAGACGACTTGCCCCTCAATTCGGGCGACATCAAAGCCCTTTCCTTCCGGCAGCCGCGCCGGATTCACCGGCCAAGACCCAGGAAACGAGACGATCAACGCCTCCCGCGCTAAAGGAAAGTAGCAACCCGCTTCAATCGAGACGCCGCCCACTTTGGTGAGGTGGACGAAGCGCCAATCTTCTCCGGCCTCTTGGCGAGCAAGCGCCCGCCATGCGCGCGCAATCCCCTCCTCAGTCCACCCATTCATTGAGGCCTCCCCACAGAACGCTGTTGGCGATGTACTTCGAGTTGGACACTCTTCTATCCGAGGTGCTTGACGGGAAACTAATTGCCCAAGCTACGACCGGATCGGCATCCACAAGATCCTGAAGTCCTGCACCGGCAGGATCGAGCAGATAGAGCATAAGAAGGCCGCGCTCGCGGCGATGTGTGATGCCGGCTTCTGCGACACCTTCGCCGAGAACGTGGCGGATCTGAGGGCCTCGCGGCTCGGATGGAGGAATTCGCCCATCGTTCCGATCGGTGTCATTGCGCCACGTCCTCCGGCTGAGCTCGAGGGCAGCCGCCCACTCTGTCTCGGTCAGATCGATGGCCTGGTCGCGAGGCGAGATGAGCGACTTGATCGAGTAGCGATCCGCATGCTCGGCTGTGCGCTTGCGCAGGAGCAAGCTCACGGTACAGCCTCCGACCGTCCGATGCTTATCGTCAGGCGCGCTTTCCTTCCCAATGAGCGCCGTTGTCCATTTCGTCAGCTCACCGTCCTTGTTCATTTCTTCGATGAAATCGGCGATCAGCGGACTCATAATCCGGAAGCTGGCCGAATGGGTCCGATACTCACGGAGAAACGAGATCACGCTTAAGGCAGGCACATCCCTCCAGAGGTGGCCGTTCCACTTCTGGCCTTCAGGCACGTAGTGCTGGCAGTTCAGGTCCATCGATGGACCGAGGGCGCCGATAAATCGATGCGTGGCCGTAAAGTTGGCCGAGATGTGATCTTTGCGGTTCGGAAACACAATCGTCTGCAACAAATCTCCGGAATAGGTCAGTTGCATTGCTCGGGCATTTCTCATTTTCGCTCGCGAGGTTACGGTGAGAACGGAATGGGACTTCACACGCAAACCAAACTGCTTAGGTGTTGCTCCAGCCGCGACCATGTTGTCGAACTCCTGGCGCAGCTCTTCAGCGGCATCGGCAATGTGACCGAACCACTCGAGCATTTCCTGCGACGTGTAAAGCCGACAGACATCGAGGTAGCCGTCGCGATACCCGAACCAGCGC
>CALMPK010000432.1 GCA_937873575.1 uncultured Hyphomicrobiaceae bacterium
TGCCAGACATGCCGCCCATGCCTTGCTGACCGGACATGCCCGACATCCCACCCATGCCTTGCTGCCCCGACATCCCGCTCATGCCGCCCATTCCAGACATGCCTTGCTGACCTGACATGCCCGACATCCCGCTCATGCCCTTCTGGCCGGACATGCCGCTCATTCCCTGCTGGCCCGACATACCGGACATCCCGCTCATGCCTTGCTGGCTGGGCTTGCTCTGCTGCGGCGGCTGAGCCGTTTCCTTCGGCTTCTGCTCGCTGCAACCGGCGACCGCCAGAGCTGCGATCGTGGCGATCGCGATTGAGAACCGTTTCATCATGGGAGGTTTCCTTTCCTTGTGCTGCGGCTCATGCGGCATCGTCCGCTGGCCTGATCAGTTCTTGATCTGGTGCTCGGGACGGGACTCCGCTGAGCGACCCTTGGCCCATTCCGGCACCTCGCTCGCGTCCATGCCCGGCCAGGGATGGCGCGGATAGGGATAGGAGACGCGGAACCAGGAGCGCCCGCCGTGGCATCCGAAGCAGGTGTCGGAGCTGCTGGCCTTCGCCAGCGCCTCGATCGCATCGCCGTTGAGGTAGTTGACGCGATGGCGCACGGTGCGGAACTGCTCGGCATGGCAGGTCAGGCAGCCATTCGGAGTCTCGTCCGTTTCGAGACCCTCGCGGTTCTCGTGCCACGTCCCTGAAAGCCCCATGTTCTCGGCAGGGAAGCTGCCGTGGCACAACAGGCACGTGCTCGACGGGTCGACGACCTTGCGCAGCGTGAACCCGGCGCCCTTGCCCTGCGGCGCGGCCGTTGCGCTCGATCCCGGGGCTTCCTCGCGCGGATCGTGGCCCTGGTGGCAGAAGTTGCACGAGAGGTTCATGGTCTGACGCGCGAAGGGCGTCGTCAGATGGCGCGAATGAAATGATTCCTGGCGCCCGGCATACGTGTCGAGCGTCTGATACCACGCGATCGAACTCTGGGCCTCGACGCCCGCCGGCGACTTGGCCCGAACCGGCGTCTTCAGAACCTCCTGATGGCAGGTGAGGCACTGCTCGTTCGTCGCCGTCTCGATTCCTGGCTTGAAGTGGAGCGGGTGCCAGCGCGCGGCTTCGTAATCCGTGATCTTGCGCAGCGCTGCGACGGAGTCGTCGGAGCCGGCGGTCGCACCTTTGCTTCCGGTTGCGTTGGCTGCTGACGGCGCCAGTCCCTCGAGGGCCTCGGCGACGCGCTTGCCGTCGGTTAGTCCATGGACATGCGCCGCGACGCCGGCGATTGCCGCAAGCGAGGCCAGCAGCGTCAACGCGCGCGCGCCTCTCCCGGCTGGAGCTTTGCCCGAATACTTGCGTTCGCCATCGTTCGATTCGACATCGTTCGACATGGGATTGGACCGCTGCGGCTTGTCGTTGGAGAAAGCCGAAGCCGGCACAGCCGGCCTCGACCGAGTTCGGCGAGTCTCGCGCGACCGATCAGCGTCTGCGGGCTACTGATCGGTCGCGGAGGGGGGCCGCAAGGGAGAGCGGCCCCCGATCAGGCTCACTTCTTGCCTTCCATGCCCGACATGCCGGACATTCCGCCCATGCCGCCCATGCCCTGCTGGCCCTGCATGCCGCTCATGCCCGACATGCCGCCCATGCCCTGCTGGCCCGACATGCCGGACATGCCGCCCATGCCGCCCATGCCCTGCTGGCCCGACATGCCGGACATTCCGCCCATGCCGCCCATGCCCTGCTGGCCCGACATGCCGGACATGCCGCCCATGCCACCCATGCCCTGCTGGCCCTGCATGCCGCTCATGCCGGACATGCCACCCATGCCCTGCTGACCCTGCATGCCGCTCATGCCGGACATACCGCCCATGCCCGACATACCCTTCTGTTCCTGGGCAACCGCGCCCGTGGCGAGGAGGCCGGCCGTGACGAGCGCGAGGCCAACGCTACGGATGTTCATCGTTTCTCTCCAATGTTGACGTGCTTGACGCATCGGATCGCCGGACGGCGGGGCCTCACCCGATGCATGTGAACGACCGTGACCCACGGTATCGGGCGTCAGCGCGCGCGGTTGGCGCGACGCAGCGTCGAGGGGTAGAGGCCGCGGATGTCGTAGGGAGGCGGCATGTTCCGCCGCGTGAACGGGGTGAACCACGCACCCTGGTCATCGACGAAGCGCAGGCTCGACGGGATCGGCTTGCTGACGCCGCGCAGCGCCGCCGCACGCCAGTCGGCGTTGTGATCGAGCGTATGGATCCTCGGGGCGCGGTCTGGCCGCCGGTCCGGCTTCGTGCCGGCGACGAAGGGCTCTGGCTGCTCCTGCTCCTGCGCCAGCGCCGTCGTAGCGTCGAAAGACGCTATCGCCGCGACGGTCATAACGGCGACCGCGACCCGCCGCGCCGTGCCGCGCATCTCGAAGGTCCAGGTCTTCTGCATCGCCATCCACCCTGCCTTGCCAAATGCTTTTGGTTAATCAAGAGCAAGGGGTGTGCCAGTTGCTGCTGGCATGGCTTTTTTGCGTGCCTTATCAATTGCCTACAATTGTCCGCCAGACACCGGTTTAGCCGCCTTCAGCACCCTGTTTCTGCCAATTTGACAGCGACTTTCGGAGCACTTCGCGGATGTCCTTAGAAACCGCGGGATTCCATGGGGTGACAATTTGGCAGAGGCTGCCGAACATCGGTCACCGAGCCCTCTCCACGGCCCTTGTCCACGCCCGCCGAGGTCGCAGACCGGACCAGACGGAACCCCGCACGCGGTGTCGCGGAGGCAGAGGCCTCACGCTCGATCGAGAGGGTGAAGGGCGCTCGACGCCGCACGGCCGGATGCGTTTCGCCGTCGCCTGATCCCGAACTATGGTAGGAGGCCCGTGAAGCCCGCCGAGGCGCCGCCCGCGATGCCGGCCCTCCAGTTGCCCGCCCCCGACTGCGACTCCGAGACCCCGCCGACATGAAGACCGACACGCCCCGTCCGATCCGGCTCGAAGAGTACGATCCCCCGGCCTATCTCATCGAAACCGTCGATCTCGACGTTCGCCTCGACCCAAACCGCACGCGCATCCGTTCGCGCTTGTCGATCCGCCGCAGCGGCGTGTCATCCTCCACGGCCACGCCCGCCCTGCGCCTCGACGGGCAGCACCTCGAGCTCGATCAGATCCGCCTCGACGGACGCGACCTGATGCTCGGTGCCGACTACGACCTCACCGACACGGCATTGACAATCAAGTCGCCGCCCGAAGGACGGTTCACTCTCGAAACCGTCACGTTCGTCGATCCGGAATCCAACAAGGCCCTGCAGGGGCTCTATCGCTCCCGCGGCGTCTACTGCACGCAATGCGAGGCCGAGGGCTTCCGCCGCATCACCTATTTTCTCGACAGGCCCGACGTGCTCTCGACCTACAAGGTGCGCATCGAGGCCGACGTCGAGGAAGCGCCCGTGCTGCTCTCGAACGGCAACAGAGTCGAGCGCGGAACGCTGGCGCGCGGCAAGCGCCACTATGCCGTCTGGCACGATCCCCATCCCAAGCCCTGCTACCTGTTCGCCCTCGTCGGCGGAAGCTTCGGCTCGGTTGCCTCGAGCTTCACCACCGCTTCGGGCCGCCCGGTCGATCTTACGGTCTATGTCGAGCCGGGGCTCGAAGGCCGTGCCGCCTGGGCGCTCGACTCCCTCAAGCGATCCATGCTTTGGGACGAGCGCCGCTTCGGCCGCGAGTACGATCTCGACGTGTTCAACATCGTCGCCGTCGGCGATTTCAACCTCGGCGCCATGGAGAACAAGGGCCTCAACATCTTCAACGACCGGCTGATCCTCGCATCGCCGGAGACCGCGACCGATGCCATGTTCGAAGCGATAGAGAGCGTGGTCGCGCACGAGTACTTCCACAACTGGACCGGCAACCGCATCACCTGCCGCGACTGGTTCCAACTCTGCCTCAAGGAAGGGCTGACCGTTTTCCGCGACCAGGAATTCTCGGGCGACGAGCGCTCGGCCATCGTGCAGCGGATCACAGACGTCCGCCAATTGCGCGCGCATCAGTTCCCAGAGGACGCCGGCCCGCTCGCGCATCCCGTGCGCCCCTCGTCCTACATCGAGATCAACAACTTCTATACGGCGACCGTCTACGAGAAGGGCGCCGAGCTCGTGCGCATGCTGCGCACCATCGTCGGCGACGACGCCTTCCGTCGCGGCATGGATCTCTATTTCGAGCGTCATGACGGCGAGGCCGCGACCGTCGAACAGTTCCTTGCCTGCTTCGCCGATGTGTCGGGTCTCGATCTCTCGCAGTTCGCGATCTGGTACAGCCAGGCCGGCACGCCCGAGCTCGTCTGTTCCTTCGCTTACGATGTGCGCAAACGCACCGCTGTGCTCGATGTCGAACAAGTGCTACTGGCAACGCCCGGCGAGACGCGCAAGAAGCCGCTGCATATTCCGCTGCGCGTAGGGCTTGTCGGGAGCGACGGCTGCGACATGGCGCTCGCGCTCGACGGCGAAGGATCGGAGACCACCGCCGACGGCGTCATCCACGTGACGAAGCGCAAGCAGAGCTTCAGGTTCACGGGCCTCGCCTCTCGTCCCGTGCCGTCACTGCTGAGGGGCTTCTCGGCCCCCGTCAACCTGACCGTCGACGTCCCCGATCGCGACGTCGAATTCCTCATGGCGCACGATAGCGATCTGTTCAATCGCTGGCAGGCGGCCAACACCTACGCGACGCGCACACTCCAGCAGATCGTCGCGACGCTCAGGGCCGGCAAGCGTTCGAGCCGAGGCGTCGCCTATGCAAAGGCGCTCGGCAAGACGCTGCGCGACCGGAGCCTGGAACCGGCCTACCGGGCCGAGATTCTGAAACTCCCGACGCAATCGGACATCGCCCGGGTCATCGGCCGCGACGTCGATCCCGAGCTCGTCTTCCGCGCACACCGCCAACTCTCGCGCATCATCGCCATGACGCTCTCGCGTGAGCTCGCCGCGATCTACCGCGAGATGACGACGAGCGAGCCCT
The DNA here is from genome assembly GCA_937873575.1 of uncultured Hyphomicrobiaceae bacterium. Taxonomy (GTDB): domain Bacteria; phylum Pseudomonadota; class Alphaproteobacteria; order Rhizobiales; family Hyphomicrobiaceae; genus JAEUMD01. The sequence goes on from CALMPK010000432.1 coordinate 4,975, forward strand.
TCTCTCCTGATGCCGCGAGCGCGGGCAAGCGTGCCCTGCGCAACGCCGTACTGACTCATCTCGTCCAGCGCGGCGAAACGAAGGATATCGCGCTCGCCGTTCGCCATCTCGAGCAGGCGACCAACATGACGGACGAAGCCCATGCGCTGAACCTCCTCGCCGCGCAGGCGGGCCCCGCTCGCCAAAAAGCGCTTACGCGATT
>CALMPK010000433.1 GCA_937873575.1 uncultured Hyphomicrobiaceae bacterium
GCTTGCGGCGGTGAAGTCGATTTCCGTCGGGCGCTATCCATGGGGCGCCGCCATCAAGCCGAAGACATGAAGGTCAGAGCGAACGTCCTTGCGCTCCTCGCAAAGTCGCCTCTCCGGCTGGCGTCGCTGCTGTTTGCTTCGGTCCTGTTTGCATCCTTCCTGCTCACGTCATTGCCGTCGCGCGGGGAGCCAGACACGGCCTTCGATCCCACGACCGGCTACCGCATCGCACGCTATCAGGCCGCCGTACCGGAGAATCCGCCGGCCGGCGAGCGCGTGTGGATCGACGATATCGATCGCCTCGTCCGCGACGCGCATGCGGTGTTGCTCGACGTGTCGCCGATCCATGGCGCCGGATACGACAAGGCGACCGGTGCATGGCGGATCAGCAAGCCGCACGAGACGTTACCCGGCGCGACTTGGCTGCCGGAAGTCGGACGCGGCGACGTCGATCCTGCGGTCGCGCGCTTTTTCGCGCGAGAGCTGGCGCGCCTAACCGGCGGCGACAAGAGGCGCGCCGTCGTGATCTTCTGTAACGCGGACTGCTGGATGTCGTGGAACGCCATGAAGCGCGCCGCGAGTTTCGGCTATAGCGGCCTCAAATGGTTCCCCGAGGGCACGGACGGCTGGCGCGATTTCGACCGCGCGCTGGTTGCGGCCGTGCCGGTGCCGCTCGACATCGCCCGCGATGCCGCGCCCGACTGACGCGATCCAGCGGTGACAACTGCCTTGGCGGGAGCCAAACCGGTGCTCGGCATTACGGCGCACGCGGCCAGCCTTCGTCGGTATCGCGGTCAAGCCGCCGCTCAGAACGCGCTGATGCCGGTGATCGCGCGGCCGAGGATAAGCGCGTGGATGTCGTGCGTTCCCTCGTAGGTGTTCACCGCCTCGAGGTTCACCATGTGGCGCATCACGTCATACTCGTCCGAGATCCCGTTGCCGCCGAGCATGTCACGCGCGGTGCGAGCGATCTCCAGTGCCTTGCCGCAGGAGTTGCGCTTGACGATGGACGTCACCTCGGGTGCGGCGGCGCCAGCGTCCTTCATTCGCCCGAGTCGCAGGCAGGCGCCATAGCCGAGCGCGATCTCCGTCATCATATCGGCGAGCTTCTTCTGCACGAGCTGGTTGGCGGCGATCGGCCGGCCGAACTGCGTTCTGTCGATCACGTACTGGCGGGCCTTGCGGAAGCAGTCCTCGGCGGCGCCCAGCGCTCCCCAGGAAATACCGTAACGCGCCGAGTTGAGGCAGGTGAACGGCCCCTTGAGCCCGGCGGCGTTCGGCAGCATGGCGTCGTCACCGACCCGGACGTCGTCGAGCACGATCTCGCCCGTCACCGATGCCCTGAGACCGACTTTCCCATGGATAGCCGGCGTCTTGAGGCCATCCGCGCCGCGCTCCACGATGAAGCCGCGGATGACGCCGTCCTCGGTCTTCGCCCACACCACCATCACGTCGGCGATCGGAGCGTTCGAGATCCAGGTCTTGGCGCCGGTGAGGCGCCAGCCGCCGTCGCACTTGCGTGCGCGCGTCGCCATCGAGCCCGGATCGGAGCCGTGGTCCGGCTCGGTCAGGCCGAAGCAGCCGATCATACGGCCGGCGGCAAGCTCGGGCAGATAGCGCTGCCGCTGCTCCTCCGAGCCGAACGCATAGATCGGCAGCATCACCAGCGAGGACTGCACGCTCATCATCGACCGGTAGCCCGAGTCGACGCGCTCGACCTCGCGGGCGACGAGCCCATAGCAGACGTAGTTGAGACCGGCGCCGCCATATCGCTCCGGCAGCGTCACGCCGAGCAGGCCGAGTTCGCCCATCTCACGGAAGATGGATGGATCGGTCACTTCCGACCGGAACGCCTCGCGCACGCGCGGGTAGAGCTTGTCCTCGGCATAGCGCCGGGCGGTCTCCGCCACCATGCGCTCCTGCTCGTCGAGCTCGCCAGCGAGCAGAAGCGGATCCTCCCAATCGAAAACCGGCTTGTCGACAACCGCGCTCGTCATTGCTGCATCCAAATTTCTGCCCGCTCGGGAGACTTTGATAGCACGCCCGCCCCACGTGTCATGTGTGCTCCGTCAAGTGCCGCGGGGCTTGGCGCGCGCGGTCGGCGCGGCGGAAGCCGGATCGTCCGGCCAGGGGTGGCGAGGATAGCGCCCGCGCATCTGCGATTTGACGTCGGCCCACGAGCCCTTCCAGAAGCCGGGCAGGTCTCGCGTCACCTGGATCGGCCGGTGGGCGGGCGACAGCAGCTCCAGCGTCAACGGCAGCCGCCCGCCGGCAATCGCCGGATGTTCCCTGAGGCCGAACAGCTCTTGCACGCGAATGGAGAGGCGCGGCGCCCCGGCGCCATCGTAGTCGATGGCATGGCGGTTGCCCGTCGGCGCTTCGAAGTGAGTCGGCGCGGCCGCTTCGAGCCGGCGCTTCAGGTCATACGGGATCAGCGCCTCGAGCGCGTTGCCGAGATCGCCGGCGCTGATCTCGGCCGCCTTTGTCTTGCCGACGAGGAACGGCGCGAGCCAGGTCGCGGGCGAGAGTGCCAGCGCCGCATCGGAGAGATCGGGCCAAGCGTCGCCCTCCGCCGCACGCAGGAACGCGATACGGTCCCTGAGCTGGACCT
>CALMPK010000434.1 GCA_937873575.1 uncultured Hyphomicrobiaceae bacterium
AGTGCCTCGGGCTTCTGCGTCGGGTGCGCCTTGCGGCCCTCGCCGTCCTTCAGCCGCTCGGGACCCGAACAGATCGGGAAGAGCCAGTCCGATCGCATCTGCAGATCGTCGTTGAGCGCCTTCAGGCTCTCGTAGTTGAACGTGTAGCGCGACTTCTGATCGCGCGCCGCCCAGATCAGCGTTTCATGGGCATTGGTGAAGCGCCGGCCGCGGAAATTCGGCATCGGGTTCACCTTGCGCCAGACGACGTCGTTGAGAATCCAGAAGCCGAGGTCCTGGAGCAGCGCGCCGAGGCGGAAGATGTTGTGATAGGAGCCGATCACCCAGATCGCCCCATCCGGCTTCAGGATGCGGCGGCATTCCTTGAGCCATGCGCGCGAGAAGGCGTCGTAATCGGCGAAGCTCGTGAACTTGTCCCAATCGTCGTCGACGCCGTCGACGCGCGTGTTGTTGGGGCGGAGCAGCTCTCGTTCGAGCTGGAGATTGTAGGGTGGGTCGGCGAAGACGAGATCGACGCTCGCGTCGGGCATACGGCGAAGCTCTTCGAGGCAATCACCGACCAGGATTCGATCCTCGGCACGAGCCGAGGCCGCACGACGACGCATACCCATTGCACCCACCACACAACGCAAGAACGACTGAGACTTTCACGCCAGCCTCCATCACTCAAGCGCACAGATGGTTAACGGAGCGTTGAGACGAGGTGCCGGTATGAAACCTCTCGCACTGGAGTGTGTCGGCGCGATGGAGCCGACCTGCAACGCGGGGCGGGATAGGGGACGCAAAAACGCGCCCCGGCGGATGGCCGGAGCGCGTTTCGAATGTCCGTTCGCTGGGCGTCTCAGTCGCACTGGCGATAGAAGCGCCGGCAGGCCCAGTCGGCGCCGTCGTCGCAAGCGTCACGCAGGCGCCAGCACGACCAGCGCGGACGGTAGCTGTCGCGGTAATAGTAGTAGCCGTCGTCATAGCGATCGGCCCGAGCGGCGCCAGCGATCACGGCTGTCGCCGCCGCCGCGCCGAGAATGCCGAGCGCGACGCCGCGGCCGTGGCGAACCTCGACCACGTTGCTCTGGGATTTGGCCTCCTTGAGGCCAGCGAGGGCGCCGGTGCCGATGGCAGAGGCGGTGGTGGGCGCGGCGAAGGCGAGGCCGCAGGCGATGGCCGTGGCGGCGAGAGAGCGGGTCGTGCGGATCATGGTCGGTGCCTCGTTGGTCTGATGGCGGGACTTGCCGGTGTTGCTGGTTAGGTCAGCAACTCGGATCTGGGATGTGGAGTTTCCCATTTTGGGGACTGATATCTTCCGTCGCTGTTCCCTGTGGTACAGCCGCGTTGGAAAAGAATCGTCGGCCGAGTTATGAGCGAGAATGGCGTTCGGAGCGGCTTCGGTTCGGTCTCGGGAGCGTGCGGGAGGGCACAGATGGTTCTCCCTGCCTACCGGCCGAACCGCAACTTATGCTCTTGCCGGTTCCCAATCGATTGACGCAAGGCACTGTTCCGGAAGCTGCTTTCAAGCGTGCTCATGATCCTTGGCAGCAACATGGCGATGCCGAGCTGAATGCAGTCTGAACACCAAGCTTCGTAAATTCCGTAGGTGCGCATGGTGCGTGCGCCGGGATCGAATGGGCCTCGCAGGGCGGATTTCTCGTTTTACCGAGGGCCTCTCCGCACGTCGGCATCAGGCGTCGGGTCCATCGGGAACATGGGCGGGCACGTCCTTGTCGTCGGGCATTGCGGTGACCGCGCGATCGGATATTGGTGGCAACCTTCATCCAGCGAAGAATGGCATTCAGCGAGGAATGGCCCAGCAATGGCGAAGATCGACGAATCCCGCCCCTTCATCCCGGTCCGCATCGCTGTGCTGACGATGTCCGATACGCGGTCGCTCGCCGAGGATCGTTCAGGCTCGACGCTCGCCGAGATGATCGCGGAAGCGGGGCACATGCTCGCCGACCGCGCGCTGGTGAAGGACGACATCGCGGCCATCCGCGCGCGCGTCCAGGGCTGGATCGACGATCCGATGGTCGATGTGGTCATCACCACGGGCGGTACCGGCTTTACCGGTCGCGACGTCACGCCGGAAGCGGTGCGCCCGCTGTTCGAGAAGGAGATCGACGGCTTCTCGGTGATCTTCCACATGCAGTCGTACCAGAAGATCGAGACATCGACGATCCAGTCGCGGGCCTGCGGCGGCGTCGCGCGCGGTACCTACATCTTCTGCCTGCCGGGATCGACAGGTGCCTGCAAGGATGCGTGGCACGGCATTCTCAAGTGGCAGCTCGACAACCGCCACCGCCCCTGCAACTTCGTCGAGATCATGCCGAGGCTCGAGGAGCACCGGAAATAAGCGCGTTCAGAGCATGGTCATTTTCGATGGAAGCGCGCTGCGCTTCCTCAAAGTCGTCAACAGCGCTCCAAACATGATCTTAGGGTGCATTCGCGCTTTCGAAGGAAGCGCCCGGCACTTCCCTCTCGCCCGATCGCACCCTAGGCGCGTCGCAGTGGGCGTTCAGAAGTCGCCGCGCATCCGCACGAGGGCGGCGATCTCGCGCACGGCGTCGGTGTTCTCGAACACCGCGAGCGCGAGCTGTCCCAGCATCACCATCAACAAGCCGGAGGCTATTGCGCCGATGCCCGCGATGGTGCCGAGCCCGACGCCCATCACCGCCCCGCCCATCGTCGAGAAGACGAAACCGAGCGCGACGGCGGCAATACCGCCGGCGATGCTGAGCCAGCCACCCACCACGAACAGCCACGCCATCACGCGGCCGGAGCGGAAGCGGCGCGCCGGAGCCTCATACTCTTCCACGCCCGCGAGTTCGCGCTGACGCCGCGCGACGACCTCAGGCAGTCGCTCGTGGCTGTCGGCGGCGGATATGGCGTGGCCCGCGGCATCGTGCTGGGGATGGCCATAGCCATGTTGTGCAGCCTGGGCGGGCTGGTGGGGATCGCCGGACTGGCCCGGCGGCAGTTTGATACGCGCGAGGTCGCCGAGCGCGATGCGTTGTCCGCCCTGCTGTTGCCCGGCCTGCTGCGGCGGAGGCTGCTGGGCCGCTTGCGGGCGCGCACGTTGCCCACCTGTCCGCTGGTCTGGTGGTGTCTGCCAGGAAGGCGCCTGTGCAGCGCCCTGATGGCCCGCTGGGTGATTGCCCGGGTGATGGGGCGCGCCGTTGGCGCCTCTGGGGGGCTGCTGCTGCGCATTTGCGGGCGGCGCCTGCGCCGCCGGTGCCGCCTGCTGCGGCACCGCCGCCTGCGCCTGATGGTGCGGGTCTGCTGCTCCGGCAATACCGAGCCGCATCAGGCCGCCGCGTGCCGCCTCGCCTTCCGGGGTCTCGGGGAATGCTTCGGCCACATAGGCGTAGTACTGGTGGGCGCGCTCGCGGTCTCCGTGGGATTCCGCCCGGTAACCGGCTTCGAGGTATTGCGCGGCAGTGTAGCCGGTTGCTTCGCTGGACATGTCTCACGCAGGCAATTGAACGACGCTCGCTGCGGCTACCGGGAGCCGGCGAGCATGACCTTCAACTAACTTAACACTGCAAATACCGGTTGTCCGTGACCTCGCACAAGCACATCTGTTTTCTCTGGGGCGCGATGGTCGCGATGGTTTCCAGAGCTCGCCCCGAAATCCAGCAAATCCAAGGTGCGGCGCCATCGGCGCTCCCTCGTCGCAGGCCGAATTTCAGATGCGTCGTGCGTGCCGGCCGTGGTCCCGGGCGAGATCGGCCGGCTCGTCGATGTCGTCGAGCGTGTCGATGAGTGCGACCTGGCGGCGAGGCCCGAGCGCGGCAACAGTATCTGCGAGTGTCGTGGCGCTCGACCAGCGCACGCCGGGGAAGGCCCGCGGCACGTGCGGCACGCGCTTCAAGCCGATGAGCCAGTAGCCGCCATCGGGTGCAGGCCCGAGCACGGCATCGGCCTTCCCGAGCGCGCGGAAGGCGCGGGCAATATGCGCGGGGCGGATCGACGGGCTGTCGGAGCCGATGATGGCGACAGGGCCGGGCGGCAAGCGCTCGAAGATGCCCTGCATGCGCTGGCCGAGATCGCCACGGCCCTGCCCGACGCGCGGAACTTGGCGTGGCCAGAAGCCGCTGGCGGCACTTCTATCGGGCGTCACGGCAAGGGTGAGCTGCCAGCGCGGGTCGGCGCCGAGCCGGGCGACGAGACCACCGGTCGAACGGCGATAGAACGCCGCCGCTGCGACCGCACCCACGCCGCGCGCGAGCCGGGTTTTCACCCGGCCCATCGCCGGCAGGCGTACCATCATCACCAGCCGGGGGCGCCAGCGCGGCGTCACCACGGGGGCGCCCATCAGGCAACCGGCACGAAGGCGTAGCCGCTGCCGTCTTTCTCGATCCTGCCCGCGCCCGGCATGCCGTAATGGTAGCCGGTGATCACCGCCTGATCTGCGATGGCGCGATCGAACATGCGCCGCCGGCTGGCCTCGGCCTGTACCGGGTCGGCATCGAATGCAACGTGCCAGCCTGGGTTGCGCGCGAACAGCGCCGGGATGTTCGTGATGTCGGCGAGAACGATCAACTGGCCCTTGCCCGAGCCGACCACGTAGGTCGTATGGCCGGGCGTGTGGCCAAAGGCGGAGACGGCGACGATGCCGGGCGCGATCTCGCCGCCATCGCCGATCCGCTTCACGTTTTCCCATTTTCCGAGCGTCGATTGCACGCGCTTGGCGAGCCCGTGGCGCTCGGTGGGGAGCTTCGTGAATACGCTTTCGTCGGTCCACCAGGCGAGCTCGGCCTCGGGCACCACGATCTGCGCATTGGGAAACACCGGCGCGTTGGTGTCCTTCGCCATCAGGCCGAAGATATGGTCGGTGGAAGTGCGTCACGGCGATGGTGTCGATCGACTGGGGATCGATGCCCGCGGCCTTCATGCTGTCGGCAAGCCGGCCGGCGGTCGGAGCGAGCTGCGCGCCGGTGCCGGAGTCGAACATGATCGTGCGACCACCCGTCTTCACCAGCGTGATGGTGAAGGGAATGGTTATGGCCTCGTTCGGCAGACCGGCCTTGGCGAGTGCCGCTTTCGTCTCCTCGACGGTGGCGTTGCGGATGAATTTCTCGTCGTGCGGCTTGGCCCAAAGGCCATCGAACAACGTCGTCACCTCGGCGTCGCCGACCTTGAAGCGATGGAAACCGGCGGCCGTCGCCTCCGCCCCGGCCTTGCTGTCGGCGAATGCGATGTGGCGGTCGATACCCAGCACGGCGGAGGCCGCTGCCGCCGATGCCACGAAGGTCCTTCGCGTGAGTTGGGTCATCGCCTGTCTCCCGGGGTGTCTGGAGTTGTTGCCATGTCGCCGCGTCCTGCGCGCCCATTGGCATCGCTGCAGCAAGGAACGTTCGCGCGGAATGTAGCGCCGGATTGCGACGCCAGCGATAGCGTCACGCGGAATTTATACGTCGGCGCCGCTCGGGTGGTGCTGCGTCGGCGGCAGCTTTGGCGGCATCGGCCTCCTGAGCCGCGGGAGCACCGTTGGCGTAGATGCCCGCGATGCGGGTGGGAGGTACGCCGACAGCATAGAGCGCGAGGCAGAGCTGATTGCGCATCACGCGGCGCAAGTAGCCCTCGGTGCGGTAGCGGGAAGAGCCAGTGACGGCGCCGGAGCGCAGGCGCCAGATGCGCCGCCGGCCGAGACGCCGGACGATTGCGACATCCTCCATCAGCGGTATCGGCTGGAAGCCGCCCACTTCGTCGTAGAGTTGCCGTGGGATCAGCAAACCCTGGTCGCCATAGGGCAGGCCGAGCAGCAGCCCACGCATCGCGACGAGCCACTCCAGCATGCGCGGCGCTGCGCCGTAGTCGTCGAGTGCGAATGTGAACGTCGCGGCCATGGGCCGTTGGCGGCCGGTTTCGACCCGGTCCATGAATTCCGCCGCCTCGATGTCCCATCCCGGCGACAGGACGGTATCGGCGTGCAGGAACAGCAGCCACTGCTGGCGCGCCCGGCGCGCACCCGAGCGGAGCTGCAGTCCGCGTCCTGCCTCCGACGTGACGACGTCCACACCTGCCTGATCGGCGATCTTCAGGGTGTGATCGGTGGAGCCCGCATCGACGACGATGACCTCGCGCACGAGCCCCTCCACCGCGGCTGGAACCAGCGCGGTGAGGCATGCGGCGAACCGCTCTTCGGCATTGAGGGTCGGGATGATGACCGAAATCATGGCATACCAATTGGCACGCCAGCCGTAGGGCTACAACTCAAACATCGGGGAGGCCCGCAGGCGATGGCGGCCTGTCTCCAGCCCTGCGGTAATGTTCCTTGAATGTTCTCGTTGATCTGGTAGGCTCGACGCAATCGCCATTCGCGTCGCGGGCGATGGCTCATGTCGCACACGGAGCGCGGTCTTAGAGAACGCGGTCGCAGAGAACGAGGTGGGTCGGTATGCGGCGCGATGCACGCGGGCACGTTCGAAAAGAAGTCGCTGGCAGCCCCCCGGGTTTGCGGACGACGGTCGACCCCGAGTCCGCCGTGCCCGCCGATGAGCCTGCTGACGATGGACCGGTCAATGCGGCCGGCTCCGGAGCGAAAGTCGATGCCGAGCGCCGGCGCGGGCGAGGCGCGGTTTCGAACGGCTCGGGACGCTTTGAAAGCGAGGTGCGCGAAGCCTTCGACGACGGCTGGGAAGGTCTCGGCGCTCTCGAGGCGTTCGAAACCGTCGTGCAGCGGGAAGCCGCGCGCAGCATCATCACTCGCAACGACAGTCCGGACATCTCCTTCGATCAGTCGATCAACCCGTACCGTGGTTGCGAGCAAGGCTGCATCTACTGCTATGCGCGGCCCAGTCACTGCTACCTCGGCCATTCCGCCGGTCTCGATTTCGAGACGAAGCTCTATGCCAAGACCAACGCCGCCGAGCTGCTCGAACGCGAGCTCGCCAACCCGCGCTACGTACCGAAGGTCATCGCGCTCGGAGCGAATACGGACCCCTACCAGCCGATCGAGCGCGAGCACCGCATCACCCGTTCGATCCTCGAAGTGCTGGAAAAGGCCGGCCATCCGGTCGGCATCGTCACGAAGTCCGCGCTCGTTCTGCGCGATAGCGACATCCTGGCGCGGATGGCGGAGCGGCGGCTGGTCAAGGTGGCGATCTCGGTGACGACGCTCGACCGCCGCTTGGCCCGCGCCATGGAGCCCCGCGCTTCGACGCCGCCGCGCCGGCTGGATGCCATCCGCAAGCTTGCGCAAGCGGGCGTGCCCGTCGCCGTGATGGTCGCGCCGGTCATCCCAGCCCTCAACGACAGCGAGATCGAGGCGATCCTGGCGGCGTGCCGGGAGGCCGGTGCGCGCGAGGCCGGCTACGTGGTCCTGCGCCTGCCGCTGGAGATCAAGACGCTGTTCCGGGAATGGCTCGAGGCGAACGAGCCGGGTCGCGCGCGCCGCGTCGTCAACCTCATGCAGTCGATGCACGGCGGGCAGGATTATCGAGCGGAGTTCGGTCTCCGACAGCGCGGCTCGGGGCCGTTTGCGGAGCAGATCGCACAACGCTTCCGCCTGGCGCGCCGCCGGCTCGGCCTCGGCGACGAGCGTCTGGTGCTCGATACAACTCAGTTTCGGCGTCCGGTTCTCCACGGCGGACAATTGCCGCTGCTTTGACAGGTCGGGGTGCGCGCCACCACGCTTGGCACATGAAGATCCGTGATTCGCGCCTGATCCCGACCTTCGAGCTGGAAAGCGCCGAGCTGTCGCTTTCCGGCGGGCCGATCGTCGGCGTCGACGAGGCGGGGCGCGGGCCGTGGGCGGGGCCAGTAGTCGCAGCGGCGGTGATGCTCGACCCGCAGGCGCTTCCCGAGTGGATCGCCGATTCCAAGATGCTCGACGCCGACCAGCGCGAGCGGGCGCTGGTTCGTATCGAGGGGAAGGCGCTTTCGATCGGCATCGGCATCGCCGATACGCAGCGCATCGATCAGGACAACATTCTCAACGCGACGATGTGGGCGATGACCGAGGCGATCCGGCAGATCTCGCCGGCGCCGCGCCTCGTATTGATCGACGGAAACCGGCTGCCGCGCCTTCCCATGCCGGCACGCGCCATCGTCAAGGGCGACGCCAAGTGCCTGTCGATCGCCGCCGCCTCGATCGTCGCCAAGGTCACGCGCGACCGGCTGATGATCTCCCTGGCGCGCGAATTTCCTGCCTATGGCTTCGACCGGCACAAAGGCTACGGCACGCCCGAGCACCAGGAAGTGATCCGCCGCCTGGGCGTCACCGTGCATCACCGCCGCTCGTTCAAACCCGTCCAGCTCGCGCTCGGCCTTGGCGAGGCGAAGACCAAGGGCGACCTCGGCCTCCTCGGTTGATGGCTGTATGAACGCAGAAGCGCGCGGCAGTTGCCCGCCGCGCGCTTCAGATCAACTCAACGTCGCGATGTTCAGCGCCGGCGCTTATGGGCGCGGGCCGGGCGGGCGTGTGCCCGATCGCGCGAGAACAGGGCCTTCAGCCACTCCGGACGCTCGCGGCGGACGTGGACGCGCGGGGCGACGACGGCGGCGCGCACCGCGCGGTCGGCGCGATGCAGCATGGCGGTGACCGGGCAGGAGGCGTGAGCGGCGCGGGCGCCGCGCTTCATGTGGCCGGCCTCGGAGGCGGCCGGAACGGCGAGAATGGCAAAGGCCGCGGCGACGGCGGCGAGAGTGAAGCGCTTGAACATCTTGTTATTCTCCCGGTTGAATTGATCGAGCACTCGAAGCAATCGGTCTAGGCTCCAGGAGTTGTTATGACTTGTCTTGGGCTGGTAAGTCTTGGGCAAGTGGAAACATGGTTACTTGAAAGGAACTTGCTTGTTCGATGTTGACGACTGTCGAACATGTGGCCTGAAGAGCATCCCTACGGACGATCGTGCGAGGGATGTGGAGAACGCTCCTCGAATTTGGTTACGGCCCTTCCACCGTTCAGGTAAGGTTCATTCGGTAATCGCTATTTTGTCAAAGTATTAGAGGCATCGTGGATGCGCCGGGAGCGATATGAACGCACACCCCGGGGGGCGCAAATCGAAAGGGTTCGGTCTATGGGTTTCGCAAAGATTTCGTCTGCAATAGCGCTTGCCGTGAGCATGTCGTTCCTGGCGGTTCCGGGGGCCCCGGCTGCGGGCATGGGGCCGCTCGGCGGACTTAAGGCTGCCGCGCCGCCGAGCCAGATCGTCCACGTCAAGGGTAGGGGTGCCCGGAACGTCGGTCTCGGTATTCTCGGCGCCGCTGCCGCGGTCGCCATCATCGCCGGCGCGTCCAACGCCGCGAAGGCCGAGGAGCGCCGCCGCAGCGATGACGACTACGAGGGCGGCAACCGCTGCGGCTTCTACGATCGCAAGTGCGAGCAGGGCCACGGCTGGGCTTGCCGCAAGTACGATCAGCGCTGCACCGACTGATCGGCGAGCGCTTCGTTCGACGGACATCGAGGGCGCATCGGTCTGAGACCGGTGTGCCTATTTCGTTGTCGGGGGAGCGATTGGGCGAATTGGCAATGTCCCGCGCCTCCAGAGAATACGCGGGGCATCCCCTCAACGGATAGATCGCAAGTGCCGTCGCCGACCCCTCACGCGACGGCGCGGGAGCTCGAAAAGGCGATGGGCAGGCAAACGTCGGTGCGCAGGCGTTCGGGCCGGCATGACGCAGGATCGTCGAGGTAGATCTCGATCATCGGGCGGCGCGAGCAGACCGAAAGGCCGTGTTTTCCGGTCCACTGCTCTCGCAGGTTCTTGGCGATTCCGCTGAGCTCTGAGTGCGGTCCGACATAGCGCAGTCGTGCATAAGGCCCGCCGGGCAGCCGCTGCGGAAGCAGCTCGCTCCAAGCCGATAGCGGCAGTTGGTCGGGAACCTCGATGCAAGCGTCGTAGCGGCACTGTGCCGCCGGCACCTTGCGCGGATCGTCGAGCGCCATGCCGTAGCCCCGATGCACCTTCCCGCGGAGACCGTGACGCGACATCCACGCGAACATGCGCTCCCACGCCTCGGTTGACGAGCGGTGGTAGGGGCCGGTGGTCCTGAAAGCCACCAGATTCGCTGGACGCAGATAGACAAGACCGGTTTTCAAGGCGGGCCTCTGAAGGCAATACGGATGTTGCGCAGCACGATTGAATTGCGGGACCTTCCGCCAGCGTGCGGCTGGGCCGGGGAAGGGTGCGAGTCGTAGGCTTGGACAGAGCCATCGGCCCCGTCCGTCGCTATTGCGTGTTCAGAGATATAGCAGTGCCAACTTCTCGTGCAGTAAACGGAGTATGCGCAGTTTTATTCAAACCTCGTCCGGCCCGGCCGACCATGGTGAGGGGCGCTAATAAATATTTATATTTCAAATACTTGCGTTCTTTTCTAGCGCGACCTTGAGGGCCAGAAAATCGCGCCATGCAAGCCGCTTCGCCGCCGGAGTGCGCAGCAGATAGGCCGGGTGTAGGGTCGCCATGACGCGCAGGCGGCGGCCGCCGATTTCCGCATCACGCCACTTGCCCCGCAGCTTCATGATGCCCTCGCCGACGTCGAGCATCGCCTTCGCCGCGGCGCCGCCGAGCAGCAAGAGAAAATCGGGCTCGACCAATGCGATCTGCCGCTCGAGGAAGGGGCGGCAGACCTGGGTTTCCTGCGTTGTCGGCGTGCGATTGCCCGGTGGCCGCCAGTAGACCACGTTGGTGATATGGACGTTGCTCTCATCGAGCTCGACCGACTTGAGCATGCGATCGAGTAGCTGGCCGGCACGGCCGACGAACGGCTTTCCCTCCAAGTCCTCGTCGCGCCCGGGCGCCTCGCCGACGATCATCACGCGAGCCTGCTCGGCGCCACGCCAGACACAGGTTGATTTTGCAGTGGCCTTGAGCGCACAGCCGTCGAAGGCCTGTAGCGCGGCGGCGAGCGCGGAAAGGTCTGGCACGGCGGCGGCGATACGGCGGGCCACGGTCTCAGCCGCATCCGGCGGCGCGGTGGCGAAGCGGGCGGGGGGCGCGCGTGTGGCATCTGCCGGGAGTGGCGCAGCGGGCCGGAAAACTGCCGTGTTGCGGCTGGCGGGGCCACCCTGCTGCGGCTGGGGGCGCCCCGCCGGGGGGGCCTGCGGCCCGGCCCCCCGGGGGGGCGCCCCCCCCCCCGGGGGCACCCCCAGAGGCCGGCGCCGGGGGCCCGCGCTCCCTTCCCCAGCCGGTCGACCGGCTGCTCTCCGAGCGCGCAATCGACCCCCGCCTCGCCATACCAGGCGAGCAGTCTCACGAGATCGTCGCGGGAAGTTTCCTGCATGGCCTCGCTTGAGCGTCAGAGTGGTTGGACGCGACCCGTAAAGTGCAGACATCAGATTGAACGGTGCTTCGCTATAGTCGATGCCAAGGTTTGCCAACGATGTCGAGCGATACAGCTCGTCGAAGCCCGAAGTGGGAGCGGAAGCATGGACATGAGCGCACTCGATCTGGCGAGGCTGCAGTTCGCCTTCACGATCTCGGCGCACATCTTCTTTCCCGCTTTTTCAATCGGGCTGGCGAGCTATCTGGCGGTGCTCGAAGGGCTTTGGCTCCTCACTGGTCGCGACGTCTTCATCCGTCTCTTCGATTACTGGATACGTATCTTTGCCGTCGCGTTCGGCATGGGCGTCGTCTCGGGCGTCGTCATGAGCTACCAGTTCGGCACCAACTGGAGTGTGTTCTCGGACAAGACCGGCCCGGTGCTCGGACCGCTGATGGGATACGAGGTCCTCACGGCGTTTTTCCTCGAGGCTGGATTTCTCGGCGTGATGCTGTTCGGCCGCGATCGCGTCGGGCCGCGCCTGCATTTCCTCGCGACGCTCATGGTGGCGGGCGGAACGCTGCTCTCGGCGTTCTGGATCCTGTCGGTCAACAGCTGGATGCAAACGCCGGCGGGCTTCGCCATGAACGACAAGGGCCAGTTCGTGCCCACGGACTGGTGGGCGGTCGTATTCAATCCCTCGTTCCCCTACCGGCTCGTGCACATGGTGCTCGCCGCCTACCTGACGACCGCATTCGTGGTCGGGTCCGTCGGCGCCTGGCATCTGCTGCGCGATCGCGGCGATCGTCCTTCCCTGCTGATGTTCTCGATGGCGATGTGGATGGCGGCTCTGGTGACGCCGGTTCAGATCGCCGCGGGTGATCTGCACGGCCTCAACACGCTCGAGCATCAGCCGATGAAGATCACGGCGATGGAGGGTCTCTACGAGACGCGCAAGGGCGTGCCGCTCCTCTTGTTCGGCGTGCCAGACAATGACGCGACGGTGACGCGCTACGCGGTCGAGGTGCCAAATCTCGCCAGCCTCATCCTGAAGCACAGCCTCGATGGCGAAGTGAAGGGTCTCGATGCTTTCCCGAGGGCGGACTGGCCACATACGCTGCTGGTGTTCTGGTCGTTCCGCATCATGGTCGCGGTTGGCTTCGCCATGCTCGCGGTGGGTGTGTGGAGTGTCGTCGCACGCTGGCGCGGTGGCCTTGCCGAAGCGCGATGGCTGCATCGCGCCGCGGTGCTGATGGGGCCTTCAGGATTCCTCGCCGTGCTCGCCGGATGGATCACGACCGAGAGCGGCCGCCAGCCCTATACGGTTTACGGCCTGCTGCGCACCGCCGACAGCGTTTCGGCAATCGGCGCGCCAGCGGTCGCGAGCTCGCTCGTCGCGTTCTTCGTCGTCTATCTGACCGTGTTCGGTGCCGGCACGTACTATGTGCTGAGGCTCATGTCGCGTTCCCCCGATCAAGGTTCCGCTGATCTCGACTCGCACAAGCCGCAACACGCCGCTGTCGCCACACCCGGACCGCATGCGGCGGCGGGTGGATCGTCGCCCAACGGCAATTGAGGAGATCTCGCATGGGCATCGACCTCGCATTTGTGTGGGCGGCGATCATCGCCTTCGCCGTGCTTGCCTACGTTGTGCTCGATGGATTCGATCTCGGCATCGGCATCCTGTTTCCGCTGCTCGGAGAGAAGCAGGCGCGCGACGATGCGATGAACTCGGTCGCGCCGGTGTGGGACGGCAACGAGACGTGGCTGGTGCTCGGAGGTGGCGGTCTGTTCGCTGTGTTTCCTCTGGCCTATGCGATCGTGCTGCCCGCGCTCTATGCGCCGATCATCGCCATGTTGATCGGCCTCGTACTGCGCGGCGTCGCGTTCGAATTCCGCTGGCGCACGGAACGCGGGCGTTTCATCTGGGATTGGGCGTTCTTCTTCGGCTCGTCGGTCGCGGCGCTGGCTCAGGGCATTGCGCTCGGCGCCCTGGTGCAAGGCATCCGCGTCGAGGGGCGCGCTTATGCCGGTGGATGGTACGACTGGCTCACGCCGTTTTCGATGGCGACGGGCATCGCCCTGCTGGTCGGCTACGCGCTGCTCGGTGCGACGTGGCTCATCATGAAGACGGAGGGGGACGTGCAGCGGCGCGCGCGCCGCTTCGCGCAGCCGCTCGCCTTAGCGCTCGTCGCGGGCATTCTCGTCTTCAGCGTATGGACGCCGTTCCTCGAAGCCAAGTACATGCAGCGCTGGTTCGGCTTCCCGTCGATGCTCTATGCGGCGCCGATTCCCATTCTGACGGCGCTGGCCGCCTGGCGGCTGATCGCATCGGTTCGCGAGGCGCAGCCGTCGCCCGATCGGACAGTGGCGCGCCATGAACGCGAGCCGTTTCTCGCGACGCTGGCCCTATTCGTGCTCTGCTACGCCGGCATCGGTTTCAGTTTCTATCCGCACATCGTGCCGCCGTCGGTAACGATCTGGGATGCGGCGGCGCCGGAGTCGAGCCTGAAGTTCCTGCTCGTCGGTGCGTCCGTGCTGGTGCCGTTGATCCTCGCTTACACCGCGTACGCCTACTGGGTGTTCCGCGGCAAGGTAGCGAGCGGCGGAGGTTATCATTGAGTGGCCCGCGCGACGTTCGTCGCCTGCCGGCCGGCGGGCCGCCGCCAGCCTCGCTCGCCCGCCGCCTCATGTGGTTCGTGCTGCTGTGGGCCGGAGGCGTCGGCACAGTGGCCGCCGTCGCCTATGCGATACGCTTCCTGATCGCCGTGTGAAATCGCGTCGCTGCGTTATCCCGCCAGAACCCGCGCGGCCTTGGGCGCGAAGTAGGTGAGGATGCCCGCGGCGCCGGCACGCTTGAAGGCGAGCAGGCTCTCCATCATCACGCGCTGCTCGTCGAGCCAGCCGCGCTCGGCCGCGCCCATCAGCATCGCGTATTCGCCCGACACCTGATAGGCGAAGGTCGGCACGTTGAACGTCTCGGAAACGCGCCGGACGATGTCGAGGTAGGGCATGCCGGGCTTCACCATCACCATGTCGGCGCCCTCGGCGATGTCGAGCGCCACCTCGCGCAGGGACTCGTCGCCATTGGCCGGGTCCATCTGGTAGGTGCGCTTGTCGCCCTTCAACGTCGATGAGGAGCCGACGGCATCGCGGAACGGGCCGTAGAATGCGCTCGCATACTTCGCGGCGTAGCTCATGATCTGCGTATCGGTGTGGCCCTCGGCCTCGAGCGCCCGGCGGATGGCGCCGATGCGACCATCCATCATGTCGGAAGGAGCGAGCACGTCGCAGCCGGCGGCGACCTGGTTGAGCGACTGCTTGATGAGCGCCTCGACGGTGCGGTCGTTGTGAATGGCGCCGTCGATCAACAGGCCGTCGTGGCCGTGGCTCGTGTAGGGGTCGAGAGCGACGTCGAGAATGACGCCGATGTCGATACCGGCGTCGCGGATGGCGCGGGTTGCCCGGCAGACCAAGTTTTCAGGGTTGAACGCCTCGCGCGCATCGTCGGTCCTGAGCTTCGGGTCGGTGTAGGGAAACAGCGCGACCGCCGGGATGCCGAGCGACTGTGCCTCCCGTGCGGCGCCGACGACGAGATCGACCGACATCCGCTCGACACCAGGCATCGAGGCGATCGGCTGGCGCTCGCCCTTACCCTCGAGCACGAACAACGGCCAGATCAGGTCGCCCGGTGTCAGCACGTGCTCGGCGACGAGGCGGCGCGACCAGTCGGTGCGGCGGTTGCGTCGCGGCCGCACGAGGGGAAATCCCGCAAGGTCCGTGGCGAGTGCGGGGGGCTTTGGTCGCGTCATCGGGTCTCTCGCGGTCGCGGGCGTTGGTTCCGCGCCGTTATGGGCGGTCGGGCCCGGAGATGGCAAGCGGCGCGTCGGGTTCCCGTTCGATGGAGCGACCGTTCGAGCGGGTCGCGCGGACTGCTACCCTCGGCGTCGCCGTCATCAGGCGGCAGGGCCGGAACAGCAAGACGCCGGGGCCTTTGGGCCCCGGCGTTTCGATTCATTCATCCGGTTAGCGGTGGCATCCGGTCAGCGGTGGCTATTCGCAGAATGCGCCGGTCGCGCCGCGCGTCGCCAGATCGATGTGGAGATGGTTGCGGTGGGCGTTGTTCGCCTCGGGTCCGAGCACGGTGCCGAAGATCGTGCAGGCGGTGCGGTGCGCCTCGCGCAGGAACTGTGCTTTGTCGGCGCCGACCGGGGCCTCGATCTTGATGTCGCGGGCGAACTGAACGACGCTGGCGACCGGCCTCTCCTGGCGAGGAACGTGGCCGCCGAGCTTGCCGATGAGGCCGTCGAGCGGCCCGCGGCCTTCGTCGGAATCATCGCGATCGGAACCCGGGTAGGAGAGTGCCGAGCC
>CALMPK010000435.1 GCA_937873575.1 uncultured Hyphomicrobiaceae bacterium
GGCCCGCCCCCGCGACCCCCGCCCAGCGCATGCGGGTCTCCAGCGAACGGGTCGCCCGCGCGATCTCGAGGCCGGCCGGCGGCAACCGCCGCACGGCCTCGTCGAGCGTGCCGTTGTCGAGACGGCGCACGAGCCCAGGCTGCCCCTCTTCCGCGACCACAAACGCCGTCACCTCGTCGAGCCGCGGCAGATCCTTCGCCGAGAGCGTGTCGAGATAGCCGCGGAACCGGTCGTTCTTCTCGGCGACGTCGAGAACCATGCCATGCGCCCGGCGGAATCCGCGCCACACCTCGACCACGTGATCGGCCGTCTTGACCGAAATCTCCTTCACATGCTCCTGGATCAGCTCGGAGAGCGCTCGCGCCAGCTCCTCGCGCACCTTGTCCTTGGTGGCGACCGACTTCATCTCGTCGGCGACGATCGGCAATACGCCGTGGCGCAAATCCCAGATGTCCTTGGCGATCAGCACGAGGCCGATGCCGCCCGCCACCACCGAGACCAGCCGCGACAGGATGCTGCCGACCAGCCTCTGGCCGATGCGGTTGGCAATGTTGGCGAGCTGGCGGCGCATCAGCAGCACCGCCGCACCCGTGATGCCGCCGCTCGTCTGCTTGATGAGATCGCCGGAGGTCACGTCGGCCGCGCCGCGATCCGCGCCGACGGCGAACTCCTGCTCGGCGCTGGACGTCACGATCCGTGCGACCGCCGATCCGTAGCGGGGGCCGAGAAACGCTTGCAGACACTTGAGCGCGGGCTCCGCCGCGTCGAGCCCCGCGAGTTCGAGGCGCTTGCCGATGGCGCGGGCGACGCCAGCCGAGAGCCCTTCGATGCCGGCTTTGACAGGCTCGGATCGATAGACCCGCTCGGCCACCGCCGTCGCCAGTTGCTGGGCCTTCTCCTTGTCGGCGAGGCTCGAGATCAAGCCGCCCCAGCTCGTCTCGTCACGAACCTCCGCGACAGCGATGTCGACGCGCGCGTCGACGATGGCATCCAGCCCTTCGCGGCGCCATTCGTCACCGACGAGCGCGGCGTAATCGATTGTTGCGAGCCCCTGCGAGAGGGCCTTCCCGGTGATCGAGGCGATGGCCGTACGGAACGCTTCCTCGTCGGCCGACTGGCACGCCTCGTATTCGGCCCGCGACATCAGCTCGCCCGTGCCGGCACGCGGCTGGCCCGCACCGGAAACCGCGCGCGCCACGGCGCCGAGATCGATGTCGCTGGTGTTGCCACGGACGACGGAGCCGCCCCCCGCCAGCGCCTCGAGCGGCAGGGTCGTCACCACGAGGCTCGCGATTGCGAGCAAGGACACGGTCTTCGATACGCGCTGCAAAGACTGCTCCTGAAGGGCGATGGCCCCGTTGGCCCGGCGGGGATCACCCCTCGAATTTCCGTCTTCACCAGGATCGCGCAACAACACCTCGAAGGGCAAGCCTCTCCAACGACAGGTGCCCCTCGGAACGAGGGACAAGAGCGCCGCCCCGCCGGTTCGCGCGAAGCGCTGCGGCTGCTGGCGGGACGGCACCCTCCCCCGTGTTCGACCTACACTGGAATTGCGCGTGCTCGATGACGCATTACCCCCGCAGCGCGAAGTTTCCTTCGTATCGTGAGCGCAAGCGCGGCGGCAAAGTCCTTATCTCGGCCTTGGGCCCGCTTCCTGGCGCGTCGTGAGCGCAAGCGCGGCGGCAACGCATGGTGGAGAAGAAGCGTTCCGGGCGCGCCGCGATCGTCTTCGGGGCCTTCTTCCCGGCCGAGGCAATGGCGGGCCCCTGCCAGTCCTCGGCTGATCCTCTACCCACCCCCGCATTTTGCAACGCATCAGCCGCCTGGTTTGCGGGCGCACCCGCGGACCAGGGCAGCGCCTCTCTTCGTGTCGCGGCCCAGACATAAAGGCCAGGGCACGGCGTGAGGGCCGATGGCGCCGCCACGAGGTTCGGCCGCCTCGCCCTCATTGTCTCAACCGCTTTTTCACTGTATATCTGCCACTTCCGCTATTATCCTTATATGACACATGAACCACGAGCGTCGCGCGAACGGGCACATCGCACGCCGATCGGCGGCGCAAACGGCCGCACCGTAAAAAAGCTCAGACGAGGCTTCACAGCCGCTCTTTATGTGCTATAAGCCCCTCCACTGGCCGCCCGGCAACGGGCGGCCTTTGCATCGCAGCACGGTGGTTTCGAACGTGCTGTCTGCCGGATCGCCGCGACGCTCCAGCGTCGAACGGCCTACCGGACCGGCAGATTGGTGACGCGGGGTGGAGCAGCCCGGTAGCTCGTCAGGCTCATAACCTGAAGGT
>CALMPK010000436.1 GCA_937873575.1 uncultured Hyphomicrobiaceae bacterium
CATGCGCGCCAGCGTCAGCGGCACGCCCCAGTGGTTGTTGTAGGACTTCTCGGAGGCATGCGTCGGCCCGAGCCTGCCGCAGCAGGCGGCGAGCATCTCCTTCGTCGTCGTCTTGCCGGCCGAACCGGTGACGGCGATGACGCGCGCTTCGGGCGTGAGGCGCGCACGCGCGGCAACAGCGATGCGCCGCAAGGCATCGAGCGGATCGTCGACGCGGATCAGGAGGCCGTCGCCCGTGGCGCGCGTGTAAGCTCGCGAGACGAGTGCGGCCGATGCCCCTCTGGCAAACGCGGCGGGAACGAATTCGTGGCCGTCGCGCTGATCCTTGAGGGCGACGAACAGCTCACCGGCCCGCAGCGTGCGCGTGTCGATCGATAGGCCCGCGATATCGCCAGCGGGCACGCCGTCGAGATCACCGCCCGCCGCAGTGGCGAGCGCCGCGACCGTCCACAACGCCTCACCCATGCGTCGCCCCTTTCGCGATCGCCGCCCGCGCCACGTCGTGATCGGAGAACGCCAGCACCTTGTCGCCGACGATCTGGCCGGTCTCGTGGCCCTTGCCGGCGATAAGAACCACGTCACCCGGTCCAGCCATGGCGACGGCGGTGGCGATGGCCTCGGCGCGGTCGCCGATCTCACGCGGCTCGGTACGCCCGGGCAGGCGCGCTCCGGCGAGAATCTCGGCACGGATCGCGGCCGGCACCTCACTGCGGGGATTGTCGTCCGTGACGATCACAACGTCGGACTTGTCGACGGCGATCGCGCCCATCAACGGGCGTTTGCCCCTGTCGCGATCACCCCCGCAGCCGAACACGCAGATGAGCCGGCCGGTCACGAACGGGCGGACGCCGGCAAGAGCCGCCGCCAAGGCTTCGGGCTTGTGGGCGTAATCGACCACGACGAGACCGCCGCGGCTTTCGCCGACGATGTCGAGGCGCCCCGGCACGCCGGTCAGCGTCTCGACGGCGGCGAGCGCATCCTCGGCGGCGATTCCCGCCGCAATGGCGAGGCCGGCGGCAACCAGCGCGTTCTCCACCTGATAGGCACCGACGAGCGGCAAGCGAACGCCGGTTGCGCCGCGGGCAATACGAACCGAAAGCTGCTGGCCGAAGCCGTCGCGGGTGACGCCTTCGAGCCGCAGCGCGCTGCCCCGCGTGCCGACCGCGATCAGCTCCAGCCCGCGCGCCCGCACGACATCGGCAACCTCGTCGGCGTAGGCCCCATCCATGTTGACCACGGCAGGCTGGCCAGGATGCAATAGATCGCGGAACAGCCGAAGCTTGGCGTCGAGGTAGTCCTCGACGGTGGCGTGATAGTCCATATGGTCGCGGCCGAGGTTGGTGAACGCTCCGGCCGTCAGCCGCACGCCGTCGAGGCGGTGCTGATCGAGACCATGGGAGGATGCCTCGAAAGCGAGATGCGTCACCCCTTCGCGCGCAAGCTCGTCGATCGTCTGGTGCAGCGAGACGGGATCGGGGGTCGTCAGCGAGCCGTAGACGGCGCCGCCCGGCTTCACCACGCCGATGGTGCCGAGGGAGGCAGCATGACGGCCGTTGGCGGCGAAGATCTGCCGCGTGAACTCCGCCACCGACGTCTTGCCGCTGGTGCCGGTCACCGCTGCCACCACGTCGGGCTGGGCCGGATAGAAGCGCGAGGCCATCAGCGCCAGCGCGCGACGCGGGTTCGGCACCTTGAGCAGCACCGCGTTGAGGCCGGCGGGAACCTCCGCCTCGGGCCTTGCGACCACCGCTACGGCACCGCGCGCCACGGCCTCGGCGATGAAGCGGCCACCGTCTGTGCGCGCGCCGGGCATGGCGACGAACACGAAGCCCGGCGCCACGGTGCGGCTATCGGCCGAAATGCCGGTGATGAAGAGGCGCCTTGAGCTATCGGGCGCTGCGATCTCGGGGCCGAGCAATTGCGAGAGCAGCATGGTATGAAGACCCGCGGATCGGAGGGCGGCTGAAGGCGACGGAGCAATCGTTCACGATCCGCGCCACGCCGCCCGTGGGATTGGCGTGCGCGGCCAGGAAGCGGTTGCGCCCCGGAGCAGAACATTCAGTCTCATATTGCCCGTCAGGCGGGGCGTCAAATGCTCCACCGCCCATGCCGGAGCCCCCCGGGCCGATGTGCGCGGCTTCACGGCAACACTCGCCTGCCGATGTGCGGCCAAACGGCTTTTCGATCAGCGTTCACCCGATGCCGCCAGGATCGGCAACACGCCGAGCTGCGGCGCAATGCGCTCGACCAGGCGCGCGGTGACGGGTGCCGCCGTCTGGCCTGCGGTGATTTCTCCGCCCGACGCGGCGGTTCGCGACGGCTCGAATAGAATGACGAGCGAGAGGTATTGCGGGGCCTCCATGGGGAACGCGGCCAGGAACGACGAGATGACCGAGTTGCCTTCGTAGCGCCCCTTGTGGGCGATCTCGGCGGTGCCGGTCTTGCCGCCGACCCTGTACCCGGCCGCATCGGCCCTGCGACCCGTGCCGCCCGCCTCCGCGACGTTGCGGCGCATCAGCTCGTTGAGCCGGGCCGACGTCTCCGCACTGATGACACGGCGGCGCTCGATCTCTTCTCCCGGCCGGCGCTTCAGAAACGTCGGCTGGATGAAATTGCCACCATTGACCATCGCCGCCGCTGCCGCCGCGAACTGCAGTGGCGGCACGGCGAGACCGTGGCCGTACGAGATGGTGACCGTCTCGATCTCCTGCCAGCGTTCGGGCACAAGCGGAGCCGCGAGCGCCCCCGTCTCGGCGCGCATCTGCTCGAGCAGCCCGAGGCGCGAGAGGAAATCGCGCTGGCGTTCGGCCCCTGCGCCCAGCGCCAGGATACCCGCTCCGACGTTGGACGACTTGAGGAAGACCTCGCCGACGGTCAGAGGACGGCCCGAGGGATGGAGATCCTTGATCTCGTATCGCCCGATGTTCAGCGGCTGGGTCACGTCGATGATCGTCTGCGGACCGACCCGGCCGGCGTCGATCGCCTCGGCCAGCGTCCGCAGCTTGAAGATCGAACCGAGCTCGCAACGGCCGGCGCTCACCCGCTCTACCGTCTCGCGGGCGGGGGCCCCATCCGGGGTCGCCGGATCCACGCCGGGCAGCGACGCGCTGGCGACGATCTCGCCCGTCGTCACGTCGAGCACGAGCCCCGCCGCGGCCGGCGCGTCGTAGGTCGTCATGGCTTTGGCAAGCTCGTCCTCGAGAGCGTGCTGGACACCGACGTCGAGCGACAGCGCCACGGGGCGGCGCTCCGACGGTGCCGCGACGACGACCGAATCGACCAGTTCCTTCTCGTCCAGATACCGCTCGATGCCGGCGACCGACCGGTTATCGATGTTGACGCCGCCGAGAACGTGCCCGGCGAGGCGCCCTGAGGGATAGGCACGGCGCAGCTCTGGGCGGAAAGCGAGCCCCGGAAGACCGAGGTTGTGGACGCGCTGCGCGGTATCCGGCGAAAGCCCGCGCCTCACCCAGACGAAGCGGCGCGACCGATCGGAAAGGGCCTGACGCAGCCGCGCGGTATCGAGATCGGGAAAGATCCGCGCGAGCTTCTCGCTCACCTCGTCGCGGTCGATCACGATCATGGGGTCGGCATAGAGCGAAAGCGCCTCGACGTCGCTCGCCAGCAGGCGGCCCTTTCGATCGACGACGTCGGGCCGCGCCACGCCACTCGCGATCGGCGTCGTCATATTGCTCTGGCCGTGCTCGCCGCCCTTGAGGGCAAGGCGCACGAGTTGGCCGCCGATGGCACCGAACGCCAGCACCATGCAGAGCACGACGGCGATGGCGCGGCGCACGCCGTCGCCATCCGAACCGCCGGTGTGGGTCGCCACCAGGCGGCCGCCGAGGGCGATCGCTCCAGTCGAGATGGTGACGCCGCGACGCATCAGTCGTTCACTCCGCGAGACCGGGCCGACCGCTCAACGGTCGATCGCGTTGGCAACGCGCGGCAGGCCGGCGCCAGCGGCCGTCTGGACGAACTGCTGCGATGCCGGCGGGGCCGAACGCCGGAAGCGAGGGGGTTTGCCGGCAGGTGCGCGGCCGCTCCGTCGTCCCCGCCCCACCCCTCGCCCGGCACCGGCTCGGCGGAG
>CALMPK010000437.1 GCA_937873575.1 uncultured Hyphomicrobiaceae bacterium
AGCCTCGCTCAGCAGCTCCTGCTGCGAGCCCTCATCGTGATGTTCTGGGAGAAGCCCTACCGCACGCGGCTGGTGCGCTGGGGTACGACGCTGCACGACCGCTTCATGCTGCCGCACTATCTCTGGACTGACCTTGCCGGCGTCATCGACGATCTCAAGGCGGCCGGCCTGCCGGTGGAGCTCGAGTGGTTCCGCCCGCACTACGAGTTCCGCTTCCCGCTCTACGGCAAGATCGTCGCGCGCGATCTGCAGGTCGAGCTGCGCCAGGCGCTGGAGCCATGGCACGTGCTCGGCGAGGAAGGTGTGGTCGGCGGCACTGCGCGATACGTCGACTCTTCTCTCGAGCGCGTACAGGTGAAGGTCAACGGCCAGAGCGGCGAGCGTTTCGTGGTGACCTGCAACGGCCGATCCGTGCCGCTGACGGGAACGGGCGTTCCAGGCGAGTCCGTCGCCGGCGTGCGGTACCGCGCATGGTGGCCGCCCTCCGCGCTGCACCCCACCATCTCGCCGCACGTGCCGCTGACGTTCGACGTCGTCGATACCTGGACGGGGCGTTCGGTGGGCGGATGCCGCTATCACGTGGCGCACCCGGGCGGCCGTAACTTCGAGATCTTCCCGGTCAACACCTACGAGGCCGAGGGCCGGCGTCTCGCGCGCTTCGATACCGCCGGGCACACCTCCGGTCCGATGCGCCCGGCGCGTCCGGTGGTCAACCCCGACTACCCGATGACGCTCGACATGCGTCGGTTCGACTGAGCGACCAGAAGCATGCGGGGGCGGGCCGATGGCGCCGAGCCCCCGCATCGACGTTCTCCACCGTGCCGCGGATCGCGTCCGCTGATTGTGCACCCGGAATGGCGGCCTCAGGGCCGATGGCGTCCGGGTCTATGCGTGCATTCGATCCAGCGCCAAGCGGACGGAATGCGGGAGTTTCGATCACCGTGTAAAGCTGAGCCGCCACTTCAGAGACACCGACGTCGAGGCGACCGGTCGGCCTTTGGCGGCCTCCCTATTTCCCGTTCAGAAGATGCTCTAAAATCCTAACGCCCGAGCGCTTCGTCCGATCAGGGGAACCGCTCGCGGTTCCGTCTGATCCAATCGTGCTCTAGTGTCGGCGCCAACACGTCGAGCCGAGCTGCCGCTGCGCCTGAGCCGACTTCTCCGTGCTCTCGTCAAGCACCATCTGATCCCGAGTGCCATGTCGCAAAAACTTGTCATCTGGACGTTGAACTGGGTCCCTGCCGGAGACGCGCCACGCGGCTTCGTGCGCGACCTGCGTCTGCGATGGGCGGCGGAGGAAGCCGGCCTGCCATACGAGGTGCGCACCGTCCCCTTCGACGGACGCGAGACCAATCATCTCGACCGCCAGCCGTTTGGACAGGTGCCTTATCTGACTGACGGCGATGTCAGCATGTTCGAGAGCGGGGCCTGTCTCCTGCACCTCGCCCGTCGGAGCGAGAAACTCATGCCTCGCGATGCGGTTGGCGAAGCGGATACGGTGCAATGGGTGATAGCCGCGCTCAACTCTATCGAGATGGTCACCGTGCCATGGTGGTTCCTGACGATCACGGGCCAGCCCGATAACGGCCTCACCGGCTGGCTCAACCAGAGGCTCGCTCACATCGAGAGAATATTGAGCGAGCGCGAGTGGCTCGCCGCCGATCGCTTCACCGTTGCCGACCTGCTGATGGCCGATGTGCTGCGCGTCGGCCTCGTTCGCGCCCATGGCGAACGCCCCGCAACGGAGGCCTATATCAAGCGCATCACCGCACGCCCTGCGTTCCGCAAGGCTCATGCCGACCAGATGGCGCACTTCGAGGCCGCAGATAGAGTGCGTTCGCAGTCGTGATCGCTGCCTCTGTTGCAGGTGTCGCCTGCATCGGCTCCTCGCGTGCCGACGACTGCGAAGAAGCCGTGACCCTCACGCCCGGCGGGCACCTGATTCGAGGTCCACGGGAACTGCCCGAATCTGGAAGAGCTTGCGGCGCTCGAGTCGGCCGCCGGCGCGACCGCGCCCATAGTCCGGTCAGCGTCCGGTCCCGTTTGCAACTGCGGTTTCCGCATGCGCGACTGCGCTAGACCCGCTAGCAGCGCGAACCGCCGTATGTGCCTCGTCGGCACGCTCGTAGATGTGCGGCAACAGGCCCCGCTTCGACAGCGCCTCCTGCATCTTGAGGCGCATGAACGTGCTCGTCGTGTAGCGCGCCGTACTATCGTAATGGTGAGTCATCATGTGCTCGATCATCGCCGCCCAGTAGTCGTATAGGTCCTCCGCTATGCGGCAGCCGTCGTGGTTCACCACGGCGTTCACGCGCCTGCCGGCCTTGATGCAGGCATCCACCAGGGCGCGCTGCAGGTCTGCCACGTCCGCCTTCTTGCGTATCGCGTAGCCCTCGAGGTTGACGAACAAGATGTTGCGCTCGGCATCGTAGCTGACGCGCTCGGCCAGCCTGAGGTTCATCAAGTCGGACATCAGGTCCATCGGCTCGTCGACGAAGATGCGCGGGTTCATCGGCTGCGGCCGGTTGATGATCGGCGCGAAGTCCATGTGGGGGAGGATGTCGCGCTCGATGTCGATGCCGGGCGCCACCTCGATCAGCTCCAGCCCGTCGGGTGTGAGCTGGAAGACGCAACGCTCGGTGACGTAGAGAACCGGCTGCGAGCGCGAGGCGGCGAACTTGCCGGCGAATGTGATCTGCTCGACGTCGCGCACGAATTTGCGCGCGCGGCCTTCCTTGCGGATGCGCACCTTTCCGTCCTCGATCGCGACGTCAAGGCCACCGGCGGTGAAGGTGCCGGCGAACACCACCGCACGCGCGTTCTGCGAGATGTCGATGAAGCCGCCGCAACCGTTCAAGCGCCCGCCGAAGCGGCTGGTGTTGACGTTGCCGTGGCCGTCGCATTCGGCCATGCCGAGTACGGTCAGGTCGAGGCCGCCACCGTGATAGAAGTCGAACATCATGTTCTGATCGAGGATCGAGTGGGCGTTGGCCGACGAGCCGAAGCTCGAGCCGCCCGCAAGCACGCCACCCACGGCGCCGGCCTCGGTGGTCATGACGATGAACGGCGTCACCTTTTCCTCATTGGCGACCGCCGCCACCCCGTCCGGCGCGCCAACGCCGAGATTGATGACGCCGTTGGGCGGCAGCTCGAATGCGGCACGGCGCGCGATGATCTTGCGCTCGTCGAGCGCCATCCTGGGCATGCCCTCGACCGGAACGCGGACCTCACCCGCCAACGACGGATTGTAGGTCACGCCGTAGTTCATGCGATGCATTTCGGGCTCGGCAACAACAACGCAGTCGACGAGAATGCCGGGCACCTTGACATCCTTGGGCCGGATCGAACCGTGCTCGACGATGCGCTCGACTTGCGCGATGACGATGCCGCCATTGTTGTGGGCGGCCATCGCCTGCGCCTGCACGTCGAGCGTCAGTGCCTCCTTCTCCATGCTGAGATTACCGGAGGGATCGGCGCTGGTGGCGCGGATCAACGCCACGTCGATCGACGTCGCCTTGTAGAACAGCCATTCCGCACCCTCGACCTCGACAAGCTTGACGATGTCCTCGGTCGTGACCTCGTTGACCTTGCCGCCGCCGAGCCGTGGATCGACGTAGGTGTGGAGTCCAACTTTCGAGAACAGACCGGGCGAACCAGCGGCGCAAGAACGATAAAGCTTGGCGATGATGCCCTGCGGCAGGTTGTAGCCTTGGATCTTGTTGGCCTGCGCGGCTTCGGCGACCTTGGGCATGCGGCCGAAATTGGCGGCGATGACGCGGCGCAGCAACCCCTCGTGATGCAGGCGGCCTGTGCCGAGACCTTTGCTGTCTCCGGCGCCGGCGCACATGATGAGTGTCAGGCCGCGCGGCGCTCCGGTATTGACGAACCGGCGCTCGAGAGCGGCATGCAACGCCTCCGGGATGCAGCTTTGGACGAACCCCGTCGTGGTGACGACAGCGTTGTCGCCGATGAACGCGATAGCGTCGTCGGCGGCGATGACCTTGTTCTTCTGCATTGGCACTTCCCTCCGCGGCAACTGCTCGCGGCCGGCCTGGCCTGCCACGGCAGTGCTCATTGTTTTGCGATAGGCTAAAGTTGGACCCGCCTCTTGGCAATGGTGCAAGCGATGGCGATGGGGTGGCCACAGCTCGGTGGCGGCGGCGGAACCGGAAAATCCAGCGTCTTCTGTCGAAAATGTGAAGCCGCGCCGCTGTCGAGATGCTGTCGTATCGGACCACTGTCGGGCGGCGACGGCCGCTTTCGCTGCTGGGAAAAGGAAATAGGTCAATCCTGATCGATGGGCGCCTACCGGGAAGTGAACCGGAGACCATCCAGCAACAGGTCGAGGGGTGCGGGATCGGGATAGAGGACCGGGATGTCTGCGCGGCAGTCGGAAATCGCATTGACGGACATGACAGCATAGATGCTTCCGTCGTCCTCCGCGCAGGTGATCCGGCCGACGGGAGTGGCGTTGCGGCAGCGGGTGTGAACAGCAAGGCGTGTTGCGGGGCGGCCGACGAACTCGGTCGGAGTTGCCTCGGGGTCGGCATAGAGATCACCCGGCCACGTATCGCGGGCGATAGCGCGGCAAGTCGAAGCTAGGGCTCCCTTCCGCTTCACGAAACGCACCGGGTCCTGCGATTTTCGAAGCTCGCCGATCGGTTCGAGAACGGCCTCATCAACGGAAGAGCGTTCGAGCCGCCAGCGAACGGCGTCATAACTCAGCACGAGGTTACCCACGCGCAATTCCGCCGACTCGGATGAAGCGTGAGCAGACAGCAGAGCCGCGAAAATTGCCGACAGAATGATACGGATCGTGGTCGTGAGCATGGGAGACTCCTCCGCATAGCACAGTGAAGAATCCTGCCGTCGTCGAGCTTGAGCGGGTTGAATTACGCCCCACGGAGGCGGCGAAATACTAGCCGACGTGGAGTTCGCCGTCCCCTTCCAGAGTCCATACGTAGCAGCGCCCGACCAGTTGACAGTCGGAATCGCTACCTGGGAGCCGTATGGAATATGAACTCACTGCAGCGGGATTCTCAGGCGTCCGGTGATCGATTTGGAGCTATAGCTGTCCTGGCCGAGCCCTTCGTAGCCGAGATTGAGCTCCAGCGACGGGCCTGCGCTCGTCTGCAAAGACGCACCGATATCGAACCGGACGTGAAAGTTCGAGTGCTTGTCGAACTCTGCAGGGTTATCGAGGTCGCGCAGGCCAACCTTGTTGATGTCCCACAGCCCTTTCACTCCAGCGTGCAGGCCGAGCGTCGACTTGTCCGCGAGCTCGGTGCTGTATCGGATTTCAGGCCCGAAGATCAGCCGGTCGATCGAGACCTTCTGGCTATCGATCTCCACACCCGTCGAGTCGATGTAGCTCGCACTCTTGTCGCTGAAGTGCACATATTCGACGGAAGGCGTGAACGTGAAGTCCTGCCACGTCCAGCGACCGGAGAGACGGGCCGCCGCGAGCCAACGCTCTGTCGTGAACGTATCATTGTAGGTGAGATACGGCGACACTTCGTTCCTCGAGAAGCCTGCCAGGTATCGCCCGTCGAGGAGCACATTGGGACCGAGCCGCATGGCGGCGTATGGGCCCGCCATCCAGCCAGATCCCTTGACGAGGTATCCCATCGACTCCGACTTGTCCTGCGTGTGATCGAGCTGCATCATGACGCCGACTAGGAGGCCTGGCTTTACCGTAAAGTCGACGCCGAACTTCAAGAGCCCGAAACTGCCCTGTGAGCCGGCGTAATTGAAGTATTCGTATGATCCCTCGACCCAGATGTCGAACTTCGCGGCACGCTTGCGTTCGGCGCAGCGATCGCCCGGTCCGGTGCCAGACGAGGCACCGGCCTTGCGCAGCTCCGACAGGCTGGCCGACAGATTCAATCGGCCCTGATCGCCCGTGCCGCTACCAGTGAGCGCAATGCCGCTCGCTCTCGGCGCTGCTTCACGGTCGTCTCCGCGATCGCGATCTTGCAGCTGCGATGCG
Organism: uncultured Hyphomicrobiaceae bacterium; assembly: GCA_937873575.1. Classification (GTDB taxonomy): domain Bacteria; phylum Pseudomonadota; class Alphaproteobacteria; order Rhizobiales; family Hyphomicrobiaceae; genus JAEUMD01. Next base: position 5,990 of record CALMPK010000437.1, read on the forward strand.
AGGCCTCGACCGAAGTCCATACGCCGGAATTGGGCAGGCGCGGCGGTATCGCTTTCATTCGTCGGCGACGTTGTCGTTGCGAAACCCTGCGGCATGCGCCCGTCTTGGACACCAGATGATGAGACGCGTGTAGCAGAGCCGATCGGGAGTTCGTCGACGCAGTCGATAGGCGCCGTCCGATTATAAAGGCGGTTCAGCTCGAGGCCGTTGGAGACGATGCGCTCAGCGCGCTTGGCCATGAAGTTGTGAACGAGCGTCTCGGTCCGCCGCTTCGTATTACCTATCGCGCTCGACACCGACGCACAGCTCGAAGCGGGCGTACAGGACGGCGACGGCAACTGTGCTCTGTTGCCACCCGTCGGATCAACTGAAGCATGGTTGGTAACGGTGCTGCCCGGCGCGCCGTTCGTGGTTGATACGACGACGCTGATCGTGCTCGCACCGCCGGTCGGGATACTACCCGAGAAGTCACACGTGACCAGAAGA
>CALMPK010000438.1 GCA_937873575.1 uncultured Hyphomicrobiaceae bacterium
TCCTGCGCTTTGCGGATCACCATCGCGTCGAGATCGCCGAGGCCGTCACCCGGGTCGTCGGCGACGCCGGCGCCGTGTCCGAGCCAGCGGCGCGGCGTATCGGGAAGCAGAAGGTCTTCGCCGAGCACGCGGCGGGCGATGGCCGGCAGGCAGGCGCCGAGGCCGCGGTTCTGCACCACCGCCGAGCCGATCGCGTTGACGACGAGACCGGGCGACTGGCGAGCGACCTGCACTAGTCCGACTGGGCCGGCAAAGCCTGCCGGATCGAGCTCCAGCGGATCGGCCGCGTGGCCCTCGATGCAGCGGACGAGGACGTCGATTTCCTTTAGCCCCTCGAGCGTCTTCAAGTAGATGCGATCGCCCACCGACCGCAGATCGTTGCCTTCGACCAGCAGGTAGCCGAGGTAACGCGCGAGGTAGGCGTGGCTGAAATAGTCCTCGTGGTGGGGGCCGGTGGTAAGCAGCGCCACACGCGGATTCGAGCGGCGGCTCGTCTCCGTGATACTTGCCTGGAGATCCTGGAAGAAGGCGGCGATGCGCCGGCCGTTGGTCGACTTGAACAGGTCGCCCGCGACGTGCGTGTGGGCGACGCGGTTGGCAAGCGCCGAACCGACGCCGGCCGGTGTCTCGGTGTGGCTGTCGATCACGCGCCACTTGCCGTTCGCGTCTCGCGCGAGGTCGGCGGCGTAGAATTGCAGATGCCCACCGGGGGGCTGCACACCTTGCAGCGGGCGCAGGTACGCCGGGTCAGAGAAGACCAGAGCGGGCGGAACGAGGCCCTCGCGCAGCAGGGTCTGGGGGCCGTAGATGTCGGACAGGATCGCATCGAAAAGCCGTGCCCGCTGGGTCAGCGCGCGCTCGAGCCAGTGCCACTCACCGGGGCCGAGGATGAGCGGCAGCAGGTCGACGGTCCAGCGCTGATGCGGCGTGTTGGGGTCGGCAAAGATGTCGTAGGCGATGCCGATCTGATGGACGCGCTTGTCGAGGCGGCGGGCGCGGTTGGCGATCTCGTCCTGCGGCAGGTCCGACAGCGACGAGAGGAAGGGCAGCCAATGGGGGCGCAAGCTGCCGTCGTGACCGACGAGCTCGTCGTGCGTACCGGCGAGCGGTGGACGATAGCCGGCGAGCAGATCGCCGAGCCTGTCCTTCTCGCGTGGTGCGAGGTAGCTCATCGAAACCCGTTCCTCCCGCCGGCCAGGCCGGTGACGTCTCCTAGGATCGCTCCCGGCCGGTGGCCGCGAATCGATGCCATGCACGAAATATCATCAAACGTTATCAGGGGAGAGCCCGCGGTTCCAAGCGTCTCGGATGCTTTCGCTAACGGGCGTGGCGATCAGTGGGAGGGCGTGGCGTTTGCGTCAGCCGCATGGCGAGGAGCACCCAGGCGCTGCCGAGCACCCAGCCCGTCAGCACGTCGCTCGGCCAATGGATGCCGAGGTAGACGCGCGTCAGCCCCACCAGCACGGTTGCCGTAATGGCGGTAAGGATGACGACGATCGCCGCCGGGCGGTTGCTCATCTCACGCGTGATCACCACCGCGAGGGCAAGGAAAATGACGGCCGAAAGCATCGCGTGGCTGCTCGGGAAGCTCGACGTTTCGGCCGCGACCGTGACCGAGGAAAGGTCGGGACGGGGACGCTCGAACAGCATCTTGGCGAGGGAGTTCAGCACGAAGCCCGAAATGGCGGTGGTGACGAGGAACGCGGCTGCGCCCGGGCGGCCAAATCTGCCGAGCAGCATCGTCGCCACGATCGTGACGAGTGTGAGGATGGTGTTGGAGCCGAGCCCCGTCACGTCCCGCGCGATGCTCTCGAGGCGTCCGGCGGCCGCTGTCTCGTTTGGTCCGGGATGCGGGTAGCTTCCGACCATCATCTGATCGATGCCGACCAGTCCATCCTTGGCGAGAAGCGCCGCGATGATCCACCCGATCAGCAGCACAGTGAAGCCCAGGCACGTCGCGACAATCCAGGTCTCGACGCCGGCGGCATCGGGACTGCGGCCGTTGGATGCGGCGGTCGCTTCGTTGGGCTGTTGAGACGCCAAGGCTTTGATTCCCGGAATTGCATATGGCAAAGGACGATCGAGCGGCACGCAGACCTGGCCGGTCAGCGCACGGGTGCCCGGCCATGGCCGACGCCCCACCCCTGCCGGCGGCGGATGATAGGGCGTTCATGCGACATGTCGATAGTGGAGCACAATCCTCGGTAAAGCGGCGTCGCGCCCGGCGCCCGCGCCCGCTGGCGCGTGCTGCTTTCGCCCTGACCGGATTGGCGTTCGCATCTCTCTCGCCCGCCGCTGACGGACTGCGCGCGCATGTCGGCGAGGCGATCTTCAAGGCGCGCTGGAAGCCGGCGCCGAACGTTTCCGAGGGTGTCGACGGCCTAGGCCCCCTCTACAACGCAGCGAGTTGCTTTGCCTGTCACGGCGACCGGAGCGGCGAGAAGGTTGCCTTGGTGCTGCGCCTGTCCGACCCCGTTTACGGACGCCAGATTCAGGACCGCGCCGTGCCCGGCATCGACGCCGAGGGGCGATTGGTGGTCACGTACGATACGCTGGTCCGCGTTCTCGGCGATGGCCGCGCGGTTGAGCTGCGCAAGCCTCACCCAGTCGTCGCCGACGCGGCTTATGGCCCGCTGCCGGCCAATGCTTCGACTCCCCTGCGCCGCCCCCCGCCGCTCGCCGGCATGGGATACATCGCCATGATCGCGGAGAGCGACATCCGTGCGGGTGCCGATCCCGACGACCGCGACGGCGACGGTATCTCGGGGCGTGCGGGGGAAGCCGCCGATCCGGCATCAGGGCAGACGGTGCTGGCGCGGTTCGGGTGGAAAGCATCGGTCGCGACGCTCGCGCAGCAGACGTCTGAGGCGCTGTCGGTGGACATGGGGCTCTCTTCGGCGGCGTTGCCGACCCCCGCGGGCGATTGCACCGCGGCGCAGCCGAAGTGCCTTTCAGCTCCGCATGGCGATACGCCGGGGAGCGGCGGCGCCGAGGTCAGCGGCGAGGAGATCGCACTCCTCGTCGCCTATCTCGAGTCGCTGCCGCCGCCGATTCCCTTGGCTGCTGCCGAGGCGAGCGAGGAAAGGGAAGACGGACGGGTGATTTTCGGTGCCCTGGGTTGCGCCGGATGCCATCGACCTGCCTTTCAGGCCGGCCCCGGGGGCGATGCCGAAAGCGTTCGCCGCGAGGTGCGGCTGCACTCGGACCTGTTGTTGCATGACATGGGCGAGGGATTGGCCGACAACCGCCCGGAGGGTTCAGCGTCCGGGCGCGAGTGGCGCA
>CALMPK010000439.1 GCA_937873575.1 uncultured Hyphomicrobiaceae bacterium
GCGCAGAACAGGGGGATGGGGAGGAAATGCCCCCCGCCGCGCCAGCCGTCGGGCTCGCTCGAGGCGCGCGCGCTGTGGGCAACCCCCCCGCGGATGATCGTGGCGTCGCCAGAGCCCCAGGCATAACCGCCATTGAGACCCGCATAGAAGCCGCGCCAGCTATAGACGGCGGGTGCCTCGACATAGGCCTCCGGCGTGGTGCGCGGACGATACGGCCCGAGATCGGCAGCGCCGGCGGGCGTGATGGTTGCGATGGCTGCGAGTGCGCAGAACGCACCCGTTGCGATGGTGTTCGTCATGGTGAAAACCCCGTTGCTACGCGTGCCGATTTGGGACAGCCCTATTACGCGGGCCTCGGCGCATCTATTGCCGCGGGCGCTGAAGCACATGTGGCTTTGCGCGGACGCGGCATCGACGCTCCTTCTTACGACGGCGCGCTTGACGAAGCTCTAACGTGGTAAATGCGGCGCCGCCCTGGCGCGAATGCGCCGACAGCATGGCAATGCATCAACTCTCTGAAATATGCTCGTCGGCGATTATTCCGCCGCCCCAGCCGACTGCGAGTCGCGCCGTCCCGCGCCGAAGCGGCGCTCGATATAGTCTTCGACGAGTGTCTTGAACTCGGCTGCAATGCCTGGTCCGCGCAACGTGACGGCCTTGACGCCATCGATGAACACGGGCGCTGCCGGTTGCTCGCCGGTGCCCGGCAGCGAGATGCCGATGTCGGCGTGCTTCGACTCTCCCGGTCCGTTGACGATGCAGCCCATCACCGCGAGTGTCATCGTCTCGACGCCCGGATAGGTCTTGCGCCACTCCGGCATGCGCTCGCGGATCATCGTCTCGACGTCGCGCGCAAGCTCCTGGAACACGGTCGATGTCGTGCGGCCGCAACCGGGACATGCAGCGACGATCGGCACGAAGGATCGCAGTCCCATCGTCTGCAGGATTTCCTGCGACACCTTCACCTCGAGCGTGCGATCGCCGCCCGGCTCCGGCGTCAGCGAGACGCGGATGGTATCGCCGATGCCCTGCTGCAAAAGCACCGACATCGCAGCCGTCGATGCGACGATCCCCTTCGATCCCATGCCCGCTTCCGTCAAACCGAGATGCAGCGCATAGCGGCAGCGCACGGCGAGCATGGTGTAGACGCTGATGAGATCCTGAACCGCCGACACCTTGGCCGAGATGACGATGCGGTCGGCGCCGAGACCAATGCTCTCGGCGAGTTCCGCCGATCTGAGCGCCGATTGAACGATCGCCTCGTGCATCACAGCGCGCGCGTCGCGCGGCGTCGCCGAGCGCGCATTCTCGTCCATCAGGTGAGTAAGCAGCTCCTGGTCGAGGGAACCCCAGTTGACACCGATGCGAACTGGCTTCGCGTGCTTCAACGCCAACTCGATGATCGAAGCGAACTGGCGATCCTTCTTCGCTTTGAAGCCGACGTTACCCGGATTGATGCGGTACTTGTCGAGCGCCTCGGCGGCGGCGGGATGATCGGCGAGAAGCTTGTGGCCGATGTAGTGGAAATCGCCGACGAGCGGCACATGGACGCCCTGCGCACGCAGGCGGTCGCGGATGTGCGGGACTGCCTTCGCCGCCTCGTCGCGATCGACCGTGATGCGCACGAGCTCGGAGCCAGCACGCGCGAGCGCCGCGCACTGCGCCACCGTCGCGGCGATGTCGGCGGTATCCGTGTTCGTCATCGACTGCACGACGACGGGCGCACCGCCGCCGACCGTCACGCCGCCGACGGCGACGCCGACCGAGGTGCGGCGCGGGGCGATGAGATCGGTCTGAGGCGCTTGCATGGTTCTGCTCCTCGAAGCTCGGCGCTTGGCGCGCAACCCTTACGTCACGACCGGCGGCGCAGTCCAGTGCTCGCCGCCAGCAGCGACAAGAGTGCCAGGATCGCGAGCACGAGCACGATGGCCGGCCCGCCCGGCGCATCGCTGCGCGCCGAAATCTCGAGACCGACGAGAACACCGGCCACCGCGATACCCACGGCGATCGCGACCATGCGCTCCGGCGTCGTCGCGAACGGGCGCGCTGCGGCGGCGGGAACGATGAGGAAGGCGATGACGAGCAGGATGCCGAGGATCTTGATGGCGATGGCGATAGTCGTCGCCAGCAGCACCATGAACACGGCCTTGACCCGTCGCGCCGGAACGCCTTCCGCCACCGCAAGCTCGTGATGCACGGCGAGGCGCAGCAACGGTTGCCAGACGAGCCAGAGCACGCCGAGCACCACGGCCCCGCCGCCGTAGATCCAATAGAGATCCGCCTCGGTCACCGCAAAGATGTCGCCGAACAGATAGCCGAGCAGATCGACGGACGGACCGGCCAGCGCCGCGGTCGCGATGACGCCGGCTGCGAGCGAGCCGTGATGCATGAGACCCAACACGGAATCGAGCGGCAGCAGCCGTTGCTCGCCGAGCAGCAGGATCAGCAGCGCGGCGAGGATCGCGACCACCAGCACCGACAGGGTGAGGCTCTGCCCGAGCGCCAGCGACAGAGCGACACCGAGCAAGCTCGCTTGTGCCATCGTCTCGCCGAAGTAGGCCATCCGGCTCCACACGACCAGCGACCCGAGCGGCGCCGCGAGCAACGCCAGACCGATTGCTGCGGCGAGCGCGCGCAGGAGAAACGGCTCGATCATCGCTCGGCCCCGTCTTGGCTTCCGTTCTCGACCGGTTGCGAACCGGCTTGCCCCGTGGCGACCATATCGCCGGCAAGGTCGTGGGCGTGATCGTGGTGATGCTCATAGACGGC
>CALMPK010000440.1 GCA_937873575.1 uncultured Hyphomicrobiaceae bacterium
CCTGTCGATTGCGCGCGATGCGCTATCCCGCGGCCTGCTTCGCAAGCAGCGTCTGGATATTTTTATCGGAGTAAGGACGCCCGCCGACATTTTCGCGACCGCGTCCCTCCAAGAGCTCATTGAGGCGGCTGGAGGGGCGGTGCGAGTTACCTGGGCCATTTCGGAAGCGGGCGAGTTCGCGGATTGGAAAGGCGAACGCGGCTATGTACATGAGGTGGTCGCCCGCAGTGCGGGAGACCTTTCTGCGCGCCAGGTCTATATGGGGGGGCCGCCCGCCATGATTGATGCCATGGTACGTTTGCTGCTCAAGTCACGGGTTAAGCGATCCCAGATTCGCTTCGACAAATTCGCTTAATCCTCACGGATCAGATGATGGGACAAGCATATGGAACAGGACAGCAAGGGCCAGGCAAAGGGCGCCCTCATGAAGTCGCTTGACAATGCATTGACGCTTCTTGAGCAATTTACCCCCGAGGCGTCGGCTTGGGTAGGAAGGGTGTTCGCCGAGTCCGGGCTGCCCGGACGCAAGATCGCCGCGGATCGCAAGAATATCTTCTACACAGTGCCGGCTGCGGAAGTTCAACGCTGGCAAGCGGCTTCTGAAGGTGTCGTGGCCGAATGGGTGAAGGACGTGACTGCTAAAGGCTATGACGGGAAAAAACTGCTCGAAGAAGCTAAAGCCTTAATGAAATAAACAGAATGCCGGTAGTCACGACACTCACGCGCGGCTGCCGGCGCAATCCCCGGCATCTCCAGCGAAACGGGACTGATGCAAGTCGCCGCCATCAATCGCGTGGTCTGACTCTGCCGGTGACGCAGGTCCTGTCCGAGATCCGCTTTCAAGCGTCTTTATACGGTTTATGGCCAAGGCTACGGGAAATCGATTCTGCTGTTCGCAAGGTGAGTGGCACAAGCGCTTCGATCTGCCCTTCTGTAATCCGTGCGGACGGTCCGACGACGGCAATTGCCGCAATAACCGTGCCGTTGAAGTCGAAGACCGGCGCCGCGATGCCCCGGATGTCGGCAATGAATTCTTCCCGTTCGATGCAGTAGCCGGCTTGTCGGATCTCGGCAAGCTGACTGCGAAGCACGGCCGGGTCGACGATCGTATTTTCCGTGTATCGGGCTCGGGGCGCGCGCAGCGCTTCTTCGATCACTTCATTAGGCTGAAAGGCGAGCAGGACCTTTCCGTTTGCCGTGCAATGCAGCGGCGCCCTTCCTCCTATGCGCGCCGCCACGCGCACCGGCTGGCTGCTCTCGATCTTTTCGAGGTAGAGCAGTTCGTTGCGATGGAGGATCGCCAAATGGGTTGTTTCGTTTGTCTCATGGGAAAGCCGGGCCAGATGAGGTCTTGCCACATGGGACAGCTCGCTTTGGGCCAGTTTGGTGCCCGCAAGCACGATGATGCCGTGACCAAGGGTATATTTCTTGGTGTCGGAAAGCTGCTCGACCAGGCTGTGTGCTTCAAGTGTCTTGAGCATATTGAAAACGGTCGCTTTGTTGAGGCCGAGCCTTGTCGCGAGCTCCGTGATCCCGAATGCCGGCGCCTCGGGGGTAAATTGCTCAAGAAGCGTCAATGCATTGTCAAGCGACTTCATGAGGGCGCCCTTTGCCTGGCCCTTGCTGTCCTGTTCCATATGCTTGTCCCATCATCTGATCCGTGAGGATTAAGCGAATTTGTCGAAGCGAATCTGGGATCGCTTAACCCGTGACTTGAGCAGCAAACGTACCATGGCATCAATCATGGCGGGCGGCCCCCCCATATAGACCTGGCGCGCAGAAAGGTCTCCCGCACTGCGGGCGACCACCTCATGTACATAGCCGCGTTCGCCTTTCCAATCCGCGAACTCGCCCGCTTCCGAAATGGCCCAGGTAACTCGCACCGCCCCTCCAGCCGCCTCAATGAGCTCTTGGAGGGACGCGGTCGCGAAAATGTCGGCGGGCGTCCTTACTCCGATAAAAATATCCAGACGCTGCTTGCGAAGCAGGCCGCGGGATAGCGCATCGCGCGCAATCGACAGGATAGGCGCGAGGCCGGTACCGCCGGCGACGCAGAGTATATCGCGCTGTGCGGTCGCATCGATGAATGCGTGACCCACCGGCACCACCAGGCGCAAGGGGATGTCGCGCGCCCCGAGCAGAATTGGCGATGACACGCCACCCGGGACGCGGCGGATATAGAACTCGAGAGTGGAGGTCAGCGTATTGCCGGTGTTTGCCATCGAGTAGGCGCGATATCCTGTGACGCCGGGCACTTCAAACAATGCGTATTGGCCGGCGAGGAAAGTAATCGGCTCGTCGAGTTGAACCATCACGCGTGCGATATCGCTCGTCTCAGTTTCCGCGCTTGCCCGGCCCTTCACGATGCGGACCGGGGGTAGACTCGCGTCCCGCGATTTACATAACGCGTCCGGCAATCTACAGTCACTCTGTGGTAATGCCTGGCACAGGAGCACATGGCCCTCTTGGCGCTTTGTCTCGGGCAGCCCGGGCGCATCCGGCCAGCGGACGACGACAGCACCTTCAATGATCTGGGTACGGCATGAGCCACAAGTTCCTGTCGCGCATTCATACGGAAGCGCATAGCCTGCCCGCAGGCCTGAAATCAGGAGCGGTTCGTCCGTTGCAGCGTCGAAGCCGTTGGCGGCGTCAAAATGGATTCGATGAGGCATGGTCATTAGTCGAGAGTCCGGCAGTTGGTGATGAGGATTCCACTAGTGCGGAAAGAAATGGGCGATATCCGCCTTTATTGCCTGGTCTTGCTGGTTC
>CALMPK010000441.1 GCA_937873575.1 uncultured Hyphomicrobiaceae bacterium
TCGCGCCGACGACGTGGAACTTCTCTCCGCGCGATGCAGCCGGCACGCCCGGCGCACTCGAGCAGGCGCTAGTCGGAGCACCTCTGAGGGACGGCGAGAAGGACCCCGTTTCCGTGCAGCACATCGTTCGTTCGTTCGATCCCTGTCTCGTCTGCACGGTTCATTGAGGAGCGGACATGGGCGCGGCCACGGACGAGGAGCTGGCGCGACGTATTCGTGTTACAGGCAACGTTCAGGGCGTGGGATTCCGCCCGACCGTCTGGCGCATTGCCACAGAGGAGGGCCTCGGCGGGCGCGTTTACAACGATGCGGCTGGAGGGGTGATCGAGGTGGCGGGGCCCCGCGCCGCGGTCGAGCGTTTCTGCGAACGGCTGAGACGCGAGCCGCCGCCGCTCGCCCGCATCGATGCGCTGGAATTTTCGGTGGCGACGTTCGCTAGTCGCCCCCGTCAATTCGTGATCGAGGCAAGTCGCGGCGGAGAGATCTCGACCGGCGTCGTGCCCGATGCCGCGACGTGCCCCGCATGCCTCGCCGAGGTTCTAGATCCAGCAAACCGGCGCCACGGCTACGCCTTCACCAACTGCACGCATTGCGGGCCGCGGCTCACGATCTTGCGCGCCATTCCCTATGATCGTGCGAACACGTCGATGAGCGCGTTCCACATGTGCCCGCGCTGCCAGAGGGAGTACGACGCACCATCGGATCGGCGCTTTCACGCGCAGCCGAACGCCTGCCCGGATTGTGGCCCGCGGTTGTGGCTCGGGGCTGCGGGGGGGGGCGGGATAGGAGGCGATGCGGGCGATAAGGGCGCAGAACTCGTCGCATCGGGGGCAATTCTCGCCATCCAGGGGCTTGGCGGCTTTCATCTCGCTTGCGCCGCTCGCAATGCGGAAGCAGTGCGTGAGTTGCGCCGGCGCAAGGCGCGGCCGGCAAAGCCTCTCGCGATCATGGTGGCCGACATCGCCGCCGCCGAGGCCCTCGCGCATGTCGACTCGGCGGAACGAACACTATTGATGTCGCCAGCGGCGCCGATCGTTCTTCTTGAGCGCCACGAGCACGCTGAGATCGCCGACGATGTTGCGCCAGGACAGAGCCGCGTCGGCGTGATGCTGGCCTACACACCGCTGCATCACATGCTGCTGCGCGCGGTAGGTGGGCCTCTCGTGATGACGTCGGGTAATCGTTCGGAGGAGCCGCAGGCGATCACCAACGAGGACGCTCGGGCACGGCTTGCCGCCATCGCCGACGTGTTCGTGATGCATGACCGCGAGATCGTGAACCGGCTCGACGACAGCGTCGTGCGCGCCGATCCGCAAGGCCCATCCTATCTGCGCCGGGCGCGTGGATATGCACCGGATCACATCGCTCTGCCGCAAGACTTCGCGCACCGGCCCCGCGTGCTGGCGATGGGAGGCGAGCTCAAATCGACATTCGCGATTCTGCGCGACGGGACCGCGACGCTGTCGCAGCACCTGGGCGATCTGCAGGACGTGCGTACGTTCGAGGAGTTCGAGGCGACGCTTGCGCTCTACCGGCGCATCTACGAATTCACGCCCGACCGTATCGCGATAGACGCGCATCCCGACTACATGTCGTCACGGCTCGGACGGCGCCTCGCGCTTGAACTGGGCGTGCCACTCGTTCCGGTGCAGCACCATCACGCGCATCTCGCCGCCGTGCTCGCCGACAATCGTTACCCTTGCGACGCAGGCGGTGTGCTCGGGATCGTGCTCGACGGCACGGGCCTCGGCGACGACGGGACGATATGGGGTGGAGAGTTCCTGGTCGGCGGCTACCGCCAGTCCGAGCGGGTCGCGCATTTCGAACCGTTCCCTTTGATCGGTGGCGAGCAGGCGGCGCGCGAACCATGGCGCAACGCCGTCGCCTTGCTCCATTCGGGTCGCGCCATGGAGGACGTTGCACGCCTCGGCGAGCGCGGGGAGTTCGCGTGGCTGCGGGGAAAGCCGTTAGCCATGATCGAGCGGATGATCGAACGCTCGATCAATACGCCATACACGTCTTCTGCTGGCCGGCTGTTCGATGCGGTCGCCGCGCTGAGCGGCGTCTGCCGCGAGCGCCAGAGCTTCGAAGGCGAGGCCGGGATGGCGCTCGAGGCGCTGGCCGGACCGCTTATGGCGACGGAAAACGGCTACCCTGCCTTGGTGAAAGCGGGCGAAACCGGCGGCAAACCGCGTGTGCTGTCGTTTCGTCCGATGGTCGAGGCGATCTTGAACGATCTCGCGTCGGGCGTTCCGCCAGCGGCGATGGCCGCACGGTTCCATCACGGCTTGATCGCGGGCATCGCGGAACTCGCCGCATCGCTCGCCCTGGCGCGCGGCATCGACACGGTGGCGCTCTCCGGCGGCGTCTTTCAGAACCGTTTGGTGTTGGGAGGGCTTGTGTCGGACCTGGCCGCCCGGGGTCTCACGGTGCTGACGCACCGCCACGTTCCGGCCAACGATGGCGGGTTGTCTCTCGGCCAGGCGGCGATCGCGGGGCTCGTCGACGCATGATGGGTCGCCGCGACAGGACGACGATTCTTCCAAGGTACCCGTCTCCGAGGCGGCCATCTCTCACGAGGCCGCCCAACGGTCGCACCCGTGGACCTGAACCTGCGGCGGCAGCGTCAACGAGAATGCACGCTCAGCCGGTTTCGGGCGTGCTATGCACGGGCTCTGTGGGGCGCGGCCTGCCTATGGCGCCCAGTCCCCACGCGGACGTTGCCGATCTGCGGCGAATCGAGACTTGGAGTTTGACGTGCAGAGATCCGAGCCGTTGTTCAACGTGCCGGGCGTAGTGGTCGCCCTCCTCGCAGTGATGGCCGGAATTCACGTCGTACGTGTGCTGCTGCCGGTCGACACCGACAATTGGCTGGTGATCGCAGGCGCTTTCGTACCTTCGCGCTACTCAGGCGATGCCGATGCGCTGCCCGGCGGCACACTCGCCATGTTCACCTCGCCGATCACGCATATGCTGTTGCACGGCAACCTGATGCACGTGATGTTCAACGGCCTGTGGCTGCTGGCGTTCGGTGGTGCCATCGCCATGCGCATCGGTGCGTTCCGCTTCGTCATGTTCGCGCTCTTCACCGGCCTTGTCGCCACGGCGACGTTCATGATTTTCAACCTCGGCGCGCGAATTCCGATGATCGGCGCTTCCGGTGCGGTCGCCGGGCTCATGGGCGGCACGATGCGGTTCCTCTTCACCGCGATGGATTACGGCGGCATCGGACGGCTGCGGGTGGCGCCCCGCTCGGTGCCGTTGATGCCCCTCGGGCAAGCACTGACCGACCGACGCGTGCTGATCGCCACCGGTTTTCTGATCTTCCTCAATCTGCTCGCATCGGGCGGCTGGGGTGTTCCCGGTGACACGGACGGCGCGGGCATCGCTTGGGAGGCGCACCTCGGCGGATATTTCGCCGGTTTGCTGACGTTCGGGTTCTTCGACCGGGGCGAGCCACGCCGACCCAAGCTGCGGGTGGTCGAGACAATTCACTGAGGCGGCCTCGGCACTGTGAATTGGCCCCTGGGCTGGCCGGTTACCGTGCTGGCTGGTGCGATCATGCTGGCGGTAGCCATCCGCTTGCGTTGCTTGACAGTTTGTCGCACGATAACGGACCGGCGATGGTCCGTGATCGCGCGCGATGGGTTCGAGCCGCCCGCCGCGGTGGTGGTCGTGGACCCGTTGGCAACCCGCCCCCCCTTTGATCAAACTGCGTGCGCCGGGCGTGGCGCACCGAATACCGGAGGCCTTAATGAATGTCGCCGCGATCCTGAAAGCCAAGGGCCGTCTCGTCACGACGGCGCGTGCCGAGGATTCCGTAGAGGACGTCGCCCGTGCGATTGCAGCCAAGCGCATCGGCGCGCTGGTCATCGTCAACGAGGCAGGCGCGGTGCAGGGCATCGTCTCCGAGCGCGACATCGTGCGCGGCATCGGAGAAAAGGGCATCGAAATTCTGCGCCGCCCCGTTTCCGACCTGATGACCAAAAACGTCGTCACCTGCTCGGAGCAGCATTCGCTCGACGAGATGATGGGAGTCATGACCCAGGGCCGCTTCCGTCACGTTCCGGTGGTCGTGGACGGCAAGCTCGCCGGTATCATCTCCATCGGCGACGTGGTCAAGCATCACATCGCCGCCGTGCAGCTTGAGGTCACGGCGATGCGCGAGTATCTGGCCACGGGCTGAGGCCGGGTGCGATCACTATTCGATCGCTTGAGCGATCGGGGGAGCCACGAGCGGCTTCCCCTGGTCGAGCGAAGGCGCTGTGCGTCTCGTGAAGAATATCTCGCAAAGCGAGATACGACGCGGGCGCGGCGGAGATATCCAGTTCGGCGCTGGGCCGTCCGCACCGCCGGGTGCCGTTGCCGTCGTTACATCGAAGGCTGCGGCGCGAGTTGGCGGTGCGTGCGCCGCGCCTCGATCTCATGCAGGAGATCGTCGATCTCGCGCTTGGCTGCCGCTTCGCCGGCGCGGATCAGCTCGTCCGCTCGGTGGAAATCGAACAGGCCGATGCCATCGGTGCGCGGCGAGATCATCGCGTCGGGCGGATCGCCGGCGAGCCGCGAGCGCGAGATGCGGTCCTGGACGATATTGAAGGCGTCGACCATCACGGTCGAGATGCCGGGGCTGTCGTCGCCGCGGCCGAAGAACTGGCGCTGGAGCAGGCGGCGCATGGCGGCGCTGCCGCGCCCGCGCGGGGCTTCCTCCTCCATCACCTCTTCCTCCGGATGGGGGAAGGCCTCGAGGTGAGGCATCACCGTGCCGCGCGTGTAGCTGTCGTTGTTGAGGTTGACGGCGATGACATAGCGCGCGCCGAGCGCCCGGCAGACCGTCACCGGGACGGGGTTGACGAGCGCGCCGTCGAACAGCCAGCGGCCGTCGATCTTCACGGGGCGGAAGATGCCGGGGAGGGCGTAGGACGCGCGCATCGCCGTCACCAGGCCGCCGCGGGACAGCCAGACCTCGTGGCCCGAGCCGATCTCGGTCGCAACGGCGGTGAACTTGCGCGGCAGGCTGTCGATGGTGCGATCGCCGAGGTCGTGTTGCAGCCGCTGGCAGAGCTTTTGCCCCGAAATGAGACCGGTGCCGGCGAAATTGAAGTCGAGGTAGCCGAACACGCGGCGCACGGTGAGCTCGCGCGCGAACCGTTCGAGGTGATCGAGATGCCCGGCCGCGTAGCAGCCTCCGACGACGGCGCCAATGGAGGTTCCAGCGATGACGTCAGGCACGATGCCGGCCGCATGGAGCGCCTTGATGACACCGATGTGGGCCCAGCCTCGTGCCGCGCCGCCGCCAAGCGCCAATCCGATCTTGCCTTTTGCCGTGCCGTTCGCTGCCATGGCTGAGCCTGCTCGTTCGTGTGCGCGGTCCCTCTGCGCTGCCTCTATCCGCCCCAGTGTCGTTGCCAGTGTCGCTGCCTGTGTCTTTCCCAGTGTCGTTCGCAATGAGCACCAGCGGCACCTGAGCAAACGAGGTCTGCAAGCGATGTGCCGCGACAGAACGACTCAACGTCGTTAGTATTAATTGAGGCTAGCTCTCGGAAATTAAAGTGGCACTACCTCAATACGGATGGCGGCGGAAATTCGTTTCCGCACCGCGGCATGAGGGTGCCGGACATCTGCACCGCAGCATGGCTCCGGTGCCGGCAAGTTCGTCGTGGCCGTTGGCAGGGGCGACAACCGTGCCTTGCCGTTCAGATGGTCCGGTCAGGTGGTCCGTTCAGGTGGTCCGTTCAGGTGGTTCGGCGCTTGGCGAGATCGCTCTCGGCGAGGGGCTGAAGGCGCGCGGCGGCCGCTTCTCCCGGCGTCGCGACGACGCGACGGTAGAAGCAGCTCTTCTCACCAGTATGACAGGCGCGCCCGGCTCCCCCGATATCGACCTTCACGATCACCACGTCCTGGTCGCAGTCGGTCAGCATGTCGGCGACGGCGAGAACGTTGCCGCTCTCCTCGCCCTTCTTCCAGAGCTTCCCGCGCGAGCGGCTCCAGAAGTGCGCGATTCCGGTTGAAATGGTGAGGTGAAGCGCCTCGGCGTTCATCCATGCGAACATCAGCACGTCGCCCGTGCCCTCGTCCGTCACGATGGCCGGGATGAGGCCGTCGGCGTCGAAGCGGGGCGCGAATACGTCGCCGGTCTCCAGCGCGCCCTTGTCGCCGACGGTCGCGAACTTCGGCGTGGCGGCGGGCCTTTGAGCTTCGGACATGGGCGGGGCTTTCGCTATGGTGGATGGGTTGGCGCGGCGCGTATCGTCTCGCGGGCGATCTGCCCTATATAGCGAGTGTCAGCAGAAACCAATCGCGTGGGCGCCAGCAGCAGGCATGACGCAACTTTCCGACATCTATTCGAACCGCATCCTGGAGCTGGCGGCCGCTATTCCGCGCACGGAACGGCTTGACGCGCCCGATGCAACGGCAACGGCGCATTCCAAGCTGTGCGGCTCCACCATCACCGTCGATCTCGCCATGCGCGGCGACACGGTGGTGGACTACGGCCAAACGGTGAAAGCATGCCTGCTCGGGCAATCGGCTGCGTCGGTCGTCGGCCGCGAGATCGTCGGGACGACCGAGGCGGAGATCCGCGCCGTCGCCGAGACGATGCGTCGGATGCTCAAGGAGAACGGCCCACCGCCCGGCGGACGCTGGGCCGACCTCGCCGTGCTGGAGCCGGTTCGGGGCTACAAGGCCCGGCATGCCTCCACGCTCCTCGTGTTCGACGCCGTGGAGAGGGCACTGGACGAGATCAAGTCGCGGAAAGCCTGACGGGCGCGGACAAGTGGTTGGGCAGGGGGAGACAGAGATGCCGGTGATCGACGATCCGATGCGCGTGCCGCCGCGAGAGGGCAGCACCTACCCGCAGCCCTTCAAGAGCGCCGTCGCGGGGCGCATCAAGCGAGCGCTGACGGCGCGGTTGGGGCTCACGCAGTTCGGCGTCAATCTGACGACGCTCGAGCCTGGCGGGCGCTCGGCGCTCCGGCATTGGCACGAGAACGAGGACGAGTTCGTCTACGTGCTCGAGGGCGAGCTGACGCTCGTCACCAAGGATGGAGAACGGGTCTTGCGCATCGCGCAGGCGGCGTCGTTTCCGAAGGGCGACCGCAACGGGCACTGCCTTGTCAACCGTAGCGGCCGGCCGGCCACCTACCTCGAGATCGGCACACGGTCGAAGGAAGATCGCGTCGAATATCCCGACGAGGATCTTGTTGCGGAGAAGCGGGACGGTCGCTGGCACTTCCTGCACAAGGACGGGACGCCCTGGGAATGAAACTGGCGGCGGAGCTGCTGAAGGCTCCGATCCATCTCTATCGCTGGACCATCAAGCCGTGGATGGGGCTCGAATGCCGCCATCTGCCGACGTGCTCGGAATATGGCCTCGAAGCGATTGACACGAACGGGCCGTGGCGAGGCTTCTGGCTGACGCTGTCGCGGGTGCTGCGCTGCAATCCGTGGGGTTCTGCCGGCTACGACCCGCCGCCTGACATCCGTTGCGAGCACCACGCGCTCGCGCCGTGGCGCTATGGGCGATGGACGGGCCGGCATATCCGGCAGGTATGGCGCGACACGCAGCCGGGCGAGGACGCAACCGGGCGCAGCGGTCCGCAGGAGTAGGCGAACGGCCGGTGCCGGGGTCGTGCTCTCGCCTTTTTACGTCGCCCGGAGTGCAGCGTTTCGGCGGGACGAAAGAGCGACCCGGCAGAGTGTGCCGGTTCAGGCTGCGTTGGCGACGGCCGGTGCCGCCGCCGCACGAGCGGCCGCAGCCTCCGCGGCGCTATCGGCGGCGAATGCGACGGCATCGGCGAGATGGCGGGCGGCGTCCGGCTCGTAGCTCACCTCGCGGTTGAGCTCGACGACGGTTGCGATCAGGTCGACCAGCGCGTCGAAGGCGCGGCAAGCGGCATACTCGAACGCCTTCACCTCCCACAGCGATTGCGCCTGGAAGAGCTGGCCGTTGAGAATGGTCTTCACGGTGATCTCGGGACAGGCGTCGTTCTTGAAGAGCGCCGAGATGTGGGGGGCGAGCGTCGGCGTCGGCGCAGGCGTGCCCTCGGGCAGACCCTGGGCATAGACGGAGCGCTTGAACAGGTTCTCGGTGAGGAAGCTCTCTTCGAGCTTGGCCTTCACACCGGGATCGACGGAAGCGAGAATTTGGATGGCGGGGCGGCGCTGTCCCTGGCTGTTGATGATGCCCTTTCGGAGCAGAAGCTTCGGAACCTGCATCGAAATCGCCCCTCGTGGCCGTGGGCTTGCGCCTTGGCCCTTACCGTTCGTTGTACGCCTTGGACCCTATTCGCTTTTGCTTAACGGAGAGCGACGAAGCGCGGTTAGCGGGGGCTGAACAGCCGCCCCGGCCTGGAGCGATGATCCGCGACAGCTTGCGGCCGAAGGCCACAGACGGAGGATATGCCGACGGATCATGGGTTCCCTCCCGTTCCAGCCACGTCATACCTGCGAGGCTTGCAGGCCAAGGGCTCGCATTGAAACAGTCGAGGGTTCCATGAGCATTTCGCGGAATATCGCAACACCCCTCACGATCGGCAGCTTCGCCATCATGAGCGTTACCGGCGTGCTGATGTTCTTCCACGCCGACAGCGGCTTGAACAAGCTGGTGCACGAGTGGGCCGGCTGGGCCATGGTCGCCGGCGCGGCGCTGCACGTCATCGTCAACTGGGCGCCGTTCAAGCGCTACTTCTCGGCGGGCAACGCCGGTGTCGCCATCATCGCACTGAGCCTCGTCGTGCTCGCCGGTTCGTTCTGGCCGGTGGGACGGGACGGAGGTGGGCTTCCGCCGCCCGTGCTGGCGATGAAGGCGGTCGCGAACGCGCCGATGAAGTCGGTCGCACCTTTGACCGGAAAGCCCGTCGAAACGCTGCTCGAAGACTTGAGGAAGGCCGGTATCGCGCTCGGTGGCGCCGACGCGAGCATCTCCAGCGCAACCCGCGGCGATCGCGGCCTCGAGGCCAAGGCGCTCCAGGTTCTGTTCGGCAAGGTCTGAGGCGGGGCCGCGCTGATCGTGTCACGCGGGGAAGCGTCACCCGGAAGGCAAACGGGCCTTCGCTCGCGGCATGCTGTTAGTGGGAATGCGGAGGTGGCGGGGTATCCGGATATCCTGCCGCCAATCTTGACATCGGTGCTTGGTCGGGGCCATGAACGGCGCCGACATCACGTCTTACGCCGCACCTGGTTGGCGGCGAGTGAGCGAAAGGAGCACGCACGATGGCTGACGCAGCTGCCAGCGAAGTCACACTCACGTTTCCCGATGGCGCGCAGCGCAAGGTTGCGCGCGGCACGAGCGGCCTCGACGTGGCGAAGTCCATCTCGCCGTCTCTCGCCAAGCGCACCGTCGCCATGCAGCTCGACGGCGCCCTCGCAGATCTCGCCGATCCCATCTCCCGCGACGCCACGATCAATTTCGTCGCGCGGACCGACGCGCCCGCACTCGAGCTGATCCGGCACGATGCCGCGCACGT
>CALMPK010000442.1 GCA_937873575.1 uncultured Hyphomicrobiaceae bacterium
TGATCACGGGTGAGAGCGGCACCGGCAAGGAGCTGGTCGCGCGGGTTCTGCACGACTATGGCAAGCGGAGAAGCGGCCCCTTCGTCGCACTCAACATGGCGGCGATTCCGCGCGAGCTGATCGAGAGCGAGCTCTTCGGCCACGAGAAGGGCGCGTTCACGGGCGCGCAGGTGCGGACGCAGGGGCGTTTCGAGCAGGCGGAAGGCGGCACGCTGTTCCTCGACGAGATCGGCGACATGCCGCTCGAGGCGCAGACGCGGCTGCTGCGGGTGCTTCAGCAGGGCGAATATACGACCGTCGGCGGCCGCACGCCGATCAAGACCAACGTCCGCATCATCGCGGCGACGCACCGCGATCTGAAGGCGCAGATCGCACAGGGTCTGTTCCGCGAGGATCTGTTCTACCGCCTCAACGTGGTGCCGGTGCGCATTCCGCCGCTGCGCGAGCGCCTCGACGACATCGGTGATCTCGTCCGCCACTTCCTTCGGATCGCGGCCCGCGAGGGGCTCGGCCAGAAGTCGATCGAGACGGCGGCAATCGACCGGCTGAAGTCGTACACGTGGCCGGGCAATATCCGCGAACTCGAGAACTTCGTGCGCCGCCTCGTCGCCCTGCATCCGCAGGACACGCTGACGGGGCAGATCGTCGAACAGGAGTTGGCCGAGCAGGCACCGCCGCCCGCACCCGAGCAGACCGGCGACGGCCGCGATCTCTCCGAAATGGTCGAGCGCTATCTCGGCGGATACTTCACGAGCTTCGGATCGAACCTGCCCCCGCCTGGCCTTTACGACCGCATCATCCGGCAGGTCGAGCAGCCGCTACTCGCCGCCGCCCTCGCCGCGACGCGGGGTAACCAGATCCGGGCGGCGGAACTGCTCGGGCTCAACCGGAACACGCTTCGAGCGCGCATCAAGGCGCTCAATATTCGCGTCTACCGCACTCCCTCGCCCTGACGCGACGGCGGCCTAGTCAGGGGGCCGCCCGCAGCGCCGCCAAATGCACGGTCAAGCGGTATGTCTTCTTGACGCGGTGTGGCTGCGGCGCTACTCGTTGGGCATGTCGCGAAAATGTCACAGTTGGGATGTCCTAATGTGCCTGCTCCGCGCCACTGCGGCAGATGCGTCTCGCCTGACGCTGCCGGTCCGGGGACCGGCGTTCGCATCTGCTGACGAACCAGTGAAATTTCAACGGTTTGTCGTGCCGGGTTCGCGGGCGCTGTCGACCGGCACCACTGTGGAAGATCTTGATCGATGACATGGGCTGAGGGAGTGGGCGCAACATCGCCCGATGGTGGCCGGTCGCGCATGCCCCATCTCGATCCGAGCGAGCGGTCGTTCTGGGTCGGCTTCGTGGTCGTCGTGCTCTCGCTCGTTTCCGCCTTTGCGACCTACCTGATCCTGACCGGCCTTACCCCGATCGCGCCGAGCGGCGGCGTGGTGTGGAGCGCGCTGTTCGCCAACGTCGCGCTGATCCTGGCAATGATCGGCGTCATCACCTGGCAGGTGGTGGGCCTGTGGCGGGCCTGGCGTGCCAAGAGTGCCGGCGCCCGGCTGCACATCCGCATCGTCGCGCTGTTCTCGTTGGTGGCCGCACTTCCGGCGCTCCTGCTGGCGGTGGCAGCCACGGTCACGTTCTCGCGCTCGCTGGACGGCTGGTTCTCCGGCCGTGTGCGTGAGCTGATCGCGGATTCGCGGGGCGTTGCCGAGGCTTACGTCGAAGAGCACGGTCAGGTGATCCGCAACGACCTGCTCAACATGGCGCGCGATCTCGATTCCGCCGCGCCGGTGGTTTCCGGCGACCACGAGCAGCTCCGGCGCCTGGTTATCGCGCAAGCGGGTCTGCGCGATCTGCCCGCCGCCTACATCATCGACGAACGGGGCAAGCCGGTGATCGCCGCCGTCGAGGATGCGCGCCTGCCGTTCGCCCAGCCGACGCGCGCTGCGCTCGACGAGGTCCGTGCCGGGCAAGTGCCGCTGTCGATCTCGATGGAGGACGTCCGCATCACGGCGATGGGCAAGCTGCAGGGCTTCCCCGATTGGTATCTCTATGTCAGCCGCCGCGTGAGCCCGGACGTGCTCGGCCACCTCCAGCGCACCGAGCAGAACGTCGCCGAG
>CALMPK010000443.1 GCA_937873575.1 uncultured Hyphomicrobiaceae bacterium
AGGTAGCTGCTCTCGGGACGAGACGTCGCGAGTCGGACCGACAAAAGATGGCATTTGGGTGACGCCGCCGGCCCGCAGGTGGCGTGATAGCTTAGAGGCATCGCTTGGATTAACTTGTCCAACTAACGCCGCCAAGGCCTCGATAAGCTTCTTGCACCTCGCCGATCCTCACCCCGAAAGGTCTCCACGTGCGCGACGACAACTTCATGCTCACCCAGACTGCATCCGACACCCCTGTCGGCCGATTGTTCCGACATTTTTGGCTCCCTGCTCTCCTGTCGAGCGAGCTGCCACGGCCAGACTGTCCTCCGGTTCGCGTCCGCATCCTCGGCGAGAATCTGGTCGCGTTTCGCGACAGCGACAATCGGGTCGGCTTGCTCGACGCTCACTGCCCGCATCGGCGCGCTGAGTTGTACTATGGGCGAAATGAGCAAGGTGGATTGCGTTGCATTTATCACGGCTGGAAATTCGATGTGAATGGCAGCTGCGTCGATATTCCAACCGAGGAGAACGGCTGCGAGTTAGCCAAGAGCCGGCCGGTGGCTGCGTACCCGGTGATCGAGCAGGGGGGAGTCGTTTGGGTCTGGATGGGACCGCCCGAACGGCAGCCCGCTCCGCCGGAATTCGACTTCTGCACCCTTCCCCTTTCACATGTGTACATATCAAAATGTCTGATGAAATGCAACTACCTCCAGGCACTTGAAGGAAGCATCGACTATTCGCACATCTCCTTTCTGCACAAAGAATCCGCTGGCGGTGCCGATGTCTTTGGGATTGGGGAACTGATCCGCTTCGCCAACGATGACGGGAAGCCCACGATATCCACTACCCCTACCGCCTACGGTATGCGAATCGCCGCGCGCCGAAATGCTGGGGACGATGCCTATTTCTGGCGGATCGCGCGCTGGCTTGCACCTGCCTTCGTGGTTGTGCCAACGGAAGTTGGCAATGTCTGTCGCGCCAATGCTTTTATCCCAATAGACGATGAGAACTGCTGGTGGTACCGCATCCGCTACCACCAAGACCGCCCGCTCACAAAATCTGAGATTAGCGGGTACAGCGATGGTGCGTTCGACTATGCCGAGCTCATACCTGGCACATTCAATCCTCGTGGAAGCCGGGAGAACGACTACCTTCAGGATCGCGAAAAGCAGAGCAAGTCATTTACGGGAATCCCGAGTGCGCAGTTGCAGGATCTGGCCATTCAAGAGAGCCAGGGAAAGATTCATGACCGGAGTCTCGAGAAGCTAGTCAAGTCGGATTTTCCGCTTGTACAGTGCCGCCGGACATTGCTTCGGTTGGCGAGTGAGCTTGAACAGGGGGCTGCCTTTGCTATGTCTTCCGACGCAGGCCTATTTCGCGGCAAGGCATATGCGATAACTCGCCCGCGTGACCTGCCCCTAGAGGCGATACTCGACGAGCTTCAATTCGACTGACTATGTCGGACCCCCACAGGGATTAAGAGGAGACACAGATGAACTTCGACTCGTACGTCCGACGCGTTCTTCGCAGCCTGCTGGCAGCGTCCTTGGTCGCATCGGGCATATCCGTCTATGCACAGCTGGCGTCGTCACGCCCGGTCACCATCGTGGTGCCTTTTCCCGCTGGCGGAACACCCGATCTCGCTGCACGCCTGCTGAGTCAAGGGATGTCGATCGCACTCAACCAGCCGGTCTTGGTCGATCCTAAGCCAGGCGCGAACGGCGCAATAGGTACCGCCTATGTCGCGCAGGCCGCATCCGACGGCTACACGTTGTTGCTTGCTACCCTGAGCCACGTCACCAATCCCCTGCTGCAGGCCGATGTTCGCTGGAATCCCGTGGCCGACTTTTCCGGGGTCGCGATGCTTGCCACCGCGCCAGTGGTCGCGGTTGTCCCATCCTCGCTCAAGGTCGAAAGCCTCCGCGCTTTCGTGGCGCTTGCGCGCTCTAAGCCTGGCAAGCTCAACTACCTGATGCCCGGACTGGGAACATCGATGCACCTGAACACGGAACTGCTCAAGCGCGCGGCCAATATGGACATCGTCGCGATTCCGTACAAGGGGACGCCACAGGGACTGCCGCAACTGCTGCAAGGTGACCTGGCGTTCGCAATGCTGCCACTCTCCACCGCTTTGCCCTACATCAAATCGGGCAAGCTTAAGGCGCTGGCGGTCGTTGCTGCGAAGCGACTGGATTTGATCCCGAACGTGCCTACACTGGCCGAGGAAGGCTACTCTCAAGCGCAAGTTCTTTCCTGGTATGCGCTACTCGCACCGGCTAGAACCCCGGGACCTGTGCTCGATCAACTCAATCATGCCGCTGCACAGGCTTTGCGGGATCCGACGATCCAACAGCGCCTCGAGGATCTTGGCATCTATCCCGAGGCAGCAGGATCACCCGCCGAGGTCGACAGGATGCTGAAAGCGGAATCGCGGCGATGGGAGGCTTCCTTCGTGGAAATGAAGCTGGAAAAGCAGTGATGCACTGCCCCGCGACTTAGGAGGCATGCTTGACGCTTCAGCAACTCCGAGATTTTGTTGCGTCGGTCGAGCACGGTTCCCTAAGGCGGGCGGCCCATGCGGAAGGCAAGAGCGAAGCCTCTCTGTCCAAGTCTATCAAGCGGCTCGAGATTTCCGTTGGAACCGAGTTGCTGCGCCGCGGCGCTCTCGGTATATCGTTGACTGAGGCCGGGAAGGTGCTGCTGGCTCGCGCCCAACTCATCTTGTCCGAGGGCGAGCTGGCCCAATTAGAGGTCTCTCCGGGTGGCAAGGGACAACGCTCGGTCTCGTTCGGCGCGTCTCCGCTCGCCGGGTTTTTACTCGCGCCCGCCGCCTTGCGCGAATTCCGACATCGCCACAGCGGAGTGGTCGTCCGTTGCGCAAGTGGTCCGTATTCCCGACTCGTGTCGGAGTTGCTGACCGGCAAGCTCGACTTCATCGTGTGCCCGATGCTGGACGGCGTAGTGGATACCTCGCTCGATACTCAGGTCATTTCGCGGCATCAATCAGTGATAATTGCTCGCGTGGACCATCCACTTCGAGGCGCCACGCGACTGCGTGATCTTTCGAATTGCGACTGGATCGTATGCGGGCCTTTGGAGCATGGCGACTCGAGCCTTGCTTCTATGTTCAGAAATATCGGGCTGCCGCGGCCCCATGTCGCAATGGTCTGCGAATCCTTCGTTGATGCCGTTGCGAATGTCGCGGACTCCGATCTGCTGGCACTGTGCCCACCGGCAGCAGATGCCGTCGGACAAGGCAAGGTAGCTTCAATCGCGGTCGTCGACCGGCAACCGATCCAGGATGTCCTGCTCATGCGCCGCCGCGACAGCATACTGTCCGGCTCGGCATTTGCTCTCTATTCGATCTTCGAGAAGGGCGCTAGCCCGCGACCGCCATCGAGCCACTGAGAATAGGCAACACGTGTTCATCATTTTTTGCGCCGTTTAGGGGTCTCCTCGTTTTCAGTGCAATAAGTGACGGTACGAAAAGCTAGCACTGGCG
>CALMPK010000444.1 GCA_937873575.1 uncultured Hyphomicrobiaceae bacterium
CCCGGCCTCGCCACGGTGAAGCCGCGCCAGATGATGTCGGCGGAGATCACCGCGGCCGATGGCTCCAAGCGCCAAGTGCCGATTCTCTGCCGCATCGATACGCTGGACGAGATCGAGTACTTCAAGAACGGCGGTATTCTGCATTACGTCCTGAGGAACCTCGCCGCCTGATAGGGCAGCGAGCCGACCGGTTCGGAGCACAAGGCGAAGGGCGGCTGCCGGCACGGGTGGCCGCCCTTCGCTCATCCGGCATTTGATTTGGCCTGTGACCCGACAGGGGAACCAGCCGCATACGCTCCTGCCCGGGGGGGCGCGGCGTCACCCAATCGTTACTCGCAATTGATACCCGCATGCATAGACTTGAGCTGTTCCGGATTGCCGAAAGGATCCCATGAGACCACGTCCCGAACGTTGCTCGCCCGCGAGCCGGACGCGCCGGGCCGCCACGGCAGGCACTCTTCTTGCGGAGTTCGCCGTCGCGGTGCTTGCGGTCCTGCTGGTGCTGCCTGTGGCGATTGCCGCGCAGTCATCGCCGACGGACGGCAAGCCCGAGAATGCCGGCGACGGTTCCGACCAGACGCCCGTATCCGCCGTGCTCGAGCTCTTCACCTCGCAGGGCTGCTCGTCGTGTCCCCCGGCCGACGCCCTGTTCAAGTCCTATGTCGATCGCAAGGACGTGGTGGCGCTGTCGCTGCCGGTCGACTACTGGGATTATCTCGGCTGGAAGGATACGCTCGCCTCGTCGAAGAACTCCGAGCGTCAGCGCGCTTACGCGAAGGCGCGCGGCGACGGTGCCGTTTACACGCCGCAGGTCGTCGTCAACGGCAGCGGTCATGCGATCGGCTCCGACGCCGCGGCGATCGAACGGCAAATCGCGCGCACGACCATGGAGTTCAATCACCGGCGCGTCGCAATGCGGTTCTGGCGCGCCAGCAACGTGCTCATCGTCGAGGCCGCCGCGGCGAACCCTGCGGACCCGGACCGGCCGAACGGCGCGCGTGGCAACGAGGCGACGCTCTGGCTCGCCGCCGTCCAGCGCGAAGCCGAGGTGACGATCCCGAAAGGCGAGAACCACGGCAAGACGCTGAAGTACTACAACGTCGTCGAGGAGATGACGCCGATCGGTCTGTGGAACGGCGAGGCGATGCGCCTGCAGCTACCATCTCAGACGTTCATGAAGCCCGGCACCTATCGCTATGCCGTGGTCATGCAGCAGGGCACCACAGGCCCGATCATCGGCGCCGCCTGGATGGGGTGGTGAAGGGGCGAAGGCTCTACGCCCGCACTTCGCATCGAATCTGATGATGGGAAAAGAACGAAGGCCCGTTGTTTCCACCGGGCCTTTTTCATCTCTGGTCGATCTGAGCCTTCGCTGATGAGCCGTGCGGCCTTGGCCGCGATCTACCCGCGCAGCAACGTCTCCGCCGTCAGGGGAGCAGCGAAACCAGACGCGGGTCATGCACCAGGCGTGGCGGTGAGGAATCCGCGCTTCTTCAGCAGGCTCGCCGTCGACGGCGCGCGACCGCGGAACGCCACGTAAGCGTCATGCGGATCGCGGCGGTTGCCGGAGGCGTAGATGTGCCGCTTCAATTTCTGCGCGGTCTTCGCGTCGAAGATGTCACCCGCTTCCTCGAACGCGGCAAAGGCGTCGGCATCCATGACCTCGGACCACATGTAGCTGTAGTAGCCCGCCGCATAACCGCCGACGATGTGCATGAAGTGCGGCAGCCGATGGCGCATCACGATTTCTTTGGGCATGCCGATCTCGGCGAGCACATCCGCCTCGAAACGAGAAATGTCGATCATCGAGCCCGCCGGCGCGTCGCTGGCGTAGAGCTTCATGTCGGCCAGCGCGCAGGCGGTGTACTCGACCGTCGCGAAACCCTGGTTGAAGTTGCGCGCCGCCTTCAGGCGATGCAGCAGCTTTGCCGGCATCGGCTTGCCCGTCTTGTAGTGGAGCGCGAATTCCTTGAGCACCGCGGGCTGCATCAGCCAGTGCTCGTAGAGCTGCGACGGCAGCTCGACGAAATCGCGCGAGACCGAGGTGCCCCAGAGCGACGGGTAGGTGACGTCTGACAGCAAGCCATGCAGCCCGTGGCCGAGCTCGTGGAACAAGGTGCGGGCGTCGTCGAACGACAGCAGTGCCGGCTGGCCTTCGGCGCCTTTCGCGAAGTTCATGACGTTGAGGATGATCGGGCGCGAGCCTTTGCCGATCTTGTGCTGGCTCTTGAGGCTCGTCATCCACGCGCCGGACTGCTTGCCCGGCCGCGCGAAGTAGTCACCCATGAAGATGCCGACGTGCTGACCGCGCCGGTCCTTCACCTCGAAGGTGCGGACGTCGGGGTGATAGCCCGGCAGATCGTCGCGCGGCTGGAAGGTGATGCCGAACAGGCGGCGCGCGCACGCGAAGGCCGCGGTGATGACGTTGTCGAGCTGCAGGTAGGGGCGCAGCTCCGCCTCGTCGAGATCGAACTTCGCCTTGCGTACTTTCTCCGCGTAGTAGCGCCAGTCCCAGCCGGCGATCGCCTCGTTGGAGCCTTCGCTCCGCGCCGCCTCGGCAAGCGCCGCGCGCTCCTCGTTTGCCTGTGTCAGCGCGTGATCCCACACCTCGTTCAACAGGCCACCGACGGCGAGGGGCGTCTTCGCCATGGTGTCGGACAGCGCGAAAGCGGCATACGTTTCGTAGCCGAGCAGACGTGCGTACTCCTGACGCAAGGCGACGATTTCAGCGAGGATCGTGCGGTTGTCGCTGTCGCCGCCATTGGCGCCGCGTTTGATCCACGCTCCGAAGGCCTGCTCGCGCAGATCGCGGCGCGCGGAGAACGTCAGGAAGCCTTCTACGCTCGAGCGGGCGAGCGTGATAACGTGCTTGCCGGCAAGGCCGCGTTCCTCGGCCGCGCGCGCGGCGCTGGCACGGAAGCCTTCGGGAAGGCCGGCGAGGTCGGCTTCGCTGTCGAGCACCAGATGCCAGGACTGCTCGTCCTTCAGCACGTTCTGCATGAACTGCGTGACGAGGGTCGCGATGCGCTCGTTGATCTCGGCGACGCGCTTCTTCTCGCGCGGCTTCAACTGCGCGCCGGATCGCACGAAGCCGAGATGCGTGCGCTCGACGAGCCGCAACTGCTCGGGATCGAGTTTCAGGCGGTGGCGCCGCTCGTGGAGCGCGTCGATGCGCTGGAACAGCTTGGCGTTGAGCAGGATCTGCGTGTAGTGCGCAGCGAACTGCGGTGAAAGGCGGCGAGCGATCGAGCGCAGCTCGTCGGTCGAGTTGGCGCTTTCGAGCACGTGGAAGACGTTCGAGATGTCGTAGAGCAGCTTGCCGCTCTTCTCGAGCGCGAGGATCGTGTTGTTGAAGGTCGGCTTCGCCGGATTGTCCGCGATGGCGCGGATCTCGGCCTTGTTGCGCTGAAACGCGAAGGCGAGGGCCGGCTCGTAGTGGTGCGGCTCGATCTCCGAGAACGGCGCGATCGAGAATGGCGTGCGCC
>CALMPK010000445.1 GCA_937873575.1 uncultured Hyphomicrobiaceae bacterium
CCCTTCACGCCGGAAGACCTGCCGCGCATCGAGAAGAAGATGGGCGAGATCATCGCCAGGAACGCGCCCTTCACCAAGGAAGTGTGGAGCCGCGACGAGGCGAAGCGGCACTTCAAGGACAAGGGCGAGCAGTTCAAGGTCGAGCTGGTCGACGCGATCCCCGCCGACCAGGAGCTCAAGATCTACAAGCAGGGCGCCTGGCTCGATCTCTGCCGTGGCCCGCACATGACCTCGACCGGCGCTATCGGCAAGGCGTTCAAGCTGACCAAGTTCGCGGGCGCCTACTGGCGCGGCGACAGCAACAACCCGCAGCTCCAGCGCATCTATGGCACCGCGTTCGCGACGCAGGACGAGCTCGACGCGCACCTGAAGCAGATCGAGGAGGCGGAGAAGCGCGACCACCGCAAGCTCGGGCGCGAGATGGATCTGTTCCATTTCCAGGAGGAGGCGCCGGGCTCGATCTTCTGGCACCCGAAGGGATGGACGCTGTTCCAGACGCTCATCGCCTACATGCGCCGCCGCCAGCAGGCCGCCGGCTACATGGAGGTGAATTCTCCCGACATGATGGAGAAGCACTTCTGGGAGCTCTCGGGTCACTGGGAGAACTACGGCGAGAACATGTTTACGACGACGCTCCCCGACGAGCGCGTGTTCTGCTGTAAGCCGATGAACTGCCCGGGCCACGTGCAGATCTTCAAGCATGGGCTGAAGAGCTACCGCGACCTGCCGCTGAAGATCTCCGAGTTCGGCAAGGTGCACCGCTACGAGCCTTCGGGCGCGCTGCACGGCATGCTGCGCGTGCGCCACTTCACGCAGGACGACGCGCATATCTTCGTCACCGAGGATCAGATCATGCGCGAGTGCCTCGCGATCAACGATCTGATGCTCTCGATCTACGGCCACTTCGGCTTCGAGGACGTGTTCATCAAGCTGTCGACACGGCCGGAGAAGCGGGTCGGCTCGGACGAGCTTTGGGACAAGGCCGAGAAGGCATTGAGCGACGTGCTCGACGAGGTGACGAAGCGCTCGAACGGCCGGGTCAAGACCGCGATCAACCCGGGTGAGGGCGCGTTCTACGGTCCGAAGCTCGAATACGTGCTGAAGGACGCCATCGGCCGCGATTGGCAGTGCGGGACGACGCAGGTGGACTTCAACCTCGCTGGCCGCTTGGGCGCGTTCTACATCGACGAGCAGTCGCAGAAGCGCACGCCCGTCATGATCCATCGCGCCATGTTCGGCAGCCTGGAGCGCTTCACCGGCATCCTGATCGAGAACTTTGCCGGTCACTTCCCGCTCTGGCTCGCGCCGGTGCAGGCGGTGGTCGCCACCATCGTCTCGGACGCGGACGGCTATGCGGGAGAAGTGCAGGCGGCGTTGAAGGCGGCGGGGCTGCGGACCGACATCGATCTCAGGAACGAGAAGATCAACCTGAAGGTCCGGGAGCACTCGCTCGAGAAAGTGCCCGTGCTGCTGGTCGTCGGCAAGCGCGAGGCGGAGGAGCGCAAGGTGTCGATCCGACGTCTCGGCTCCGACAAGAACCAGGTGATGGGCCTCGACGAAGCCATCGCCATGCTGCGCGACGAGGCCGTGCCGCCGGATGTCGCGGGGCGGGCGTAAGCTCGAATCGTGGTGCGCTGGCGCCTTTCGATGGCGCGATCACGAGTATGAAACGTCAGGCGGCCGGGCAGCGATGTCCGGCCGTCGTCATGTATGGCTTCGTGCTCGCTGAGCCAGCGCCGGGAGCGCTGGACGATCTCGGATAGCAGTGGAAGGGTGCTCGGCGTTTCGAGGTTGCCGGTGCTCTTGTTCGGTGCATGAAGACCGACAGCCGATATTTCCGAAAGCGAGAACGCAAACGGGCCGGGAATGATCCCGGCCCGTCGCAACGAAGTGCGTGCGAGGAAACGGCTCAGGCCGCGCCCATCGCCTTCTTCAGGTTCTCGTCGACCTTGTCGAGGAAGCCCGTCGTCGTCAGCCACTTCTGGTCCGGGCCGACGAGCAGCGAGAGATCCTTCGTCATGTGGCCCGCCTCGACCGTCTCGACGCAGACGCGCTCGAGCGTCTTGGCGAACAGGTCGAGCTCGGCGTTGTCGTCGAGCTTGGCGCGATGCGAGAGGCCGCGGGTCCAGGCGAAGATCGAGGCGATCGAGTTGGTCGACGTGTCCTTGCCCTTCTGGTGTTCGCGATAGTGGCGCGTCACCGTGCCGTGCGCCGCCTCGGCCTCGACCGTCTTGCCATCGGGCGTCATCAGCACCGAGGTCATCAGGCCGAGCGAGCCGAAGCCCTGCGCCACGGTGTCGGACTGCACGTCGCCGTCGTAGTTCTTGCACGCCCACACGTAGCCGCCCGACCACTTCAGGGCGGAGGCCACCATGTCGTCGATCAGGCGGTGCTCGTAGACGATCTTCTTCTTGTCGAACTCGGCCTTGAACTCGGCCTGGTAGACCTCCTCGAAGATGTCCTTGAAGCGGCCGTCGTAGGCCTTGAGGATCGTGTTCTTCGTCGAGAGGTACACGGGCCAGCCGCGCATCAGGCCGTAGTTGAGCGAGGCGCGCGCGAAATCGCGGATCGACTCGTCGAGATTGTACATGGCCATCGCGACGCCGGAGCCCGGCGCGGAGAACACGTCCTTCTCGATGACCGTGCCGTCCTCACCGACGAACTTGATGCTGAGCTTGCCCTTGCCCGGGAACTTGAAGTCGGTAGCGCGGTACTGATCGCCGAAAGCGTGACGGCCGATGACGATCGGCTGCGTCCAGCCGGGTACCAGGCGCGGCACGTTGCGGCAGATGATGGGCTCGCGGAAGATGACGCCACCGAGGATGTTGCGGATGGTGCCGTTCGGGCTCTTCCACATTTCCTTGAGGTTGAACTCTTTGACGCGCGCCTCGTCGGGTGTGATGGTCGCGCACTTCACGGCCACGCCGTGCTTCTTGGTGGCGTTGGCGGCGTCGATCGTGACCTGATCGTTGGTCTTGTCGCGATACTCGATGCCGAGGTCGTAGTACTCGAGGTTGACGTCGAGATAGGGGTGGATGAGCTTGTCTTTAATGAGCTGCCAGATGATGCGGGTCATCTCGTCGCCGTCCATTTCGACGACGGTGCCTGCCACCTTGATCTTCTTCATGGGTCTCGACCTCGGACTGTTGCTGCGTGCATCTGGGAGGGGTTGTGAAGCGGCGCGAACCATAGACACATTGCCGCAGCGCAACAAGTCAGCGGAAGGGATGATGACCTGCCGAGGCGCCTTGGCGCCGTCTGGTGCGACCATCGGACCGGGTAGCGGGTCCGCCGAGCGGGCGTTGGCGGGAGCCTCATGAGCATCGAAATCGAAACGATTGCCGGCGAGCCTGTGGTCGGTGGCCGGCCCGTCGCCGAGATCGTCCACGCCTGCCACAACCAGATGATCGACGACGGCCTGGCGGCGCTCGCCATCCCGGGCCTTGGCCGCGACACGCTGGAGCCGGTGCTGACCTACTGTGCCGAGCTCGCCTGTGAGCGAGCGGACGTCACCTGTCCCAAATGCAAGCGCCGCACGGAGTCTTTGGGCCTGTTGACGCTCGACGATTTCGTGCGGGCCCACAGAGAGATCGTCGTCGGCGACGGGGCAGTGCGCCTCGTGGGCGAGGGCAGCGAAACGATTGCTACGCCGGCTCTGGCGGCACTCGAGAAGACGTGGTCCGGCGAGAACTACTGGTTCTGGGCGCGTCGCGTCATCCGCAAGCTGCGCCACGGCATCCGCAGGGCGCACATCCAGGGCAGCCCCTTCCATGGCAGCGGCGAGAGCCCGGCGGTGATCCTCATGGAGCCGCAGCTCGCCGACAACATCGGCATGGGCGCGCGGGCCCTGGCCAACTTTGGTCTCGACGAGCTGCGGCTCGGCCAACCCCGCGACGGCTGGCCCAACGAGAAGGCGCGCATTGCCGCGTCGGGGGCCAACTACGTCATCGACGATACGGTCGCCGTCCCCAGCCTCGAAGCCGGCATTGCAGATGTGAACTGGCTGGCGGCGACGACGGCGCGTCAGCGCGACCTCCGAAAGCCCGTGATGACGCCGGCCGCGGCGATCGCGGAGATGCGGCGGCGGATCGGGGCCGGCGAGCGCGTCGGTCTGTTGTTCGGGCGCGAGCGCAACGGACTCGAGACCGACGAGGTCGCCAACGCCGACGCCCTCATCATGATTCCGGTGAATTCGCGCTTCGCCTCGCTCAATCTGGCGCAGGCGGTGCTGATCCTCGGCTACGAATGGATGCGGACGGACCCGCGCCAGAGCCTCGGCCGGGTGACCACCTACGAACGTCCTGTGGAAGAAGGGCTGAACCTCGGTGACGACAGGCCTGCGACCAAGGAGGAATTGCTGGGGCTGTTCGGGCACCTCGAGGGAGCGCTCGACGAAAGCGGCTTCTTCAATCCGCCGCACCGGCGCCCTTCGGTCGTCCGAAACGTGCGTACGATGCTGACGCGGATGGCGCCCACCGCGCAGGAGGTGCGGACGCTTCGTGGTATTGTTGCCACGCTCTCCCGGGGGCGGGGCGGTGGTCCCAAGTCGTCCACATAGGGTGCCATATTCAAGACACGTTTTGAGCAGAGCGATGCCGCGGCAAAGTCTGGTGTGATGGACAACCCTGACATGGCTCGGCGCTCCGTGTGTGGTGAGTGCGGGCACGGAGCGGCGTTGCATCGCGTGAGGCGGCGAATCCGGCCCGGCGGCCGGTGGCGCCGGCCCAGGCTCAACCTGGAAGACTGCCACGTTGGACAGAACAAAAAGCGAGGCGGCCTCGATGCTTAGGGCGCATTCGGGTCAGACGGAGAAGCGGAAAATGGCGAATTTGGGGATCTTGGCACTGACGCGCGCGACCGGGGCGGCTGGGGCGCCCGTAGTCCGTGCGTTGGCGGCCGCGGCGCTTGCGGCGGCGATGGCGGTGGCGACGCCGGCTTCGGCGCAGGAGCTGAGCGAGAAGTCGGTTCGAACCTTCATGGAGTACGCTTGGTCACTCGTGCCGACCCGATTCACCAAGCCGAACGGCGAGGTCGTCGAGGTCGACAAGAAGAAGAAGGACGAAGTCATGGTGCCGGCCGATCTCGCCCGCGAGATCATCCGTGTCGGCCGCGTCTCGGCCCATGCCCAGGTCTGCAACCTGCCGGCCGATCAGGTCATGAACTATCGCTCGATGATGAAGCGCGAGACCGACAAGAAGCAGTGGACGCCGCAGCAGATGATCTACATCTCGCAGCTCCACCTCACAACCGTCATGATGCTGACCGGCAAGATCAAGCTGGTCGAGAAGCAGGGTGACAAGCTGGTCGTGG
>CALMPK010000446.1 GCA_937873575.1 uncultured Hyphomicrobiaceae bacterium
CGGCGCAGCGGGCGGCGCCTGCGCGATCTCGCCGGTCCGCTGGCGCATGTCCGCCTCGATCGCCTTGCGCTCCCGGGCCGTCTCCGCTGCAGGGCGCTCGAAGGCCACCAGCGGCCCGCCCTCGAATTGTCTCGGGATGGCGATGCGAACATCGCTGCCGGTGACCTGGCGCGCGCCACCCGGGGCTTGCGATACGGCCTCGATCAGATGCTCGCCTGCGCCGAGCCGCCGCTCGACCTCGAGCTGCCAGTTGCCGCCGCGGTCGGCGACCGCCGATCCCAGCGACACGCCGTTCCGCCGCAGGATCACTTCGGCGCCCGAGGAACCGATGCCGGCAAAGCGCGCCGTACCATCGGTCGCGATCTCGACGCGCGATATGGAGGGCCCCGCGACGGGAGTGACGGTGGCTCCCGCGGGCGCGGCCAGTCCGCCGTCGCGAGCGATGTCCCCGGCGCGCGCCGCGGCGAGCACGCGCCGGGCAGGTAGCGGCGGCACCGCGGCCTCGGGCGTGTTCAACCGTTCCTCGATCGCGGCGAGCGCACTGCCACCGATCAGCGCGATGTCGCGGCCCGCGTCGGCCGGCTCGCCGCTCACGGCCCCATAGGCGGCGCCGAGAAACGAGCCGACCACGAGCAGTCTTACGCCGAACATTCCGAGCCACCCACGACAGACGCCACGATTGAAACAGTGATAACAGTATTTTATCCGGGAATACTCAGCCGGCGCTAGAGCCTATGCGACGTGCGCCGTCCCAATTTCTGGAAACCCGAACATCCCCGGCATCAGAAGCACGGTTAACACAGGTTCGGGGCATCCTTGGAGGACGCACAGCGTTCGCAAATCGCGGGGCCCGGGTGCTAGGCCATCGAGCCCCGGGCAACCACGAGATCCGCGGCAGCGAACCGTGGCGACCGGTTCGCGGAGCGCGGCCACTTTCGGTTCTGTTCATTCCCCTGCCTTCATGTGGCGACGAACCGACCTTATGTATGAGGACCAAGCCCGTGTCGCCTCGCCAGCCCGGGCAGCCAATACAGCGAGTAACAATTGTCGAAATCACATAACCCCATGAACAAGTCTCTCAAGTCTGCAAACGGTTCGCGGCCCGGTTCCAAGACCGCACAGAAGCGCGGCAAGAGCCCATCCCCCCCGACGAATGGCCCCGCAACGAACGGGGCATCCGGCGAGCACACCGCACTCACGACCGCCCCAAAGCCTGAGGCGACGGGCAAACTCGAAAGCGTATGCGTCTATTGCGGTTCCGGCCCCGGTGCCAATCCGGCCTACGTCGAGGCGGCGCGCGAGCT
Source organism: uncultured Hyphomicrobiaceae bacterium (assembly GCA_937873575.1). Lineage (GTDB taxonomy): Bacteria > Pseudomonadota > Alphaproteobacteria > Rhizobiales > Hyphomicrobiaceae > JAEUMD01. The sequence continues at coordinate 1,305 of CALMPK010000446.1, forward strand.
CGGCCAGTGCCTCGCCCGCGAGGGTATCCGCCTCGTTTACGGCGGCGGCGGCATGGGTCTCATGGGCGAGGTCGCGCGGGCGACGATCGCCGGCGGTGGCCGCGTCACCGGCATCATCCCGTCGTTTCTCACCGAAAAGGAGCACATGCTGACCAACGTCGACGAGCTGATCGTCACGGAGGACATGCACAGCCGCAAGCGTCTGATGTTCGAGCACTCCGATGCGTTCGTGGCGCTGCCCGGCGGCATCGGCACGCTCGAGGAGCTGGTGGAACAGCTCACCTGGTCGCAGCTCGGCCGGCACACGAAGCCGATCGTCGTCGCCAACATCGCCGGCTTCTGGAACCCGTTCCTCAGCCTGCTCGGGCACATGCGCGACGATCGTTTCATCCGCAACGGCATCAATGTCCGCTTCATCGTGGTAGAAAGCGCGAGCGCCATAACCCCGGCGATTCGAGCGGCCCTGGTCTCGGACGAGAGCACGGTTCCCGATCGCGCCATCACCGCGAGATTCTAGAAGCCTTCATGGGCAACACCGATGCCATACCGGCGCTGGCCGGCACAACCAGCGCGGGATCGTCCGCCGCCGACGACGGCCTCGTCGCGCGGCTCGTCCGTGGCGAGCGGCGGGCGGTCGCGGCTGCCATTACCGAGCTCGAGCGGCTGTCGCCCGCCGCCGTTCCCCTGCTCAAGTCACTACAGCCGCACCTCGGCCACGCGCTGGTCGTCGGATTCACCGGCCCGCCCGGCGCAGGCAAATCGACCCTCGTCAACGCACTGATCCGCGAGTTGCGCGCCGCCGGACGCCGCGTCGGCGTCATTGCCGTCGATCCGTCGAGCCCGGTCTCGGGCGGCGCCATCCTCGGTGACCGCATCCGCATGACGGCCGCCCTCGACGACGACGGCGTCTTCGTCCGTTCGCTTGCGAGTCGCGGCTATCTGGGTGGTCTGTCGCCAGCGGCCGTCCGCATCATCGATGCGCTCGACGCCGCGCGTTTCGACGTCGTGATACTCGAGACCGTCGGCACCGGGCAGAACGAGATCGACGTCGCCGAAGTGGCCGATGTCCGCGTCGTCATTTCGGCGCCGGGCCTCGGCGACGACATCCAGGCGATGAAGTCGGGGCTGCTCGAGATCGCCGACGTCCTGGTCGTCAACAAAGGCGACCGCGAAGGCGCAGAGCGCACATTGCAGCAACTCGTCGGCGCGCTCTCGATCCGCGTGGGTGCGGCCGCCAAGGTGCCGGTGCTGAAGACCACGGCGACGAGCGGGGAAGGTGTTGCCGATCTGGTCGAGACGATCGATGCCATCGGCGACCGCGTGCTCGGCCAGGGTGCAACGACCCGGCGGCGGCGGCGCGCACGCTATCTGATCGCGCGGGCGGCGGCGGACCTCGTCGCGGCGCGCATCCGGGCTGGCGAAGGTGGCGAGCTCGAAGGGCTCGCCGACGCCGTTCTAGCCGGCGAGCTGCCGGTCGAGCAGGCCGCGTGGCGACTGCTCGCGGAACACTAGGCAGCGATCTAAGGTTCGACGGAAGCGCTCCGCGCGTCCATCTCAAACGATCGCGATCCTGGCTTCGGGTGCGATTCACGCTTTCGACGGAAGCGCTCCGCGCGTCCATCTCAAACGATCGCACCCTAACGGCGCGTCATACGGCTCGGGCGCGGGAAGCCGAGAAAGCGCACGCCGAGCATCCAGGCGTCGCGCCACACCAGCTCGCAGTCCACTTCCATCCGGTCGTGGCGCAGCACAAGCAGGAAGCGCTCGGGCAGTTCGGTCAACGGCACCCCGGTTGCGCGCCCCATCGGCGTCAGCTCGATCTTCGCGCCCGTCGCCGACATGTCGATGACGCGCGCTGGAACGGCGTTCGCCATCTCCGGCGACGTGACGAGCGCGTGCAGGGCCTGATGCTTGCGCGGAGCGCGGCGCGATTCCGGAGTGTCGTCCTGGTGCTCCGGCTCGACCTCGAGCACGTCTGCTTCCGCTTCGACCTCGATGAGACCGGCGTCGGCGAGTTCCTGCGTGAGAACATCGGCGACAGGCGGCGGCGACGGCTCGAGCTCGCGAGACGGCTTGACGAACATGGCGGGCGGCGCCTCGGCCTTGGCTTCGCCGGCGTCGCGTGGCTTCTTGCGGCGCTCCACCATGCCGCCATTCGCGCGCGCACTATCAAGAAGTTTCAAACGCTCGGCCAAAAGGGCGGCCGATGCCCGTGCGCTTTGCCAACTCATGCGACTTTCCCACTCCAGCGCGCTGGACGCGCTTATGCCGAAGCGGAAGTGTAGGCGGTGCGCGTTAACACTCCGTTATGGAAGAGGGTAGGAGGACAATCGGCCGGCCGGTCGGGGGGGCCTATTCCGCCGCCCCCGGGATCGCCGCGTGATGCTCGACCACGGCGTTGTCGCGGACCAGCTTGAAGTTGATGCTGTCGAGCAGCGCCTCGAAGCTGGCGTCGATGATGTTCGGCGAGACGCCGACGGTGAACCAGCGCTCACCCGTCTTGGTGCACAGGCTCTCCACCAGCACGCGGGTGACGGCCTCCGTGCCCCCCGTCAGGATGCGCACCTTGTAGTCCACCAGCTCGATGTCGGCGATGTGCTTCTGGTAACGGCCGAGGTCCTTGCGCAGCGCGCTGTCGAGGGCGTTGACCGGGCCGTTGCCTTCGGCGACCGACCACAGCGGCTCGACGTCGCCGTTGATGTAAACCTTGACGATCGCCTCCGACACCGTGACGAGTTCGCCGCGCGCGTTGTGGCGGCGCTCCACCATCACGCGGAAGCTGTCGACGGAGAAGAACCGCGGCACGTTGCCGAGGATGCGCCGCGCGAGCAGCTCGAAGGAGGCCTCGGCCGCCTCGTAGGCGTATCCCTGCGCTTCGCGCGCCTTCACCTCGTCGAGCAGTTGCCCGACGCGCGGATCGTCCTTGTCGACGCTCATGCCGATGCGTGCGAGCGCATCGAGCACGTTCGACTTGCCGGCTTGCTTGGAGACGAGAACGCGGCGCTGGTTGCCGATGGCCTCGGGCGTGACGTGCTCGTAGGTATCCGGGTCCTTGAGGATGGCCGAGGCATGTATGCCGGCCTTGGTCGCGAACGCGCTTTCGCCGACGTAAGGCGCGTGCCGAAACGGAGCCCTGTTAAGAATTTCGTCCAGCACGCGGCTCGCGTGTGTCAGCTTGGAAAGACGGTCCGGCGTGACGCCCGTATCGAAGCGATCCGCGAACTCGCTCTTCAGCAACAGGGTCGGGATGATGGACGTGAGATTGGCATTGCCGCAGCGCTCGCCGAGACCGTTGAGCGTACCCTGGATCTGGCGGCAACCCGCGCGCACCGCCATCAGCGTGTTGGCGACGGCGTTCTCGGTATCGTTGTGGGTGTGAATGCCGAGGTGGGTGCCCGGGATGACCTTCGCGACGTCCGATACGATCGCCTCGACCTCGTGCGGCAGCGTTCCGCCGTTGGTGTCGCACAGCACCACCCACCGTGCGCCCGCGTCGTAGGCGGCCTTGGCGACGGCGAGGGCGTGGACACGATTGCCCTTGTAGCCGTCGAAGAAGTGCTCGCAATCGAGCATCGCTTCGCGGCCCGAGGCGATCACCGCCTTCACAGACTGGCTGACGCCCTCGATGTTCTCCTCCGTCGAGATGCCGAGCGCGACGCGCACGTGATAATCCCACGACTTGGCGACGAGGCAGATCGCCTGCGAGCCGGATTGCAGCAGCGCCTGGAAACCCGCGTCGTTGTCGACCGAGCGCCCCGCGCGCTTCGTCATGCCGAACGCGGTGAGGCGGGCATGGCGGAACTTCGGCGGCGCCGCGAAGAACGCCGTATCGGTGTCGTTGGCGCCCGGATAGCCGCCCTCGACGTAATCGAGGCCGAGGTCGTCCACCACCTGCGCGATGCGCCGCTTGTCCTCGACCGAGAAATCGACACCGGTCGTCTGGGCGCCGTCGCGCAGCGTCGTGTCGAAGAGATAGAGGCGCTCTTTCATGGCTTCTTCTCGCTTTCGCTACCGGCGGCCTTGCCGGCTCCGCCCTTCACGAGCGGCTTCATCATGGTGGTGTTGGTGAGCCAGACGTCATCGATGGGAATGGTGTTGCGGCGTATCCCCTGATACCCCCGCCGCTCGAAGAAGTCGTGGGCGGTATCACTCGAATCGACGGTCATGGTTTCCGCGCCGCGGGCCCGCGCGATGCGTTCCAGCGCGTCGAGCAGCGCGGAGCCCACGCCCTGGCTCGCCGCATAGGGGTGGACGTAGAGCAGATCGATCTCGCGCCGCGCCTTGTCGTCGGTATCGCGCAGGCTGCCGAAACCGAGGATATCGCCGTCGGATTCGACCAGGATCGTCACGTTGCGAGACAGCCGGACCGCGAACGCCTCCGCATCGGCAACGCGCGACATCCAGGCGATACGCTCGTTGTCGTCGTACTCCTCTGTCGTCAGCATCTCGATCGACTGGGCCACGAGATCCTGGAGCCGCTCGGTATCGGCCTTGAGGAACGGGCGCATGGGGAAGGAACGGGCGTCCGTCATGCCACGGCCTCCTGCACCGGCCACGCATCGGTATCGTGATCGGGATGCTGGCGCGAGACGATACTGGCGTAGAAAGACGCCGCGCGCGACGCCTCGTCTGCCGTCGGCCCCGGCAGCGTGGCAAGGCTCGCGAACCAGGGCAGACGAGCGTCTGTGGCGAGCTGGATGGCGGGCGCGATCTCGGCCGCGCGGTCGAACGCGACGATCGCCACCTCGACGCCACCCGGGTACTCGTAGGTCAGCGGCGTGCCGCAGTCGCCGCAAAAGCCACGGCGCACTTTGTTGGAACTCTGGAAGTATTTCGGCCCGCCGCGCGTCCATGCGAGGTCGCCGGCGGTCACCAGCAACCCACCGACGCCGGCGAATGCCTTCTGGCACATCCGGCAATGGCAGAGCGAGGCGCGCCCGAGCGGGCCCGTGCGGAAGCGGACGGCGCCGCACTGGCAGCCGCCACTCCATGGGCCGGGCCGATCCGCGCTCATCGCTTCACCTCCCACGTGGTGGTGATCTCGCCCGTCTTCGGGTCCTTGGCGTCCTTCAACTGGATGCCCATCGCGGCAAGCTCGTCGCGGATGCGGTCGCTCTCTTTGAAGTCCTTACGCTTGCGCGCATCGAGGCGAGCGGTAATGAGAGCATCGATCGAGGCGGCATCGACGGCACGCGCCTCGTGTCCCGGGTCGAGGTCATCGACACTCTCGCCGCCATAGAGCCCCATGAACTGCAAGGTCGCCTTCAGAGCCGGGGCATTGTCCGGGTTTCGCCGCGCGGATTTGATGAGCCCATGGATGATCGACAATGCGCTCGGCGTATTCAGATCGTCGCTCAGCGCATCGACCACCTCTGCGTTCGGCTCTCCCGCGGCCTCGACACCGGACAACAGCTCGGCCACCTCGAACATCGTCGCGCGGGCCTGCGTCAGGCGCTCCGCCGTCCAGTCGATCGGTTGCCGGTAGTGGGTGGCGAGCATCGCGAGACGGACGACGCGCCCATGCCACTTCCGCCCGCCGAACTTCTCCGTCTCCAGCAACTCGTGGATGGTGATGAAGTTGCCGAGCGACTTCGACATCTTCTCGCCTTCGACCTGCAGGAAGCCGTTGTGCATCCACACCTGCGCCATGCGCGGCGTGCCGTGCGCGCAGCACGATTGCGCCACCTCGTTCTCATGGTGCGGGAAGACGAGATCGATGCCGCCGCCGTGGATGTCGAACACCGGCCCCAAGTGCTTCTCGCTCATGGCCGAGCACTCGATGTGCCAACCGGGCCGCCCCGGCTCGGCGATGCCGCACGGGGATGGCCACGCCGGCTCGCCGGGCTTCGAGGGCTTCCACAGCACGAAGTCCATGGCGTCACGCTTGTAGGGCGCCACCTCGACGCGCGCGCCAGCCTCCATCTCTTCGAGGCTGCGGCCCGAAAGGCGACCGTAATCCTTCATGCTCGGCACGTTGAACAGCACGTGGCCTTCCGCGACGTAGGCGTGGCCCTTATCGACCAGCGTCTCGATCATCGCCTTCATCTCGTCGATGTGGCCGGTGGCACGCGGCTCGACCGTCGGCTCGAGAACGCCGAGCGCCGCAATGTCGCTGTGGAACTGCGCCGTCGTCTGCTCCGTCACCTTGGCGATCGCCTCGTTGAGCGGCAGGTCCGGATAGTCACGCGCCGCGCGCGCGTTGATCTTGTCGTCGACGTCGGTGATGTTGCGCACGTACGTGACGTGCTTTTCGCCGTAGACATGCCGCAGCAGGCGGAACAGCACGTCGAACACGATCACGGGCCGGGCGTTGCCGATGTGGGCGAAGTCGTAGACGGTCGGGCCGCACACGTACATCCGCGCGTTGTTCGGGTCGAGCGGCGAGAACACCTGCTTCTCGCGCGTCAACGTGTTGTAGAGCTTCAGCGCCATGTCGGCCTCGCCTCGCCAGAAAAACCGGAACCGCGGCCGCGGCATCAACCACGACCGGCGATCGAATACGCGCGCGGGCTCTTCGCCAGGGCTGGCGGAGCGGCTTCATATCCGAGAGGGCAAGGAAAGAGGCGCGCGCCAGCCTGAGGGACTAGCCCGTGATAATAATGCCGCAACGAATGTTGACAGCAGGTTTCATCGCGCGTCGTTTCATGGCGCCGTTATGGTCGCTCGGCCGGAGGGCGTCAAGCTGCGAATGGGCCGCAAGGGTTGCGCGCGGCCGACGCCGCCACCAGCGGGGTGCCGGTGGCGCCCGTCCAACATCCGCCAGGTTCCGGATCGAGTCTGCGATCCGAATTCGCGCATCCACGGAGACGTCATGAGGCGCACTTTGATCCCGATCACGATGCCGGCGGCCGTTCTCGGCGCGCTGCTGCTCGCCCATTCCCCGGCTCTCGCGGCCAAGCTCGAGCCTTTCGCATTTGCCGGCAAGCCCGCCAAGAAGAAGGGGGGCGTCGACTGCCGCCGCATCGCCGGGCAAATGCAGATCCGCATTTTCGAGTTGCGCGGAGACGGGGCAAAGCAGACCCCGAGCGTGGCGTCACAGGTGTTCAAACAGGCCGCCGCACCGCTCGTCGGCGGTGGGAAACGCGGCATGGACACGGCCGCGGACACAAACGGCGATCTGGTGCAGCTCAAGGCCAACAACGAGCTTTTGAAAAGCCACAACTGCCCGCATTACGACATCGATGCCGAACTGGCCAAACCGTCGAACGGGCCGGCGCCACGCCTCATCCGCCCCGCCAAACCGAAGTGAGGGCAGGCGGGCGGTTTCCATCTGGGGCCGGGAGATCTCGGCCCCAACATCACGGCCCCGGAAACAGCGTATTCGTGTAGCCCATCAGGCGGTAGACCACGAGGCCGAGCCACTCCTTGGTGGCGAGATCGACCCGCTCGAGCCCCGCGGGGATCGACGTGAACCACGTCCGCAGGTCCTGCGGCCCCTCCGTCCGGTAGTCCACCGGGAACGCCACCACGTCGAGCCCGGCCCGGCGGAAAATACCCATCGCGCGCGGCATGTGATAGGCTGACGTCACCAGCAGCCAGCGCTCGCCCGGCGACGTTTTCAGCAGCGGAATTGTCAGCTTGGCGTTCTCGTACGTGTTGCGCGAGCCAGCCTCCAGGATCATGCGGCCGCGGTCGATGCCGACCGCCGCGAGGTAGTCGCCGATCCGGCCGGCGGCGCTGGTGCCCTGCCCGACGAGCCGGCCGACACCACCCGTGAACACCACCTTCAACCTCGGCTCGGCGATGGCGAGCCGCGCCGACTCGGTCAGCCGCTCGGCGGATTCGTTGAGGCCCAGCTCGGCGCGCGTCGATAGCCCGGTCGAATCTTCGAAGCCGCCGAGAATGATGAGGCCGGCCACGTCCTTGGGAACAGCCTTGGTGTCGAGCGCGGGGAAGCGTTGCTCCAGCGGCAGCACCAGGGCGTTGCCGAGGGGGCTCAAGCCCGCCACAGCGAGCCCTGCGAAACCCGCGAACGCCAGCCCTCGCCCGAAGCGGCCCCACCTGCCGGAGCACGCCAGCACGAGACCAGCGAGGATCGCGATGGCCAACAGGCTCGACGGTTGAATGAAGAAGTAGACGATCTTCGACAGTGCGAAAAACATCGCGTTTACGCCCTTGCCTCCACCAGCCGGAGGTCGTGGTTCACTTCAGCATGCCGGCCATACGAATGCCGGCCGCCGCCTCTCGATGGACCACTCGTGTGTCTCGATCAAGTCGGGACGACGCCGAGAGAATTCGCCGGCCGCACGCAATCGCGGCGGCGAAGAACGCGCAGCCCGTTGGCGTCGCGCTTCAGCGGGCACTGGCCTCGAACAGCGCGACGCAGCCGATCCGGCGCACTTCGACGTCCGCGAACCTCGCGTTCAATTCGGTTCGGAGCCCGGCCTCGGTGTCACCCGCGTTGCAGAAGACGCCCTTGGAGTTGTAGATCGCCATCAACCGGCGTGCGCCCCAATTGCGCGGCGCATCGCCCTGCACGATCGTCGCGCCGAACACCCGCGCGCCGTTGACGAGGTGCGGTCTCAGATGATCGAACAACACCGCCTTCTGGCCCATCGTGCCGGGCAGACAATGCAGCAGATACACGAGGCCCGCGGAACGGAACGGGCCACCGGTCGCTGCGGGAAACGGCTCCAGCACGTTGACCCTGATCTGGCGTGGACGGTAGCGCGCGACGCGCGACGCCGCGCGCTCCAGGCAATGCGGGTTGAGATCGGCGAGCGTGATCCTCGGGTCGGCGACCGGCCAGCGCGCGCGATCGAGAAAGAGACCGGTTCCGACGCCGATGTCGATGTGGTCGGCGCTGACGTTGCGGTCGTAGAGCCGCTGCAGCTCGGCGGTAGGGCAGCGCCACAGCCAGCGGTTCGAGAGGCCGTGCACGATGTGGTCGTAGAGCCTGAGGGACGCCGGCGTATAGACCGCCTGCCCAGCGCGAACGTCCGTCTCGAGCGTCATCGCACCTTACCCTTGCTCCAACAGAATTGGGGCCGGCGAAAATATTCGGGCTGAAACCGGCGGCCAGCCCCTTGTTGTAGACCAGAACCCGCCCGATAGGGATGCGTCGGCCGTCCCGCCGCTTCGCGACCCGCAGGCCGCCACCGTGCCAC
>CALMPK010000447.1 GCA_937873575.1 uncultured Hyphomicrobiaceae bacterium
CCGAGCGTAGGGAGAGTGGCTCCACCCAGCGGTGGCCGTTCAGCGGCCGCAGCTTGGCCAGCGCGGCGACGGAGCCCTCGTCCACGAAGCCCTGCGAGCCGTCGCCGTAGGTCGCCGCCGAGGAGGCATAGATCAGCGGCACCTGCGCCGCCGCGCACCAGCACCAGAGCCGCTGCGGCAGGCTCACGTTGGTGGCGGCCAGGCGGTCGCCGGCCGCTTCCGGTGGTGGCGGAGATGGCGCCCAGATGGACGATGGCCTCGAGCCCGCGCCCGTCACTCGCCAGCCAGTCGAAGAGCTCCGGCGGCGGCAGGATCGCGGCGACCTCGTGCCGCGCCAGGTTGCGCCACTTGTCGCCCTCGCCCAGCCAGTCGCAGACCGCCACCCGCCGCCCGCGCTCGGCCAGCGCCGCGACCAGGTTGGAGCCGATGAAGCCGGCGCCGCCGGTGACCAGGAACATGGCGCGAGCTTATAGGCAGCGGCGGGGGCGGGGGCCAGGCGGGGGCAGCGCGGGATTGTTCGGTTCACAAGGACGCACCGCGGGCGGACGCCGTCATACATTCGCTGCAATTCATGGTAGAGTCGAGGCATGCGACTGCTCTCGCTTTGCCTCGGTTTCTTCCTCGCGGCTTGCGCGCCCGGCCCGGTCAATCCTGCTCGTCCCACCGCGCCAGCACCGGACGTCTGGCAGGAAGGGCCCCAGGGATGGGTCCACGGCCCCTCGCCGTTCTTTCTTTCGCCGGCGGGTGTCGATGCGAGCCACACGTCCGTGACTATTCCCCATCGCATTGCCTTCTCCTACGGCTCGGCGGAGCTGGATCTCAATGGCCGGTTCATCGCAGGACTGCAGGGGCAGCGCGCCAGCCAGCTGCGCCACTACGACGCTGCATTGGTCTGCGGCTGGTCGATACGGGAGGAGGACGTTCTCGGGCTAGTGGCAGCGAAGACTCTGGCCGCCGAACGCTGCCGTTCCGTCATTGATGTCTATCGCCGTTTTGACCTCCGCATCCATGTGGCCGTTCGGCTACGCCGGACCGCGAGCGCCGCCGGTGATCACGGCGCCGACGCGGAGAGCTTTGCCACGCTGGCCTTGGTCCCAAGCGGTCGCGGCAGACAAGGTCCAAGGCTGGATCATCTTCGCGCTGTTCGGCGCCTCCATGACCGTTCCAGCACTTATGTTGCGGGCATCTACTTCGAGGGGCTGGATGGCATTTTCCTAACGCTGGTTCTGGCCTTCCCGCGCGATAGCGCGACGCTGTCGGCGAATGGACACAGTCTGCTGTCGGTTGTGGCTGCCGTCAGCCTTCCCGCCGATGAGAACTTGGTGCTCATCAACTGCGTCCAGAACGAGGGAGAGGGTGGCACAGCGCCGGCGGACAATGCTCTCGCCCGCCGGCGCTGCGAAGTGATCAGAGATCTCTTGCTTCAGCGCGGTCTATGCGAACACCGCGTGTTCTTTGGTGAGAATTCGATCTATGTCGTCCCCGAGCTGCCGGTCCGTCACAACGTGAACTTCTCTATTTTCAAGACAGAAACCAGCGCTACGGGCGAGGAGTGCTAGTCAGACGTCAATGTTCCGGCGTCCCAGTACCTCTCCCAGGCGATGTAGGCGCGCTGCGAGTGTCTTTCGCGCGGATCGTCGTAGTATTTTTCGTTTACGGTCCGGACAGGGTCCGACACCGTCGCATAGAACGCCTGGCTCAAAATGAAGAGCTCGACCTGACGGTAGCGCGGGTCATCCGCTCCAATCTCCCGCTTCACGACAGCACGCATGAGCGCTGCCTGGTAGACGTGAACCAATTCGTGCAAGAGCCTGGCGATCGCACGTCTGCCGTCTTTAGGGTCGAACTTTGCAAGATCGAGGATCAGCCTGCCCGAGCCCCCTTGCGTCTTCTCAACCCGATACTGACCGTAGGGCCCGCCTTCCCCGAGGGAAGCGAATTCCAAGGCGTAGTCCGATGGCAATCCGTAGGCCTCGTTGACCAGCGTGGCCGCGTCGCGCAGAAGTTGCTCTTTACCCTGCTCATCCAGGCTGCCCCACCCGAGAATTCTATTTCTGAATGCTTCGCCCTGCTCCTTTCCATCGACCTTCGGTGGCGGCAGCGTGGAGTTCAGACCCTTGAAGGCCCTTTCGCGCAGCGGAAACTCCGCGGCAGCGAAGGCCGGGTCGATGCCCTGCTGATCATAGATCGCGTAGATGGCAGCGACTGCTTGCGCTTCCGCATCGGTCAATGGCGCTTTGGTTCGTTCGCGCATGTCGCCCGTCCGCAGGTAGAGAGACCGCAGGACTGCTCTTAGCGCGGCGTCATCAGGCGGGATGCCGATGAAAGCGCCCTCCGCCACGTCGTATCCTTCGAGCAGCTTGGACATCGT
>CALMPK010000448.1 GCA_937873575.1 uncultured Hyphomicrobiaceae bacterium
GAGATAAGGCCACGTGACTGGAGTTCAGACGTGTGCTCTTCCGATCTGCCTTCGGCGATCTCCTCGCGGGCGAGCAGCTTGACCTCGTGTGTCGCAGTCCCAGGACCAGAGAGTTTTCCGGTCAGGCGCAGACCGTCACGCATGTTGAGCCCCAGCAGCGTCAGGTTGGTGGCACCCGCGAGCAACTCCAGCGCCTGCACAGTATAGAAGCTCGTATCAAAGGCTCCGGCGTTGGCCTTGGAAGCGAGATAAAGCGCGGAAGGGATCAGCACGAGCAACCCGTTGGCGGCGATCAACGGCATGCGCTTAGCCTTGGCCGCGCTCAAGCCCGCGCGCTGGCTACCGGCCAATTTGAAGCCGCTGCCTCCTGCTGCGGCCATGGCGGGGATCAGCAACAGGAAGCCCCACGGAATAGCGGACTTGACGGCGACAATCATCTCGCGTGAGCCGAACAGTTCGCTCAAGACGGTTGAAAGCCAGAACGTCGCGATGGTGAGTGTCGCGACGGCCCCGGCCAAGGGATGGATCATCCTGAACATGACGCTTCCTCTGCTACACACATCGCATCGACATCCATGTCACGTATTGGTGTGATAGTGTCATTAATGCGCGGGGATGTCATGCCTAAATTGACAATGTGATGTCAGTATGGGTATCTAAGGACACATGAGGAAAGAAAAACGAACCCCGGCTGGCGAGGCCCTCTCGGGCATGATGCTCGACCTGTTCCGCGTAACGAGCCTTGCCCTGACGGCTGGCGATCGCCTCGTCGCTCCGCTGGGCCTGACCAGTGCACGCTGGCAGATTCTTGGCGCTATCATCCGGGCCGAGCGACCACAGCCTGTGGCCTGGATAGCGCGGGACCTCGGAGCGCATCGCCAGAACGTGCAGCGGATCATCAACGACCTGCACGAGGATGGCCTCGTCGACTTTGCACCCAATCCGCATCATCGCCGGGCGCAGCTGGTCGTCCTGACCGACAAGGGCCGACGCGCCTTCGAGAGCGCCATGAACCTCGAAGCGCCGTGGATCAGCCGAATTTCCGACGGGGTGGCGATGAAAGACCTGGATGCCATGCGCCGCGTGATCGGCGCACTCCGGAACAGCCTTGAAACAGACGAAGATCGCCGGTAATCGCCGGCGGTGGACCTGAAGAAGAGCGGACTTTACCGCCGCATCCATCGATGCGCTGCCGAACTCTTCTCCTTCGGATCACGGGCGGCCCGGTGGGGAGCCGCCCGTTTGGCTGGTCCAGTTACAATTGCGGAAATGAGCCGGTTAGTTCGCGCCTTCCAGCAGGCGGCGGGCGATGACCTGGGCTTGGATCTCGGCGGCGCCCTCGAAGATGTTGAGGATGCGCGCGTCGCACAGCACGCGGCTCACCGGATATTCGAGCGCGAAGCCGTTGCCGCCGTGGATCTGCAGCGCGTTGTCGGCATTGGCCCAGGCGATGCGGGCGCCGAGGAGCTTCGCCATGCCGGCCTCGAGGTCGCAGCGCCGGCCCTCGTCCTTCTCGCGCGCGGCGAAATAGGTGAGCTGGCGCGCGATCATGGTTTCGACGGCCATCATCACGACCTTGTTGGCGACGCGCGGGAACGAGTAGATCGGCTTGCCGAACTGCGAGCGCTCGAGTGCGTACTTGAGCGCCAAATCCATCGCGCACTGGGCGACACCGACGGCGCGCGCCGCGGTCTGGATTCGCGCCGCCTCGAAGGTGTTCATGAGCTGCTTGAAGCCCTGGCCCTCCTCGCCGCCGAGAAGGTTGCCCGCCGGAACCGTGAAGCCGTCGAAGGAGATGTCGTACTCCTTCATGCCGCGATAGCCGAGCACGTGGATTTCGCCGCCGGTCATGCCTTCGGCCGGGAACGGGTTGGCGTCGTCGCCGCGCGGCTTTTCGGCGAGCAGCATCGACAGACCCTTGTAGCCCTTCTCGTTCGGGTTCGTGCGGACCAGCAGCGTCATCACGTCGGCGCGGACGGGATGCGTGATCCAGGTCTTCTGGCCGGTGACCTTGTAGACGTCGCCGTCCTTCACGGCGCGCGTCTTGAGGCTGGCGAGGTCGGAGCCCGTGTTCGGCTCGGTGAAGACGGCGGTCGGCAGGATCTCGCCGGTCGCGATCTTGGGCAGGTACTTCGCCTTCTGCTCCTCGGTGCCGTTGTTGAGGATCAGCTCGCCGGCGATCTCGGAGCGGGTGCCGAGCGAGCCGACGCCGATGTAGCCGCGCGACAGCTCCTCGGAGACGATGCACATGCTCTCCTTGCCGAGCGCGAGACCGCCGTACTCCTCCGGCAGCGTCAGGCCGAACACGCCGAGCTCCGCCACCTTCTGGATGATCTCCATCGGGATGTAGTCGTTCTTCAGGTGCCACTCGTGCGCATGCGGCACGACCTCGGCTTCCGAGAACTTGCGCATCTGCTCGTGGATCTCGGCGTGTGTTTCGTCGAGACCGCTGTCGCCGAAGGTGGTGGCACCCTGCATGTCCTTGATGAGCTCGGCGAGGCGCGCCTTTACGGCGTCGGAGCTGCCCGCCTCGATCATCTCGGCGACGGCATCCTCGTAGCGGCGGATATCGGCGCGCGACACGCCCATCGCCTCGGGCCGGATGATCTCGACCTGGCTCATCGGAATGCCGCCCGCGATCTGCGCGGCGTATTCGGCGGCGGCGGCGGCGAGGAGCAGCTTCTCCATCTCGCCGAAGCGGCCCTCGCCCTGAAGCTTCGCCGCCCAGTGCTGCATCTGCCGGATGCCCTCGACGGTGGTCGCGAGCCAGGCGAGGCCGTGCGTCACATGCTGAGCGGCATCGATACCGCCGGCCTCTTGAACCTTGACGCGAACGCCGGCCTTGGCCGCGGCCAGAACCTTCTCCGCGGCGGCGACGACATCGTTGACGCGCTCGATCAGCCGTCCGGCGCTCTCTGCCATCACGTCAACGCCGGGCTTCATCTGCGCAAGTGTCATCGTCGAACTCCGAATCTGGGTGAGTGTGTCGAGGTGAGGAACCGCGGCACGCGGCCCTGAATTGCTTTGCACAATAATCGCCGCTGCGCTGCACGCAATCGGCAACGCGACGGAAGCGGGGCGGGCCGGGGCATGCCGGTCGGCCGGCGAGGGCACGAAGGGCGGCGGCGTGGCCGATCGGGCGGGTGGTGGTCATCGCGAAAAGCATTGCAAACATGGGCTTAGGCTGCGGCCAGCCCCATCGAGGGTTGAAGGTGCCGCGCGCTGATGGCCGCGAATGTGCGGTTCAGCTTCCCTTCAACGCCTTGAGGAACCGGCTCACCGTCTCGCCGGGTCGCGGCTCTGGACGGCCTCCGACCGCCCCCGCGCCTTTCTCTGAAGGTGTGTCGGCGGGGAGCGGAGGCCGGTTGCCTTCGGCCGGGCGAACGATCTCGACCGACGCTTCCTCGATGCGCCCGTGGTAGCCGGCATAGTCGTCCGCGTCGAACTCGTCGCCGGCGCTTTCCTCCGCGCTTCGCAGAGTGGTGCTCTCGGGCAGCGGCTCGAGCCCGATCTCTCGCGCGGCCTGTCGGATGATGGTGACGTCCGCCTCTGGCATGGCGGCGGCATGCGGTTCGGTTTCAGGGATAGCGTCGTCCTCAGGGCCGAGCACACGTCGCAGTGCGTCGTGTTGCCAGCGCTCGTCGGGGAGGGGCGGAGCGGCCGTTGGTTCCGCCGGAGTGGTCAGTTCCGCCGGGCGGGGAAGGACGACCCGCCGGGGCTGCGTCGGGCTGAGCGGCCGGATCTCGAGTGCCGCGAGGTCGCGCTCGAGAGCCTTGATGCGGGCGGTGATGGAACCAGGCGCGTCCAGGGTGTGGGACTGGGGTAGCGGTGGTGGCTGGATCGGCTGGGGGCGGTGTCCCCGTTCGGCCTGCAGGTCGGGGGCGGCCGGCGGCACGTTCTCAGCCGAGGCGGCGGCAAGCGGCGCGGGCCGATGCCCGGTTTCGCCCGGATGCGGCTCCTCGTGGAGCGGACCCGCGTCTGGTCCGGGCTCGGCCTGACCGGCAGAAGCATCATCGAGCCGGGCACTCTCGCCAGGGCCATCGATACTGGACCCGCCGGGAGCGACAGGTGCATGGCTCTCCGCAGAAGGCATGGCCGCGGGGGCGCCCTCTAGGGGCTCGGGCGTCAGCGTTTCTCGCGGCGGTTCACTCGCAGCTTCTCCTCCTTGTCCATCGACGTCGGCGAGGGGGGCGGTGCGCGGCGCCAAGGGGAGCGCGCTGGTCTGGCAGGCAAGCCAGTGAGCGAACG
>CALMPK010000449.1 GCA_937873575.1 uncultured Hyphomicrobiaceae bacterium
GGCCCGACCTTCTTCGGTCCGCCCGATTTCAGTGTGACTTCGGCGGCGTCGACGATGGCGCGGGTGGAGGGGCCGCCGGCCCCCATGACGATGCCCGTGCGCTCGTTGACGACATCCTTCGGGTCGAGGCCGGCGTCGCGGATCGCCTGATCCATCGCGATCCAGTTCCAGCCGACGCCGGTATCCATGAACCGCTTGGGCTTTCGCGGCACCATGGCCGCCCAGTCGAGTTTCGGTTCGCCGTGCACCTGGCACTTGAAGCCGAGCTCGGCATATTTGTCGGCGCGCGTGATGCCGGAGCGCGCCTCGCGCAACGAGGCGACGACTTCCTGCGAGGTGTTGCCGATCGAGGAGACGATCCCCATGCCGGTGACGACGACGCGCCTCATTCCCTGTTACCCCTTTCAACCGCGTCCCGGGCGAGGGCGCCGGGACGTGTGGGCCTCGCCTGCGGAGGCGTGATGTCTTGGTGAAGTTCAGTCCCTGTCTTATAGAGACTGCGGCGCGGGCGCGCCATTACCGCGGGTTACAATCTGTTGCGCCGGAGAGGCTCCGGCAGGGACGGACACGCGAGTTTCGCGCGCAGGTCCCGGCCCCTCCCGGTCTTAGGCCCCGATCTTAGGCTCCCGTTGGCTGGCCTGCTTCGAACAGGCCGACGCGCATATCGGTGGTGGTGTAAATCACTTCGCCGTCCGCCTTCAGCGCGCCGTCCGCAATGGCGAGCTTCAGCTTGCGCAGGATCACCCGCTTCATGTCGACGACGTATTCCACCTTCTTCGTCGACTTCAGGACCATGTTGGTGAACTTCACCTCGCCGACGCCGAGCGCGCGGCCCCGCCCCGGGGCACCGAGCCATCCGAGATAGAATCCGGTGAGCTGCCAGAGGGCGTCGAGGCCGAGGCAGCCCGGCATGACCGGGTCTCCCTCGAAGTGGCAATCGAAGAACCAATCCAGGCGCGGATTGCCGGCGACATTGAGCTCCGCCACGATCTGCCCCTTGCCGTGTGCGCCGCCCGTTTCGGAAATGTGCGAAATCCGGTCGAACATCAGCATCGGCGGGAGCGGAAGCTGCGCGTTGCCAGGGCCGAACAGGCGGCCGTGGCCGCATTCCAGCAGATCCGCGAATTCGAAGCTCGAGCGCCTCTCAGTCATAGGCCGTTCCAGTTCCCCTTGCGCCCGGTCCTGGTGGCCGGGTTCCCTCGCAATTGATACCCGCCCCTGCCCCTGCCCGGCAGGCCCCCAGCGGATTTCCCGGCCGTGACAGCAGGAAAAGCGCCGCCGGGGCATCGGGCTAACGTTCAAGAGGTAAAGGCGGCCAGCGTCAAGAAGGATCGTCAAGCGGTTGACGGTTCGGTGGCGCCGTTGCAGGAGAGGCATTGAAGCCCTATAGTAATTCCATGACGGTGCGCCCTCGCCGCGTCGCACCCCTTGTGGAAAGAAGGGGTGCGGGATTGCGGCGCATTGGCGCGTCTGGCGCTCTCGGCAACACCCGGCGGGCGCGCGAGGGGCGGTGAAAAACGATTCGAACGAGCCGATGAACGGGCCACACGCGGCCCCCGGGCCGCTGAGCGGGACCCCACCGCCCGGGGGTTTGCGCCCCGCCGGGCTGCGTCCCCCCCCCCCGCGCTTGGCGCTCGGCCAGCTTCTGTTCGGCTCCGGCGATCGCCATGTTTCGGCGGAGGCGCTTCACGCAGAGGTCGAGGCCGCCGGGGAGAGCGTTTCGCTCGCGACCGTCTACAACACGCTCCACCAGTTCAAGCGGGCCGGCCTCGTGCGCGAACTGGCGATCGACGGCTCGCGCGCCTACTTCGACACCAACGTTTCGAACCACAACCACTTTTTCATCGAGGATGCGGGCGAGTTGATGGACATCGAAAGCGGCAGCATCCGCGTCGATGGCCTACCCGAGCCGCCGGAAGGCATGCGCATCAGCCACATCGACGTGGTCGTGCGGCTGGTGAAGGCTTAAGGCGCGCCGTCGTCTGCCAGCTCCCGTCGCGTGGCGGGATGGTCCGGCTTTACGAAGCGGCCTCGTCCGCCTGGATCTGCCTCTGAAATCTCTGCCATTCAGACCGCCGCTGGCGGTCTCAGGCCGCGCCTGCGGTCCGGCGCATGCGCCGTAGAAAGCGGCCGTCCGGCCGCTTCAAACATCACGAAGTCGGTCGCCGGCATTCCTCGTCGGGCGGAAGCGGGTCGCATGCGGGATCGCGCACACACTGTGACAGCGATTTACGCAGCTCGTGCGATTCGACACCGTCCATCGCGCCGTGGAACAGCCCCTGTGCCTCGAGCCCGCACTGGTAGAGCTTCACGAGCCTTTCGCCACCGAAGCGCATGGCGAGCAGGTAGTCGGACAACGCCTGCTGAATCCGTCCCTGCACCTGATGCAGGTGCGCGCGGGTATCGAAGGCGTGGGCGCTCCACGGTGCGATTTTCAGCGCCCGCTCGACATCCGCCATGCCTTCGTCGTAGCGCCCGGTCCTGAACAGGGCCCAGGCGCGGTTGTTGAGAGCGACGTCGAACTCGGGGCGCAGCTTGATGGCCACGTCGTAGTCGCGCAGCGCTTCGGGGAAACGGGCCTGCAGCGAGAAGGCGAGGGCGCGCAGCGCGTGTGCCAGCGCACGCTCGCCGACCGAGAGTCCCTTGCCGCTGTCGAGCAGGGCGGTACAGCCGGAGATGCGCCGCGCGTTGTCCTCGCTGAAGCAGTCGGTAGCCGGATCGCTCGACATGGTGTCGGCGCGGCCGGGCATCGGTGCGGCCAGCAACGCAACGAGCGAGAGCGCGACGCCCGCAAGGGTGCGCATCGGGCGCGGACGCTGGCGGTAGGGGCGCAAGTGTCGGGGCATGGGAATCCTCTCCGCCACTACCTCTCCACCCGCATCACGGCGCTTTCGCGACGGCCGCGAACAGCGGATCGCGTAGCTGGATACGCGCCGTGGTGTTGCGAGGTCTGATTGATGGAAGCGCGCTCACGACCCGACAAAGTCGAGAAAAGCACTCTCAAACATAAGCTTAGGGCGCGCTTCACGCTCGCGATGAAGGCCCGCAGTGCTTCCTACCCGACCGATCGCACCCTAGGAGTATGGGAGGCCAGCGCCGAACGTCAATGTGGGCGCCTATTGCGGTTGAGCGGCATCGGCCTGGGGTGAGGGCGCGGCGATCGCGGCGGAGCCCTCGAGGCGGTCGAGGTCGGCCTTGGCTTCCGCCCAGCCGAGTATGATTGCACGCCGGGAGAGCCGTCGTGCCTGCTCGGCGTCCGGCTGGACGTCAGGGAATGCCACGCTGGAGAGGTAAGTGGGGTCCATCGAGCGGGCATCCGCCAGTGTCGCCTCCCCCGGGGCGGAGGACCGCGCCAGTTCGAAGCGCTCTCGAGCCTTCTTTACGAAGCCGGCGCGAAGCAGGCGATAGCCGTCTGCGATTTCCTTGCGTGCCGCGGGATCGGGCGTCGTCTGGCCGCGCTGGGCCTCATCGGCCGCCGCGGCCGGGACTGGCTGGGGTGCGACAGGCTGGGGCGCGACTGCCGGCTTGGCCACCGGAACAGGCGCTGCGTTCGCGGGGGGGGCGAGCGCGGATGTGGTGACTGGCGCGGCGGGAGGCGGTGTCGCGGCATTCGCGGGCGGCGCGGCGGTTGGCGGCGTCGCTGCTGGCAGAATAGCTGGCGGATCGGCCGGCACCGGAGCTTTCGCGACGGTCGTGGCCGGGGGGGCTTTCTCCGTAACGGCCTCGCGTGGAGCGGGTGGACGCGGCGGCTCGGTCCGCAGATGGCGGGCGGGGGCGGCCGCCATCTCGCTCGCCTCTGAACGTACGCGATGCTCGCGTTTGGACGCGGTATCGGCCTTCGCCTGCCGAGAGCGGGTCTTCGTCGAGGCGACCCGTCGCGGCTTTTCCGCCGCCCTGTGCGGGCGGTAGCCCTGCTCGGCGCGGTACATCTCGTCGCGGTGATCGTAGCCTGGAGAAGCGCAGCCGGCGGCGGCGAGCGCGGCAAAGCTGGCGCTGAGCAGGAGTGGGGGAACGCGCACTGATCGCTCCACGGTTGCGAGCGACACCCCCGGCCGCCCTCGCGACGGCGCGGTGGATCTCGGATCACCCCTCGGTGACGGAAAAACCCGTCGGCAATGTGATCCGGGTAAGGCGAAGTGATGGCGTATGCATGCGCTACCGCACGTTGCATGCGACCCAACGCCCGGGCTGGCAAAGTCCGCCGGGGGAGGCTGTCCTTTTCGCGCCGCCGGCGCTATAGACGCTCTGGCCAGATCAACTGAAATCTGGGCCGAGTGAGATACAAGGATGATTCTGATGCGAGTTATGAAATTTGCTGCTGTCGCCGGCGCGCTCGTCGCCGGTCTTTCGATCGCCGTTGCCGACGCCGACGCTGGCCATCGCGCCAAGGCCGCCGTGAAGAAGGCCGATGCCTGCCCGGCGCTGACCGTGATCGATCCCGACGCTGACGGCAAGATGACGCTGCTCGAGGCGCTGCGTGCTGGCAAGAAGACCTTCCGCAAGCTCAACAAGGACCGCGACATCACTCTCGAGCTCGCCGAGCTCGGTGGCCGCATGTCGCCGAAGGCGTTCGCCAAGGCCGATCTCGACAAGCGCGGCAAGCTTTGGCTCGGCGAGTACCTGCACGAGGTCAAGCTGCGCTTCAAGGCCGCCAATCCCGACAAGGACCGCAGCATCGAGTGCAGCGAGCTCTATTCGAAGAACGGCAAGCTGCTCGCCCGCCTGCTGTACTGATCGGCCCTGCGCCTCGCGCGCAGCCCGAGAACGTTTCCGAACGGCGTGACGGTCTCCGTCACGCCGTTTGCGTTTTCGGTGGGAGCGCCGCGGAGGCCGCTGCGCGTCATTTCACGGCTGGTGTCTTTGGCTCGAAGCGGCAGATGTCCGCGATCGGGCAGCGGTAGCATTCGGGCTTTCGCGCCTTGCAGAGGTAGCGCCCGTGTAGGATCAGCCAGTGGTGGGCGGGAACACCGTGCTCGGGCGGAATGACACGCTCGAGATCCTTCTCGACCGCGGCCGGCGTCTTGCCGCCGGACAGGCCGATGCGGTGCGCGACCCGGAAGACGTGCGTATCGACCGCCATCGTCGGCTGGCCGAAGGCGACGTTCATGACCACGTTCGCGGTCTTGCGCCCGACGCCGGGCAGCGTTTCGAGCACGTCGCGATCCTCCGGCACCCCGCCGCCGAATTCGTCCACCAGCCGGCGGCAGAGCGCCATGACGTGCTTGGCCTTGTTGCGGTAGAGGCCGATCGTTTTGATATGTTCGCGCAGGGCGTCCTCGCCGAGATCGAGGATCGCCTGGGGCGTGTCGGCGACGCGAAACAGGCCGCGCGTCGCCTTGTTGACCCCGGCGTCGGTTGCCTGCGCGGAGAGAACGACGGCGACCAGCAGCGTGAACGGGCTCGTGTGCTCCAGCTCGCCCTTGGGGTTCGGCTCGATCTCGTGGAATCGGCGGAAGATCTCGGCGCAATCCGCCTGCGACAGCGGCTTGGCGCGTTGTGTTGCTTTAGGCGCCTTCGCCTTCGCTATGGCCGCGCCGCTGCCGGCGACTTTGGGCGCGCGCGGTGCGGATGAAGGGGTGGCGACCGCGCGCTTGCGCGCTCTCGTGGCGGGTGCGGCGTCGGGTGCTTGTCCCGCGGCCCGCTTTTTCGTTACCATGTTTGATCTCTATCAAAGCCTGCGAGACTTGGCCCAGGATGAGCGCCCCCGTTCGTGAACCGCTGCCGGAAGATACCACCCGCTGGGTCCTGACGACCCACCGCTCGCTCGGGCCGCGTGGTTTCGTGATCCTGATGTCGCTGCTCGCCCTGGTGAGCTTCGTCGCCGGCACCGTGTTTCTCATCATCGGAGCGTGGCCGGTGTTCGGCTTCTTCGGGCTTGATGTGCTGCTAATCTACATCGCATTCAAGCTCAACTACCGCTCCGGCCGCGAGTACGAGACGGTCGAGCTGGCGCCGAGTCTTCTGACGCTGACACATGTCGCGCCGTCAGGCCGGTCGAAGCGGTTCGAGTTCAATCCTTACTGGGTTCGCGTCCTGCTCTCGGAGCGATTGGACGGTCACAATGCCCTGGCGCTGGGCTCGCATGGCGAGGTGTTTCCGTTCGCCCGCTTCCTGACCGACGACGAGCGCCGCGATTTCGCAGATGTGCTGAAGCGGGCGCTGTCTACCGCCCGCGCGGCTCGCGTCTCATGACGATGGGCAGGAGCGAGGCCCACGGCATAGTCTGACCGAACGGTATTGCCGGAAGCGACGAGCGTGCGAAAGAAGCGCACGAAATTCCATGAGGCCGTGCGCTTCCGACGCGAGCGATCGCATCGCGGAAGCATGCCCCGCAGAAACAATGAAGCGCGGCAGAGCCGGAAGCGCGCGTGCGCTCGGCGGGTCTGCCGCGCCTGGAGGCAGGGTACGCTCAACCCGATCCGCTGCCACACGACGACTATGGCTGACGATTGATTGATAATTGGTTTGGAACGGCGCGGTCGGTGCGAATCTCGTGCGTTTCAGCGCGGCTTCAGCAGCAGCCCCATGAGCGGCACGCTCAGTGCGCGCGGCAAAACTCGCAGGACCCATGACGCCAGCCAGTAGTGGATGCCTGGCACGACTGCGCGCCGCCGCAGCCGGTAAGCCCAGTAGACCGAGAACGCCACGCGCTCCGGCGACATCGATGGCATCAGCAGTCGATAGAAGGCGTTCGTCGCAAACATCGTCGCGTGGATGCCGGTGCGAACGGGGCCGGGCGAAACGACGGCGATGTGCACCCCACGGCCCGCCATCTCGGATGCGAGCGCCTCGGATAGTGACTGCACATAGGCTTTGCTGGCGTAATACACGGCCTGGTTCGGACCTGGGACGTAGCCGCCGACCGAGCCGATGTTGATGATCGTGCCGTGACCGCGTTCCGCCATCGCGCGCGCTTGATGGTGCGTCAGCCGCGTCAGCGCGGCGACATTGAGCGCGACGATCCGCTCGACGGTTTCCGCGTCCTGCTCGATCAGCGGTCCGCCGGCACCGCATCCGGCATTGTTGATGAAGATCTCCGCGTGGAGCCCATGCGCGGCGAGATAGCGCTCGATCTCGATGGCGGCGCCGGGCGTCGTGACGTCGAGCGCGAGTGCGCGTGCATCCTCGCTGCGCGGCATCGCGGCGAGCGCGTCTTCGAGCCGGGTGGCGCTGCGGGCGACGAGCAGGGCGCTATGCCCGTTCGCGATGAAACGCTCGGCGATGGCGCGGCCGATTCCCTCTGACGCACCCGTTATGACGACCGCGCCGCGCGTGCTCGAATTCGACGGGGCATGATCCGATGACGCCGACATATCACTCCCGAGCGAACCGCTCTCTTCTCGGCGGAGCGGGCACGGCGGGACCGGCCGCCTCGCTTGCCGTCAGCTTTGCCCCTTGACCCGACCTCGTCGAATTCTGATTGTGTCCGCCCTCGATACCATCAGACAAGGACACAATGCAGACGGTCAACGATTGGGACGGCGCGGTGGCTCCAAGCCTCGAGATCCTCGAGCGGCTGGCGGCCGAAGCTTGGCAGCGGCTGCCGAGTGAGTTTCGCCAGGTTTGCGGTGACGTCGTCATCAGGATCGAGGACTTCGCCTCGGACGAAGCGCTCGACAGTGTCGAAGTCGAGGACCCGTTCGAGCTGATGGGCCTCTATCAAGGTGTCAGCCTCGATCGCAAGAGCACCGGAGATATGCCGCGCGAACCCGATATGGTGTTTCTTTACCGTCGGGCCATATTGGACTACTGGGCCGAGGCCGGCGACGAGGCGCTGGGCGACATCGTGACTCATGTTCTCGTTCACGAGATCGGCCATCATTTCGGCCTCTCGGACGAGGATATGGAGCGCATCGAAGCCGAGGCGATCTCGTAGCTCGGATCGTGCATCTGCAAGTGTTCCATTCGGTCTTGGGAATGCCTGAATGGGCGCTGCTCTCGGTGGCCATTGTCCGTGTCGAAAAGCTTGGCTGTTCCGAGGCCGACGGTAATGCTCGCAAGCGAGCATTCGCGGCTTCCGAGCGAGGATAGCGACACCTCGTGTGGCATTGCCGCGACGCTGCCGAGTTGGCGTGGGGACACACTTGCGATCAGGCTCGAAACGGGCAAAACTGATCCGACGACATGATGCGCGGGAGCGTGGCCGAATCGGGCATGCTGCTGCCGAATTATTCGTGACGAAAGCGGGATATCACGATGGCGATGGGGGCCGGTGAGAACTGGGTGCGGTGGCGCGTTGTGCCGGCGCTCGCATTCGCGGTGGCATGGGCCGCGCCGGCGCTGGCGGACCAGCCGCCGACGCCGACGGAGTACATGGAGCACGTCGGAGGCGATACATCGCTCGTCGACGCGGGCGCGCTGAAGCTCGACGGCCGACGCCAGGTGTGTGGCCATCGCCCGACGGTGCTCGACAATAAGCTCGATGATTACGCCGCCGCCTATCCGGGTTTCCTCATTCTCAACCCTCGCCTGCTTTCGAAGGTGTCCACGCCCGTCAAGCAGTGGATCTATGCGCACGAGTGTGGCCACCAGTTCCGCGGTCCCGACGAGGAGACGGCGGACTGCTTCGCCGTTCAGCGCGGCCGCCGCCAGGGCTGGCTGACGGCCGAGGGCCTCGAGGAAGTCTGCAACTTCATCGCGCCGGCCAAGGGCGACACGATGCACCTATCGGGTTCGCATCGCTGCGAGTATATGCGCCGCTGCTACGCCGATCCGACCATCCGCTGAGCCGGATTTTCAATCGAGCCAAGTGGGAGCGCGTTGCCGGCGTCCGGCAACGCCGGAGTTGCCGCGCGACAGAGGCATCGCCTTGTCGGCGTCGCGCAAGTGCTCACGCTCCCGCTGCGAGCCGACGACAGCTCACGGCGATCCCCTCTCTATCGGTCAGCCCCAAGGGGCGCCGACGTGAGTATCGCCGTCAGGGCTCGAGCTCGGTATCCCAGTAGAGATAGTCGAGCCAGCTATCATGCAGATAGTTCGGCGGGAATTGGCGGCCATTGCGGTGCAGCTCGAAGACCGTGGGCCGATCGGGCGCCTGCATCGGCATCATACCCGCGACGCTCGGCAGCATATTGCCCTTGGCGAGATTGCACGGCGCGCAGGCCGTTACGACGTTGTCCCATCGCGTCATGCCGCCGCGCGAGCGCGGGATGACGTGATCGAACGTCAAATCCTCGCGGCATCCGCAATATTGGCAGGTGAAGCGGTCGCGCAGGAACACGTTGAACCGCGTAAAGGCGGGATAGAGCGCTGGCTTCACGAACGTCTTCAGCGAGACGACGCTCGGCAGGCGCATCTCGAATGTCGGGCTGTGAACGCAGTGGTCGTATTCGGAGACGATGTTGACGCGATCGAGGAATACGGCCTTGACCGCATCCTGCCAACTCCAGAGCGACAACGGATAGTAGCTCAGAGGCCGGAAGTCGGCATTTAGAACCAAGGCCGGAAACGTATCCGGCATAGCAGCGTGTGCGACCACGATTCTGCTTCCTGTCCGGTTCCCGCAATCGAATCGCAGCGTCGCTGCGATACGGCGAGCGGGATACTAGCTGCGCGTGACACGTCTGTGAAGCCACCCGTCCGTCGAAGCTAACGGCAATAAAAACAGGTCGTTACGTCTGACCTTGATCTGCTCGTCACGTCTTCTGTTGCGGCGCGGCACCGCGTCGGAGAGCATAATTGGCCCAGATCAGACGCGCCGCCACGCCGCGCCAGGGGCGCCAGCGCTCCGCGATCTGCTCGAGTTCCGATGCGTTCGGGCGCTTGCCGAGATCGAGGGCTTCCGCGACGCCGACCTGAAGGGCAAGGTCGCCCGCAGCCCAGGCGTCGCGACGTCCGAGGCAGAACATGACGTAGATGTCGGCAGTCCAGGGGCCAATGCCGCTTACGCTGGTCAAGGCACCACGGATCGTCTCGTCGCTACTCTCGTTCAGAGCATCGAGTGACATCGCGCCTGTAGCGATGGCCAGCGCCGCTGCGTTCAGTGTCTTGATCTTCGCGCGGCTGAGACCGAAGGCGGCGAGCTGCTCCGGGCTCGAAGCAAGTATGCGTTCGGGCGTCACCGCCGTGAGGCCCGTCTCGACGCGCGACCAGATCGCAGCGGCGCTCGCGATCGAAAGCTGTTGCCCTGTCACGATACGCGCGAGGCCGGCGAAATCGGCGCGATAACGACGCAACGGTGGCTCACCCGTTCTATCGTGGATGTGTCGCATCATCGGGCACGCTTTGCGCAGGAAGCGAATGCCGCGGCGGATATCCTTCATATCGACAATGATCGCCGAGGAACTCACGCGCCTGTTGACCTGTTTTTACTTTCACTCTTCGGATGGTGGGCGTAGCCTTGCGGCATCATAAATGTGCTGCGGTCGTTCGGTCACGTGAAGTGCGCACGAGATACCGCATGTTGCGTGGAGGTCGTCATGCGCCGCTTCATCGCAATGCTCGTCTTGCTCGGCAGTGTCGCCGTCGGCGCCCAGGCCGTGCCAACGGCCAATTCTGCGCCGCGCGCTGGCGAATGGCAGGACTATACGCATCCGAACCTGAGGTTCGGTTTCACCTATCCGTCCGACGTGTTCCTTCCCGATCCGAGCGCCAATCTCGACAACGGGCTCGCGTTGCTCAGCGCGGACGGGCGGGCCCGGCTGTTGATCGGCGCGTTCGACAATGACGAGGCGACGTCGCTCGACGAGTATCGCAAGCTCATCCTCGACAAGAGCTACAAGGACGCGACGTTCGACTACGCGCCTGTGCGCAAGAGCTGGTTCATCCTGTCGGGCGAGCGCAACGGCTGGATGTTCTACGAGCGCGTGCACCTGACGTGCGAGGGCCGCCGCATTACGAGTTGGGCGATGGTCTATCCGGTGGCGGAGCGCGGATACTACGACCGCATCGTCGAGCGTATTGCGCCGACGTTCAGGCCAAGCGAGGGCAGCGCCGCCGGTTGCTGATGGTGACGCTCGCGATGTTCGGACAGCCGGCGGATAGACGATGACGGCGGCACTGATCGCACGGCGCTCAGTGGCGGAAGGATTCGTCACGCGGTTCGCTCCGAGCCCGAATGGCGATCTCCATCTCGGTCATGTGCTCTCGGCCATCACCGGTCATGAGATGGCGCGGCGTCTCGGCGGGCGCTTTCTCGTGCGCATCGAGGACATCGATCTCGCACGCACACGCGAGGCGCACGTCGCTTCCATCCTCGACGACCTCGCGTGGATCGGCCTCACGTGGGAGCAGCCGGTCCTGCGCCAGTCGCATCACTTTCGCGATTACGCAGAGGCGGCGCGGCGCTTGCGCGACATGGGGCTGCTCTATCCGTGCTTCGCCACACGCGGCGAGATCATCCAGGCAGTCGCGGCAGAGGTGGCGCGCGGTCGCGGGTGGACGAGCGATCCGGATGGGGCGCCGCTCTATCCAGGGCTTTCTCGAGCGATGGAGCCTGAGGAGGCGGCGGAGCGCATCCGTCTCGGGGAGCCGCACGCCTGGCGTATCGACATGGAAAAGGCGCTCGTGGAATGTGGGCGCCGTCTCGGCGGCGAGCCGCTGACGTTCGTAGAGATCGATGCCGATGGCCGCGAGGCGGTCGTGCCGGCATTCCCCGAGCGCTGGGGCGATGCGGTGATCGTGCGCAAGGACATCCCGGCGAGTTATCACCTTGCCGTCGTCATCGACGATGCGCGCCAGGGCGTGACAGTCGTGACGCGAGGCCGCGACCTCTATGCGGCGACCGATCTGCACCGGCTCCTGCAAGTTCTCCTTGGTCTCGACGAGCCACGCTACCACCATCATCGCCTGCTGCTCGGGGCGGACGGGCGCAAGCTTTCCAAGAGTGCTGGATCGGTGTCGCTGCGGTCCCTCCGGCAAGCGGGAATGACGGCGGCAGAGGTCTGCCAGGAGATCGCGATCGAGCGGCAAGGCACCGCTGCAGCGCGCCGCTGAATTGCCACGAACAACTACTCAAATCTTCAGATGGCGAAGAAGATCATTGTTTTACTGATGAATTCTGGCATCCTTGTCGTGAGAAAATCGGCTTCGCCCGGTCCACGTCGGCCGGTGGCAGTGGACAGATGAAGAAGCAGGCACATCGCAAGCCCCAGGCGAAGCCGCGGCGTAAGCCGTCGCGGCCGGTCGCGGTGCCGTCGCGCGGTGGGCCAACGCCGGCCTCCGGCAGTGCGCGGCGGGCGCATGCAACGTTGAGCCATGCCGCCGGGCGGCTCTCCGCGGTCGCTGGCGACATGACCGCCTGGACCAGGGCGGCGGGCGATCTGTTCGGCAACATCGGCCGCCGCGCCGCGCGTGGAATGCCGAGCGTCGCGGCGGTTGCGGCCGGCTATTCCCGCGACGACCGCGAAGCACTCGCGCTGCTGCTGATGCCGTTCTTTCTGCTCGCGGCCGCCATCGCGCTGAGCTCGGGTGTGCATTTCGAGAGAAGCCTTCGCTCGATCCTCGCAGAGCGCCCCCCGGCCGCTTTGCCGCAACGCGCCGCCGAGCGTTCCCTTCTGCCCGTCAATGAACCGCCGGTCGTGGTGGCAGCCCGACCGCAAGGTGCCGAAATCACCGCGGCCCGGCCCGAGCCGGCGCCAGCCGTCGAGCCGGTGACGAATGGGGCCGAGGTTGCCGCCGCTTTGCCGATCGAGGCGCGGGATGTCGCCTTGGGTGGGCCTCGGGCCGCCCTGTCTCCCGTGGCAGGGGATGTACCAGTGGTCGCGAATGCGGCCCCGCCAGCGGCCCTGGGGGTACCGGCTTTGCCGATCGAGACACCTTCGGCCGCGCTGCCTGATGAGCGGGTGGCGGCGATCGACGCGGCGATCCTGCCGGAGGGAGCGAACCCCGAGCGCGGCGATCCCTCGGCGATACCGGCGCCAGCAATTCCACCGACAGCGACCTCGGCCGACCCCGCGGCCGGTAACGTCGGCGGACCCGCAGGTTCCGTCAACGCAGCCGTTGGCGATCCGCGCTGCCTCGTGGCGCCCCCGGTGGGCGCCGGCGTTGCCGCGCCCGCCAGCGTCTCGGCAGATCTCGCCGGGGCGGAATTCGGCCGGCGTCTGGCAGCGGCGGCCATGAGCCAACTCGATCAGTTCACGATCTACAACGATGCCTACCGCCGGATTTCCTATCCTGGTGGCGACGTGTCGGGCCTCTATGGCGTCTGCACCGACGTAGTGATCCGCGCCTACCGCGCGCTCGGGGTCGATCTCCAGGTGGCCGTACAGCGCGCGCGTGTCGGCTCGGGCGATACCAACATCGATCACCGGCGAACGGAGACACTGCGCCGCTTCTTCGTTCGCGCCGGCCAGACCTTGCCGACGACCTCGTTCGGCGAGGATTACGAGCCGGGCGACATCGTCACCTACGATCGCCCGCAGAACTCCGGCTCGCGCTCGCACATCGCCGTGGTTTCGGACCGCATCGGTCCATCGGGCGCGCCCATGATCGTGCACAACAGGGGCTGGGGACCTCAGCTCGAGGACGGCCTGTTCGTCGACCGCATCACCGGCCATTACCGCTACGATGGCCGCTCGTCCGTGCGGCAGGCTGGAACGGATGCCGCGGCCGTTCCGACGCCGCGTCACGGGGGCTCTACCGAAGCTGCCCGCACGTCGAGCCCACTGCTGGCGCCGGCCAAGGCACGGCGCGAGTTCCGCGGTGCGTCCGCGCGGCACACGTCGGTCCGGCCCGCGGCGACGGGCGGCGCCCATGCCACGGCGATGCAGCAGTCCCTTGCAGGTGCGAGCGTGGCGACGATTGCCCCGGCGCAGCGCAAGACACTTCAGCCCTGAGACTCGAAAGCACCCGGTTGCCGCCGCACTGGCGGCCAATGCCCGTGGTTCCCTTGTGCTCCTCCGCCGCACAAGGGAACCACCTCTTTTATGACTCACGCATTTCGCATCGCAAAAGGATTGCTCGCGTATCTTTTGCTCGTATCATTTCTTATCGGGGGTGGGAATCCCGCCTCGGCTGATCCGAAGGTGGATTTCGGCGAGCGGCTGGTGGCGGCGGCACGCAAGCAAACCTGGATTCCAGTGATCTACAACCCGGCCTATCGGAAGATCGATTATCCGATGGGGGACGTGCCCTGGTATTTCGGCGTTTGCACCGATGTCGTCGTGCGTGCCTATCGCTCGCTCGGAATAGATCTCCAGGTTCTGGTGCAAAAGGCCGGCGCGGGAACAGGCGACAGGAATATCGATCATCGCCGCGTGCCGGTGCTGCGCACATTCTTTGCGCGAAAGGGCCGGTCGCTGGGTATCGGCAAGGATGCGGCGGTCTACGCGCCGGGGGACATCGTCACATATTATGTGCCGGATGGGCATTTCTCGAAAACACACATCGCCATCGTATCGGACCGCAAGTCATCGTCCGGCGTGCCGCTGGTGCTGCACAATCGCGGTTGGGGCGTCGCGGAGGAGGATTGGCTGTTCGCGGCGCAGATCACCGGTCATTTCCGTTTTGCTCCGCCAGCGCAAGGCGACGCGGGTAGCTGACGCCAGCGTCGACATGCAACTCCAAAGGGTAGAATCGGCGCTGCCGTTCAACCGCTCCGATGCGGCGTGACATCGTTAACCAAAAGTTATCGAAATGGGCGGCAATTTGGTGTTTCCGCGCCGGTCGAATCGACAGATCGGCAATGCGGGACTATGATTGAATGTGGCGCAAATACAGAATTGTCATTTTCGGCGAATAACGCCAAAGTCTGGTGAAACAATTCGCGGGAAACGCTTCGGGGTATTCGCCGGATGAGCTTTCTGGCCAGCATTTCAGCTTTCGATCTGAGCCCGGTATCGGTGCTGCTGATCGCCGCCGGTCTCATCACGATGTGGATCGGGCGGCCGATTGCAGTTGGTGGGGGCACGGCAGAGCTCGGCTCGGCGCTGCCGTTTCCCGAAATCGTCGCGCATATTCGTGCGTGGAAGGAGCGTCGCCGCAAGTCGCGCGCGCGCCGTCCGGCCGTGGTGGTCGAGCCCGCGACTTGGGTGAGAGATAGCGCCGCCGCCGTTCCCGTCACTGCGCCCGCTCGCGCCCCCTCCGTCGCCAAACTCGCGGCGCCTTCGGCCGTTCTGGACCGCAGTCGTGCTGGTGCCGGCCGGTTGCTCGCCCTCCGCCGCCCCGCAAAGGTCGTTGCCACGGTCGCCCCGCTGCCGGCCCGGCTGACCGTCGAGCGCCAGATCGAGCTGCTCGAAATCCGCGTCAACCGAGCCCTCACGGCAACCCGTGACAGCCAGACGATGCACCTCGGCGCAGCCCGCCAGCTCGACGCCGCGGATTATGCTCTCGAGCAGTTGAAATCCGAGCTTGCGGCCGTCTTCGCGCCTCGCCCGGCAATCAGCCAACTCGCACGGCTGCCGCAGCCGACGCGTGCGGTCGCTCGCCGCCCCGCGCCGGCCCGTCTGGCAGAGCCTTTGGCGGCTTGATCGGCTCAGGCCGCTCCCGCCATCGATCGAATTTCGACCCGCAGTCGAAGATCTTTGGCGGGAGGCCGTCCCGCGATCCCGACTGCTGTATTCAGGAAGGCTGCGCGCCCGGCGACGGGGCCACTCGACGGACGATGGAAACCAACAGCCGCGCGCACGCGCCGCTGCCATCGATCTGGCATTCGACCCAGGCCCTGGGCTAAAGTCGCAGACGAGGAGACTCGCCCCCGCCGCCAACGTGCGGCCAACCTGCCAAAAGACCTGAAGTTTTGGGGAAAAGAACAATAATGATGACCCATTCAGCACGCGCGACCGAAATCTCTACGCCCCGGACATATCTCGAAACATCCCCCCGTCCCCGGCGTCGCTGACATGTCGGGACAGGCCGCCATGGCTCCTGAAGCGCTCGAGGCATACCCTCGGCCGACCCTCGTGATCGCCGACCGCAATGCGGTCGTCCGCGCGGGCCTATTCGATTTCCTGTCGCGGGATGGTCGCTATGCGGTTGCGGCCGCAGTCGAGCGCGGCACGGAGCTGCTCGACAGTTGCCAGCAGCACCGCTCGATCATCGCCGTCACCGGCTGGACGCTGCCCGACATGACGGCCTGCGATCTGATGGCGACGGCGAAGCGCCGCCAGCTCTCGCTGCGGACGGTGATCTACGCGAGCGAGGACAGCCCGGATATTCTGCGCCAGGCCGTTCGCGCGGGGGCGTGGGGCTTTGTTTCGCGCAACGATGATCCGGCGATGCTGCTCGACACGCTGGCGAGCGTGTCGCGCGGGCGCATGTGCCTGCCCTACATCGATATCGAGCGCATCGCCACCGACCCGATCGACCTGCTGACGAAGCGTGAGCGTGAATTGCTCGGGGCGCTTGCCCAAGGCTGGACCAACCTGCAGATCGGCGCGCGGTTCGGCATCTCGGGCAACACGGTCAAGTATCACCTCAAGAACCTCTACGATAAGCTTGGCGTGAAGAACCGCGCCATGGCTGTCGCGCTCTACATGTCATCGCCCGGTGCCGCGAGCCATCCCCATCCGATAGCGTTGCCGATCGACGAGGACGACGAGCGCCTCTGAGCCATCCTCAACCTCTTGGGCGCTTCGGGCACCGCCACCGCGCGCGGTCGCCTTCGCGCGCGCCCTCTCCACTGCCGCCGGCTCCGACGAAAGCAAGATTGCATTTTCGTTCCGCAAGTGCGAAGCTGCAATTGTGCAGCGCATTATCGTCCGATCTGCATGTGTCCGCCTCTCGCGCCCTCCTCCTTCTGCGCAGGTGGGCGCACGCTGCTCCACAGAGTGGCCTTCTGCGGTCACGTCCGCGCCATCCTGACGCACCTGGACGCCGCCACGCCACGCGCACTCTGCGAAAAGAGTGGTTTCCCACCCAAACAAGTTGCTCATGTCCTACCCGAGCGGGTGAAGCCCGCCCGAGCGGGTGAATTCGCGCTACCCGCCCCGTCTTGCCGGCTGGTCATCCGGGTGTTGTGACGGCCCGCGATCCGAACGATTGTCGCCGCGGTTGCACAAGCCAATTGCCCGCAGGACGAACGTAGCCGACGCCGCCTGGACAGCAGTCCTTTCGCGGCAGCAGCTCGCCCCAAGCGACGCATCGCCTATCGCTGTGCAGCCCAGTGAAACAACGAGCGAGCACTTGGAGGAGACAACCATGCTGGTCCAGCCGCACCTTTTCATTCCCGGCCCGACGAACATCCCCGAAGCCGTGCGCATGGCGATGAACCTTCCGATGGAAGACATGCGGTCGCCGGAGTTCCCCAAGTTCACGCTACCGATTTTCGAGGACCTGAAGAAGGTCTTCAAAATGAAGGACGGCCGAGTTTTCCTCTTCCCCTCGTCGGGCACTGGCGCCTGGGAGTCCGCGATCACCAACACGCTCGCCGTCGGCGACAAGGTGCTGATGAGCCGCTTCGGACAGTTCTCGCTGCTCTGGGTCGACATGGCTGAGCGTCTCGGCCTCAACGTCGTGCTCTGCGACGAGGAGTGGGGCACGGGCGTGCCACTCGAAAAGTATGCCGACATCCTCGCCAAGGACACGGCGCATGAGATCAAGGCGGTGTTCGCCACGCACAACGAAACCGCAACCGGCGTTTCGTCCGACATCGCCGGCGTCCGCAAGGCGCTCGACGCCGCCAAGCATCCGGCTCTCCTCTTCGTCGACGGCGTGTCGTCGGTCGGCTCGCTCGACATGCGCATGGGCGAGTGGGGCGTCGATGCCTGCGTGTCCGGCTCGCAGAAGGGCTTCATGCTTCCGACCGGCCTCGGCATCCTCGCCGTCAGCCAGAAGGCACTTGACGCCAACAAGAGCCTCAACGGTCGCATGAACCGTTGCTTCTTCTCGTGGGAAGACATGATCAAGACGAACGATCTCGGCTACTTCCCGTACACGCCGGCCACGCAGCTCATCCGCGGCCTGCGCGCATCGCTCGACCTGATCTTCGCCGAAGGCCTCGACAACATCTTCGCCCGTCACACGCGCATGGCGCAGGGTGTTCGCGCCGCCGTCGATGCGTGGGGCCTCAAGCTCTGCGCGAAGGAGCCGAAGTGGCACTCCGACACCGTGTCGGCGATCATGGTTCCTGAGGGCATCGACGCCAACAACGTGCTGAAGACCGCCTATTACCGCTACAACACCTCGCTCGGAACCGGCCTCAACAAGGTTGCCGGCAAGGTGTTCCGCATCGGCCATCTCGGCGCGCTCGACGAGGGCATGATCGGCGGCGTGCTGTTCAACGTCGAAATGGCGCTGCTCGACTGCGGCGTGAACATCAAGGCCGGGTCCGGCACGGGCGCGGCTGCGGAGCACTTCCGCAAGACGTCCACGAAGTCCGCGACCGGCGTCACAGGCGCCGCGAAGAAGGCGGCCTGAGGACCGGAAGGGCGGCGCCCGTATAGGCCGCCGCCCGCCCGTCACCCCGCGACAAAACATCGCTGATGATGCAGTGTCGGCTGCGCGCGATCGCGCGCCAAGGCCAACACCGGACCTCGATAGGAATCCGCAATGAGCTATACCCTCTATCCCGTTCGCAAGCAGCGCCTGCAGCGCTCTTACCTCGCTGTGCCGGGCTCCAACCCGACGATGATCGACCGCGCCATCAAGAGCGCCGCCGACTACGTGTTCCTCGATTGCGAGGACGCGGTGGCTCCGCCGGACAAGGAGCAGGCACGCAAGAACATCATCCAGGCATTGAACGATCTCGACTGGAAGGGCGCAGGCAAGAGCGTCTCGGTCCGCATCAACGGCCTCGATACGCACTACATGTATCGCGACGTCGTCGACATCATGGAGCAGGCGGGATCGCGGCTCGATACGATCCTGATCCCGAAAGTGGGCGTGCCGGCCGACGTCTACATGGTCGAGTGCCTCATGAGCCAGATCGAGGTCGCCAAATCCCTGCCGAACCGCGTCGGTACGGAAGCGCTCATCGAAACGCCGCTCGGCATGGCCAATGTCGAGGCGATCGCCGCAGCACCGAGCCGTCTCGAGTCGATGCACTTCGGCGTCGCAGATTACGCCGCCTTCAACAAGGCCCGCACGGTCGTGATCGGTGGTCTCAATCCCGACTATCCCGGAGACCAGTGGCACTTCGCGCTGTCGCGCATGACCGTCTCTTGCCGCGCTTACGGCCTGCGCCCCATCGATGGCCCGTTCGGCGATTTCTCCGACCCCGATGGCTACACCGCCGCCGCCAGGCGCGCCGCGGCTCTCGGCATCGAGGGCAAGTGGGCGATCCATCCTTCGCAGATCGAACTCGCCAATGCGGTGTTCTCGCCGCTGCCCGCCGAGGTCGACAAGGCGCATCGCATCATCGCCGCGCTGAAGGAAGCGGAAGCGCAAGGCAAGGGTGCGGCCTCACTCGACGGCAAGATGATCGACGCGGCGTCGGAGAAGATGGCGCGCAACATCCTCATCGTCGCCGATGCCATCAAGGCAAGCGCCGCAAAGGGCGGTTGACCTGAACGAGCTTGCGATCGTTCGCCGCGCGGGCGTGCCCGATGGCGGCGGACGGTCGAAGCGCCGACCGCCAGTACGGCGAGCTTCCAGCTCTCGGAAGCAAAAAAGAACACGAAAAGATAACGCCGAGAAAAACTCGCAAGGAGGACCGTGATGGACATTCACGAGTATCAGGCCAAGGAGCTGCTCGCAAAATTCGGGGTTCCGATCCCGCGCGGCGGCCTCGCCTACAGCCCCGAGCAGGCTACCTATCGTGCCAATGAGATCGGTGGCTCGAAGTGGGTGGTGAAGGCGCAGATCCATTCGGGTGCCCGCGGCAAGGCCGGCGGCATCAAGCTTTGCCGCAACGATCACGATCTTTGGAGCGCCGCCGACGAGCTGCTCGGCAAGCGCCTTGCCACGATCCAGACCGGCCCGCAGGGCAAGCTCGTTTCCCGCCTCTATATCGAGGAGGCGACCGACATCGACCGTGAGTTCTATCTCTCCTACGTGATGGACCGTGCGGCCGAGCGCATCGTCGTTGTCGCCTCGGCGGCGGGCGGCATGGAGATCGAGGAGATCTCGAAGAAGGAGCCAGACTCCATCCTGCGCGTCGCCGTCGACCCGGCGGTCGGCATGCAGGCGTTCCAGGCCCGCGAGATCGTATTCGGCCTCGGCATAGAGCCCGACCTCGTGCAGCGTGTCGAGCGTCTGATCCTCGGTGCTTATCGCGCCTTCCGCGATCTCGACGCGACGATGGTCGAGATCAACCCGCTCGTCATCACCAAGGATCGCAACGTTCTCGCTCTCGACGCGAAGATGAGCTTCGACGAGAACGCGCTGTTCCGCCGGCCGCAGATCTCCGAGCTGCGCGACAAGAGCCAGGAAGACCCGCGCGAAACCTACGCTTCCGATCGTGGCCTTTCCTATGTCGGCCTCGACGGAGACATCGGCTGCGTCGTGAACGGCGCCGGCCTGGCGATGGCCACGCTCGACATGATCAAGCTCGCGGGTGGCGAGCCGGCGAACTTCCTCGACATCGGCGGCGGTGCCTCGCCCGAGCGTGTGCAGAAGTCGTTCCGCGCCGTTCTCAAGGACAAGAACGTCAAGGCGCTCCTGGTCAACGTGTTCGCCGGTATCAACCGCTGCGACTGGGTGGCGAAGGGCGTCGTCGAGGCAATTCGCGAGATCGACATCAAGATGCCGGTCGTCGTCCGCCTCGCGGGCACGAACCATGAGGAGGGTCGCAAGATCCTCGACCAGTCCAACCTGCCGATCATCACTGCCGAAGACCTGCGCGAAGCGGCCGAGAAAGCCGTCGTCGCCGCCAAGAGCGCGAAAACCGCCGCCTAAGGGAGGATCTCGAATATGGCTATCTTCATCAACGAGAATACACCGATCCTCATCCAGGGATTCACCGGTCGGATCGGTACGTTCCACTCGCAGGAAATGATCGACTACGGCACCAACGTTGTCGGCGGTGTCACGCCCGGCAAGGGTGGCACCACTCACCTCGGCCGCCCCGTGTTCAACACGGTGAAGGGCGCTGTCGACGAGACCGGTGCAGAAGCGTCCATCGTCTTCGTGCCGCCGCCTTTCGCCGCCGACGCGATCATGGAAGCGGCGGATGCGGGCATCAAGTACTGCGTCTGCATCACCGACGGCATTCCCGCTCAGGACATGATCCGCGTGAAGCGCTATATGCGCCGCTACAAGAAAGAAGCGCGCATGAAGCTGACGGGGCCGAATTGCGCCGGCACCATCTCTCCCGGCCGCGCCATGCTCGGCATCATGCCCGGTCACATCTACAAGCCCGGCCGCGTCGGCATCATCGGCCGCTCGGGCACGCTCGGTTACGAGGCGGCGTCGCAGATGAAGTCGCTCGGCATCGGCGTCTCGACCAGCGTCGGCATCGGCGGTGACCCGATCAACGGCTCGTCGTTCCGCGACATTCTCGAAGAGTTCGAGAAGGATCCCGAGACCGACATGGTGCTCATGATCGGCGAGATCGGCGGCCCGCAAGAGGCCGAGGCGGGTCAGTACGCCGCCCAGCACATGAAGAAGCCCGTCGCAGCCTACATCGCGGGTCTCTCCGCGCCGAAGGGCCGCCGCATGGGCCACGCAGGCGCCATCGTCTCGTCGTTCGGCGAGTCGGCGGCTGAGAAAGTCGAGATCCTGAAGGCAGCGGGTGTCACCATCTGTCCGACCCCGGCGGACATGGGCAACACCGTGGCTCAGGTACTCGCGACGTTGAAGAAGGTCGCTTAAGCGACCCGCTCCGCCGCTCACGCGGCGGACGAGGGGTGGCTTAACGGCTGTCCCGAACCTAGCTCCGGGGTTTCGGCCCCGGAGCATTTCCCCTGTTGCTGCGAGTTTGTCCTCGGGCCCGCCCGTTTCGACGAAACCGTCGAGCGGGGCCCGGCGAAACGACTGTGAAGCACGGTCACACCGATGCCGCCGATCGCACGATGCCCGGCGGATGGCGCACGCGAAAGGAACACGGCGATGGAGCACGCACGTATCAGCCAGTCCGGCGGCATCGACGAGTTCGCGCTTCGCGACGATCTGCGTCGCATGCGGCAGATGATCCCCGACGATCCGCTGCTCAACCCTATCATCAACGTCGCGTTCGGCCTGTCGCGCCGTCTCGAGGCGGGTGAGATAACGCTCGAGGACATGCGCGCCCTTTCCGGACGGCTGATGGATCGCGCCTGTTCGCACCGCGCGCGTCGGCTGCGCGAGCGCGTCGGCTACGTCGATCAGGCGACCACGCTCAAGGAGTTCGCCGCTTTCGTCGAGAGCCGCATGCCGCAAGACCTGCCGGCGGATGAATCCTACGCGGCATTCACCGAACGCTTCTCGCGTGCCCGCAATGGCATCGTGCTCACGGCGCACCCGACGTTCGGCCTCTCGGAAGCGCTGACCCGGCGCATGGTCGAGATCTCGAGCTCGGGGGAGTATCCCGAGGACGAGGAAGAGCGTATCGGCCTTCCGCACCGGCCCGACGACAAGATCGACCTCGCCTACGAGCACGCTCGAGCGCAGGATGCCATCCGCAATCTCCGCACCGGCTATTACGAGCTGCTGAACAGCTTCTTCAGCGTCGCCGCCGCGCGCTACGGAGATCGCGTCTATTCCTTCCGGCCGAATCTGGCGACCATCGCGAGCTGGGTCGGCTACGATCTCGACGGACGCACCGACATCACCTGGAGCCGATCGTTCCTGCTGCGCATCGAGGAGAAGCGCGCGGCGCTGATCGACTTCCGCGAGCGGTTTTTGTCCATTCGCCATCGCATCAGCGATGAAGAGGGTATCCAGCGCATTGCTCGCCAGATCACCGGCAAGCTCGATCTCGCCATCGCGGCGGTGGACGAGCAGGTGAAGGGACTCGCGAACACGCTACAGGGCGGTGGTGCGCTCGCACGGGCTGCGAACATCATCTCCCGCAGCGACAGCTACAACCTGACCTCGACCAAGGCCATCACGTCGCTGATCGACGAGATGATCGCGACCGTCTCGACGCCGCAGATGAAGCGTCAGCTCGCCGCGCTCAACGGCCTCATCGAGGCGACTGGGCTCGGCACGGCGCACATCCACGTCCGCATCAACGCGACACAGCTCAACAACGCGTTCCGCGCCTTCGTGCACGAGCCCTGGACGCGCGATCTCACCGAGCGCCAGGCGTTGCAGCGTATCGTCGAAATGATCGACAGCGTCAAAACGGAAACGGTGAACTTCGAGACGCTGGAGCTCGAGACGGCCACCGCCATCCGCCAGTTTGCGCTGATCGCGCAGATCAGGAAGCACGTCGATGCGGATACGCCGATCCGCTTCCTCATCGCCGAGAGCGAGAGCCCCGCGACGGTTCTCATCGCCGTGTTCTTCGCCAAGCTTTTCGGCGTCTCCGACATCGTCGATATCTCTCCGCTGTTCGAAACTCCCGAGGGACTGGACAATGGCGCGCGTCTGCTCGAGCGCCTGCTCGAGGAGAAGTCCTATCGCGACTACGTGAGGAAGCGCGGCCGCATCTCGATCCAGACCGGCTTCTCCGATGCCGGGCGTTTCATCGGCCAGATCTCGGCGACGCTCGCTATCGAGCGGCTCCACTTCGCGCTCGCCGACATGTTGGTGCGGGCGGGCGTGACCGATGTCGAGACGCTGATCTTCTCGACCCATGGCGAGTCGATGGGCCGCGGTGCGCATCCCGACGATCTCAAGACGCGGCTTCGCTACGTCTTCTCGGACGAGGCACGCCGGCGCTTTGCTCGCAACAACCTGACCTTGAAGCACGAGACGAGCTTCCAGGGCGGCGACGGTTACATGTTCTTCGCCAACCGCGGCATGACCAGCCGTGCGCTCGCGACCATCATCATGGATGGCGCGCAACCCTCGGAGGAAGAGGACGATCTCTACGACGTGTCGAGCCTGACGCTCGACTTCATGCTGCGCCTCAAGGCCTACCAGCAGAGCCTGTTCGCGCATCGCGGCTACCGCGCCGTGCTCGGTGCGTTCGGCGCCAACCTCCTGTTCAAGACCGGCAGCCGTGCGGTCAAGCGCCAGAGCGATCAGGCGACGGTCGCGGATCGCGGAGATCCGGCGCGCATGCGTGCCATTCCGAACAACGCGATCCTCCAGCAGTTCGGTTACATTGCCAACGTCGTCGCCGGCCTCGGTATGGCGGTGGGAACCGATCGCGAGCGCTTCCTCGCGCTGGCGAAACGCTCTCCACGCCTGCGCACGCTGCTCGACATGATTGCGCACGGCAAGCGCCTGTCGAGTCTCAACGCGCTCTCTGCCAATGCGGCGGTGTTCGATGCGGGCTTCTGGACGCAGCGCGCCGCTTGGGGCCGTGAGCCGGAACTCGAATCCGCATTCCGCAATCTCGCGACGTTCCTATTGGATGACAGGCGTTCCGCGGAGATTCACGGCTTCGCGCACCACCTGCGGCTCGATGCCATCGACTTGCACCAGATTCTCGAAGCGCTCGGCATCGAGGGCGGCAAGGTGCCGGACGATCACCGTCTCGAGCTCGACCTGCTCCAGGCGATCCGTCTCGCCATCATCATGCGCGTGTTCGTGC
Organism: uncultured Hyphomicrobiaceae bacterium; assembly: GCA_937873575.1. Classification (GTDB taxonomy): domain Bacteria; phylum Pseudomonadota; class Alphaproteobacteria; order Rhizobiales; family Hyphomicrobiaceae; genus JAEUMD01. The sequence continues at coordinate 24,440 of CALMPK010000449.1, forward strand.
TCGCGGCGCAGTTGCCGCGGTTCGCCCAGCAGAACGACACCAGCCATAAGCAGATTCTCAATCTGGCATTGACGCTCGATATTCCCGACGTGGTCGCCTTCATGCGTGAGGCCTTCCCCTTCCGCGTAACGAAGTCGGCGGATGCGACGGGCTTCGACGAAACCGCGAGCTATCGCCCGCGTGGCATCGACGACTACGGCCGTCTCGAGACGGAGATCCTGGTGCCGATGGAACGCGCCTACGAGCTGATCCGAGAGATCGGCACGGGCATCACGCATCACTTCGGAGCATTCGGCTAAAGGAGAGGCCAAGCGCGAACGATCACCCTGGCGTCGTGCGCCCAGATGATGATCTGGGCCACGAGCTGCGGGGGCGCTTCGCGCTTGCCTTGAAAGCGCGGAGCGCTTCCCTGTCGATCGATCAGGGCCAACTCCGCATCGGGCAGGCGAACTACAGACGCGTCACGCTTCGCGCTCAGCGCGCTTGATCGCGCGGACCAGAGCAAAGATGCGCCTGGCGCGGCGCGCGTCTCTCGGGCCGAGGCACCAGCAGCAGCAACAGAAGCCGGGCCGCTGCGCGAGATGCAACGCAAGTTGAAAACCATTGCGCGCGCGCCGGCGCCGGCCGAAGGCGTCGGGCATCGCCTGCTGTGATTGCATCGTCGGGGCTGGCGGCGTCTCTCCGACGGCAACGATCACCGGAAGGGGCGTGCTGACGCCCGACAATGCGTCGGGAGTGACCGGCGTCGTCGCCATAGATGGTGCGGCGATGGCCTGCGGCGGCTCCTGCGATCGGACTTCCGGGGCGAGTACCGGGGAAGGAGATGGCGCACCGTCGGTGCCCGCCGTTTCCTGCTTTCCTTGCGGGAGCCATGGATAGATGCGCGTCGCGAGCCAATCGCGCAACCACAGCAGGGGCTCGCGCAGCCGGTCCGCGATCGCAGCTCTCCGTGTCGTCTTTTGAATGTCGTCGTTCCAGGCCATGCGCCATGCCTATCAGTATCGCGCGGCCGCGGGCAAGCTACTCGCAGACGCCGCCGCCGGGGGCAGGGTTTACGGACTCGGTATCGCCGTCTTCCGGATGCAGGGGGCCGTCGCGGCCGATGTAGGCGAGTGAGCGCGGACCGAAATAGGAAATGAAGCCGAGCTGATCGAGCCGCATGCGCGCGGCCTCGACATTTTCCGGCCGGCGCATGTACTCGACCGCGAAGACCGGCAGGCCGGCGGTGCGCAGCGGTGCGAAATTGCGTTCTGCGCGGGCAACACGCTCGGTGGCATTCGGCGTGTCGTTGCCGCGATCGCCGAACAGCATATCCTCCTTGCCGATGCCGTCGATGGCCGCGAGGTAGCGTGGATCGGAGACGAGCTCCTCGCCATTCTGCGGAATGACGAGAAAGTCCGGCCGTCGCTGCCGCGCGTAGCCCGCGAGCGCAGCGACAAGATCGACCATGTCGGTCGCCGCCCGCCATCGCGTCGCGCGCCAGTGGTAGTAGATGTCGACGCGGTCGAGGTAGACGCCGTCGTAACCCGCGTCGATCAGTCGGCCGAGATAGGACTTCGGGCTTCCAAATAGGATGTCATGCCATTCGCGTTCCCAGTGCCGCACGCGATGGTCGCCCTTCCAGCGGCAGTTCTCCGAGCCCATCCACTGCGGCGGCTTCTTCGCCCACGCCTTCTTCCAGTAATAGCGGTAGTCCTCGGCCTCGCCGATGTTCATGTAGGCGACGACGAGGCGGCGAGCGCCATCTGGTTTCGCCTTGAGCCGTTTGATCTCCGCGGGTGAAAGGCCCCAAGCGCCGTCGCCGCTGCCGGCGTCGACGACCAGGAGATCGAAATCCGTGCCCGCCAGTGCCGAGGCCGTGACGTTCTGAAGTTGATAGCCCCAACTGCGCGCTTCTTTGAGCTGGTCGCGGGCATTGCCGATCTGATCGCCGGCCGAGACGGGAGCGCTGTGAAGCACCAACTGCACGATGGTCGCGACGATGAGCGTCGCAAGGGACAAACCGGCGGCCCGTAGCGCGCACCGCATCGCGCTAACCCCGCTTCGACACGTCGGTGCCCGAGAACTCGTCCTGGTAGGTGTTGCCCTGGTACCGGAGCTCGTCGTGGATGCCGATGCGTGTGCGGTAGTAGATGTCGGCGACGGACCATTTGATGGTGCCGAAGGCGTATTCTCCCGCTTCCTTGGGGTTCGCTTCGTTGCGCGAGATCACACGCATGATCTCGGCGCGCTGCGCGTCCGATGCGGCGACGAAGCCTTTGGAGAACCGCTCGCGGGTCAAACGGTCGATTTCGGCGAGGTCGTCGTGCCAGCTCTGCCGCCAATCGGGATCGCGGCTCTCGGCGAGGCGCTCGTCGAGGATTGCCGCGACGCCGGCCGCTCGCGCTCCACCCGAATGTGCATCCTCGGGAATGAGCGTTTCAGCGAAGGTGTCGACCAGGGCGAACTCCGCCGCGGAAAAGAACTTCAACTTGGCGGGGATGTTGCCGGAGATGTTGGAGGCGGGCGTGACGGCGAAGACGCGCCCCGCCGTGCCGAGCAGTGCTGCTGCGGCGGCCATGCTCGTGATGACGTGACGGCGCGAGGGGCGAGCGTCGCGAGGTCCTGCGCCAGCCATCACAGCTCTCCCTTGGAGAGGGCTTCGGCGAGGTAATCGCAGGCGCGCCAAGCCAGCGCCAGGATCGTCCACGTCGGGTTCTGGTTTCCGGCGGAGACGAACGACGAGCCATCGACGACGAACAGGTTGGAGACGTCGTGCGATTGGCAGAATTGATTGAGGACACTGGTCTTCGGATTGGTGCCCATGCGTGCTGTGCCGACCTCGTGGACCGATGACCCCTCGGTCAGTCGCTCGCCCTTCACCTTGGTGATCTCGAGCCCGCAGTCGCTGAAGATTTCCTGCATGCGCGCCGTCATGTCGGCGCACATCTTCTTTTCATTGTCGCCGTGGCGATAGGAGAAGCGCAGCGCCGGAATGCCGTAGGCATCCTTCACTTTCGGATCGAGTGAAACGTTGTTCTCGAAGCGCGGCAGCACTTCGCCGAGGCCGTACATGTAGACGAAGGCTCCGGCGTGATCGCGCACCTTCTTCTTGTAGTCGGCGCCGAAGCCGGGCAGCAGGATAGCTTGCTCGGGGAACATCTCCTGCCCGCCAGCGCCCTCGAGGCCATAGCCGCGGATGAAGCTCTTCGATTTCGAGGCGGCGTCGAGGTTCTGGAAGCGCGGAATGTAAAAGCCGCCGGGTCGCCCGTCCTCGTTGCGCCGCTCGCCGCCGACGCGCGGTTTGTAAATGCCTTCGACGCGCGGTCCCATGACGTGCTCGGCGAGATTGTGGCCGAGATGTCCCGACGAGTTCGCGATGCCGTTCGGATATTGCCGCGAGCGCGAGTTGAGCATGATGCGCGTCGATTCGAGCGTCGAGGCGCCGAGCACCACGACCTTGGCGCGGGCGCCGAGGCTGCGTTTCGACACGCTGTCGAAGAAGGCGACACCGCTTGCCTTGCCCGTCTTCGTATCGACCTCGATCCGGTGGACGGTCGAATTCGTGCGGATGGTGAGCTTGCCGGTATCGGTCGCCGGATAGATGAGCCCGGAAGGGCTGTCGAACGCCGCATGGATGTCGCAGCCGCCGACGCGCCGCTGGCACGAGCCCCGGCCCATGCAACGATGGCGATAAGGGTTGTGCGCCAGGCCTTCGGTCGTGACGCCGAGGCGGAACGGCGTCAGTACGCGGCCCGACGGCGCGAGCTTGTCGCGCAGGGCGACCTCGGGCTCGTTGAGCCGCATCGGCCTCTGGTAATTGGAGTCGGGCAGCCACGGCAGATTCTCGACCACGCCGGAGATGCCGAGATAGCGGTCCACCCTGTCGTAATAGGGCTGGATATCAGCGTAGGAGATCGGCCAGTCATCGCCGTAGCCGTCGCGGCTCGCGGCCTTGAAGTCGTAGTCGGAAAGCCGCAGCGCGAGGCGACCCCACACGTTGGTCTTGCCGCCCAGCACGCGCGAGCGCACCCACGAGAACTCGGTACCCGTGTAGGGATGCTCCTTCTCGTTGACGAACATGTCCTTGGTGTAGTCCGGCCCTTCGCCGAGCTGCTGCCAATTGACGACGTTGGTGTAGCGCCCGAAATGCCGGCCGTAGGGCGGCTTGTATTTCCGGTAGTCGCCCTCGTCGAGAACGTACGTCTCGGGCCCGAGTTTGCCGTGGCGCGGGTGCTCGTAGGGCCACTCCATGCTCTTCAGTGTTTCGCTCGTGTCGATCTGCCGCCCGGCCTCCAGGAGAAGAACGTCGAGGCCTTTGGCCGTTAGAACGTTCGCCGCCATGCCGCCCGCCGCGCCGGAACCGACGACGATGGCGTCGTAGAGGCGCGTCAGGTCCACCGTGTCCGGATCGGGCAGGCGTGGTGCGGCTTTCATCGTCCGGGGGCCTCGGGATTGTTCGGGGGGCTCGGGGCTGTCGCAGCGGCGTGAGCGAGCTCGGATCGGCGGCATACTGCCAAGCCCGAGGACGAGGGGGAAGCCGCGGAGGCAAATTGCTGCCGAAGCGGCCGATGACCTGCGGCAGGAATGCCGGGGAGATTTATCCACAACCAGCTTTGGAACCGCTAAGTGACTGATAACACTCGGCTCATGGATGGCGGGAAGATATGTTCATCTCCTGTCAATCATAATGTCAGACCGGGGGCTGTTTTCCGTCTTACCGTCGCCCAAATATCACGGCTTATTACTCCTCGTTCGCAGGACACGACGAGCGGACGGCGGCGGCGAGTTGAAGAAGACGCGCCGCAGCCGCGATGAGCGCCCCAAGTGCTCGTGCGGGTCCCGCAGGCCAGAGTCGCGTATCTCAGTCGAGTAAGAGTGCCTGCGGCCCACGATCGAGCCTTTTCACGGTTCGCTCGGCTCGTCAGTTGGTTCGAGTAAGCGTTGCGTCTGTAGCGTCTGTAGCGTCCGGGTTGCGTTGGTTGCGTCTGCGTTGGGCCGTCGATACCGGACGGCCGTCAATAAGCGCTCCTCTGGGGTGCTTACGAGCCAGGGGCGAGCCGCTCTTCGTTATCTGCGTATCGTGATGCTGGGCGGCTCGCCGGTTTCCGGCGCTCGTTCCAGGGCTCGTCGAGAGCATGTGTGCGTCGCGTTCCGTGTCGGTAGTCTCGTAGCGTTTGTCAGTTGCGTTATGCTTTGAGTTTGCGTCAGTTATGCGTTTATCCTCTTGTGCTATGTGAGGTGTTGCGTGGAGAGTGACGTAACGGAATGGTCTCCGCTCGGAGATGTGGTTGCGGCGCTGCTGGACTGGGTGAAGCCAGGCGCGGCGGCGGGAACATCCGAGGCGGAGGCGGGGGCCGAGTAAACTAGGGCCCCTCACCAGAAGTTCCGAGAGTGTTCCGCTTCAGGGCGCGTGCCGGCAGGGCCCGTGTGGAGGGCTCCGGCGCCCGGCGGGAGTATCGAGGCCGGGGTGTGACCGGGGTGTGAAATGAGAATTTGCAGGAAGGCCGCATCCGGCCGCCTGCCACGGAATGGCAAGTGCGCCTAGCGCTGGAATTGTATTCCAAAGAGGCGTCGCATTGCATGGTCTCGCGTAGTGGCGCCATGGGTGCTGGGTGTACTTGCCGCCCCCCTGCCTTCCACGGTTCGTGTGCGTTCCCCAGTTCACATGCGTCGAGTTCAGTGGAGTTGAGGTCCGCGGGCGCGAAGTCGCGCGCGGCATCGCGTCTAGGCCGGGCAACCGGCAGGTAATGGAGAGAACAATGACCCCCGAGCACATCAACCCGCTGCATTGGCATCAGGCGATGGGCTACGCGCGACAGGCGTGCGCCCGCGTGTTTCGTGACGGTGGCGCCCCCGCGGACGCACTCAAGGCGTTCGGACTTGCAGCAGTCGGCGGCAAGCCGAGCTGGGACAAGACGGTGGAGCGTATTGCCATGGCGCTCTGCGATCAGCCGCACCGCCGCGCGGCCTGACACAGCGCGGAGGGGGCGTGGGGATGGGCCCGACAAGGCCCCCCATTCGCGCTCTTTGCCAGAGCGCGTCCGACTTCGGTGAAGTCGGCCCCGCGAACGAACGAGTTCGTCAGGCGCGCATCGCGCACGAGATGATGACGCGGTGCGCTTGCAACTCGAGCAATCGCACCTCAGGCACCGTTGCCGGCCGCGCCCTCGGGTGACTGCGGCCCTCCGCTACCGGGGCCGGCGCCCTTGCCATCGCCCGGTTCCGCGGCGGTTTCCCCTTCTCCCGCCGACTCGGCCTTCGCTTCGGCACCTTGTGCCGGCTTGTCAGCAGGCGCTTTCGCCGCCTTTGGGCCGCCGGTCGAAACGACGACCACCGCCGGCCGCAGACACCTGTCCTCGATGATGTAGCCGGGCTGGAAGCACTCGAGCACGGTGCCCGTCGGCACGCTCGAATCGGGGCGCTCCATCACCGCCTGATGCAGGTGCGGGTTGAACGGCTCGCGGTTGGGAGCGACCTGCTTCACGCCATGGCGCTCAAGAACGCCGATGAATGCGCGCTCGGTCATACTGACGCCCTCGAGCAGCGCTTTGAGCTGCTCGTTCTCCTCGATCGCCGCGGCCGGAACAGCGGCCAACGCGCGAGCGAAATTGTCGGCGACCTCGACGGTATCGCGCGCGAACTTGGAAATCGCGTAACGCGCCGTCTCCTGCTTCTCGCGCTCTCCCCGCTTTCTCAGGTTGTCCATATCCGCATGGGCACGCAGCAACCGGCCGGTGAGATCGGCGATTTGACCTTTGAGCGTCTCGACCTCGATCAGCATGGCATCGACGCGAGCGTCCGCGCCTTGCGCGGTCTGCTCGCCGCTGCCGGCTCCGGTTCCTGGCGACGCCGGCTTTGCGCCCTCCTGGGTGGCGGGGCGCTCGGGCTTGCCATTCTGGCCCGCCGCCGTCTGACCGGGTGCGCCGTTCGCCACGTCTTCCGCCTTGTGATCGTTCGACATGATCGCTCCGTTGCCGTTATGGCAGCTCGGCGCCGCCACCGTTCTTTGCCTCGATCGACGTTGCAACGAGGTGGGATGCCGGCGCTGGTGAAAAGTTCCAGGCCGGCCGGTGACCGGGCGCGAAATCGGTTGAAGTTTTTGTCGTCCCGCATATCGGCCGGACGCCGGAAAAAATCAAGACGTTCAAGCTGACGCGGGCCGCTGGCGGGGTTGTGGCGGGGCCGGCGCGGGACAGCCGGGACTCAGCGCGTCAGCACGCGCCCGACCCGCCGCCCCGTGGA
>CALMPK010000450.1 GCA_937873575.1 uncultured Hyphomicrobiaceae bacterium
CAGATCGGCAGGGGTTGGATGCGGATACCGGTCTCCAGCAGGACATCGAAGGCATCGTCGGCCATGGCGAGCTTGGTCGGCAACAGGCGCTGGTGATCTCCGCGCAGCAGCACGGCGACATCGGCGTCGCTGTCGCACGCGTGATCGCCACGGGCGCGGCTGCCGAATAGCATCAGGTCCAGCACATCGTATTTGGCCCTGATCCGCTCGGCGAACATGCGCAGGGCCTCGGCGGTGGCTGGATCGATGGCGGCTGATGGGCTTTTCGCTTCCATCTTGCGCGATGTTTCACCAGGAAAGGCAGGAGACAGAGAAAGCAAAGGAACCAGGAAAGCATCGTAAAATCTTGAAGTTACATCCTTTTTTCCTGCATTTATTCTGCGCGGCGGCGAATTTATTCTGCATTCTTTTCTGCAATCCGCCACGTCGGCGTCTTACGTGATCCGGCATTCCAGATTTCACCGCCCCTGCTCAGGTTGTTGAGCAAGTTGCTGATCTTGTTGCGCTTTTGATCGTCGTCCAAGGCATCGCTGAGCTTCCCCCACAGCAGTTGGTCGATATCCTTACGGCTGGCGCTGCCGAATTTTGTCAGGAAGTCGAGAATCAGCTTCTTGTAGAAGTCATCGTCCTGCCCACGGGTGCGGATGTAATCCGCCTGGGTCGCGGTCGCTTTGGCGACGAATGCGGAGACGTGCAGGTTGGGTCTCCTGCCCTCGATCAGACCAGCACGGCGAAGTTGCTTGACCATCACGTCGTCCAATGGGAGCCTTTTTTGCACCCGATCCAGGGCGAGAATCTCCACCAGCGACAAATCGGTCTTCTGCAGTAGCAACCGGCTGTAGGCCGGATCGACGATCCGGCCATGGATCGTCATCTTCACCGCTTGCGGCTCACTCAGGTCGTAGTCCGGCATTGGAAAGTAGCGTTTCGCCTGGGCGAGGTGCATGGCGTAGATGCCGTAGCCCATGGTGTCGATCATGTTGAGCTCGGCCATCGCCTGGGCCAGGAAGGGGTTGCGATAGCGCCGCGGGGTCTTGGTGCCGGTCAGATAGTCTTCCGGACGCCCTTCGAAGAAGCTTCCTTCGTTCTCCAGCACGATCCGATCCGGATACTCGGTGACCACAATGCGCCCACAGCGACCGTAATCCTGATGGGCAATGCAGTTGTGTAGCGCCTCGAGCACGATCTTCTGGTCATACTTGGCCAACTCTGTCGCAAGCAGCTCATTCTCCGGAAGGATTCGAATCTGAATGTTGCGGATTTTCTGGTAGAGGGCGCTGCTGTTCAGCAAGAACGGCAACCCGAAATGCTCATACGCCCGTTCCGGGCCTTCGAGTTTCCACGTCAGTTGAGCGGGATGGGGAGACAGCAAGTGGGCAGATTCCGGCTTGCCCAGCAAGAGTAAGGTGGTCCGCGTTATCTGACCGTCTCGGGTCAGCTTCGCCCGATCCAGAAACGTCTCCAAAGGCCAACGCATGACCTCGTCGTCGTCGAAGCGATTGGCGTGCTTCTTGGCGAAGGAGTCTCTTGCGCGCGATAACGCGGAGGCATCCAAGTGGTCCGCCGTTGCGTCGGCAACCAGCTGCGCGGACCAGTCAGCCGCGCCAACCTGGCTGCGGATTTCGTCGAGCTTATCCAGCCCGAGATGCGTCAGACTCTCGCCGGATCGCGCGTAGTAGTGACCCTTCCAGGCAATCGGCATACCGAGCGGCGCGGCAGGAATCTCGAAGAGCAACACTCGACCGCGTTCATGACGAAGCTCATGAATGTCCCGCAGGGTGACGCTCGGGTCCGCGCCCTCGGAGATCTGCATCTTGAGACTATGCAGACGCTCGGGCTCCGGGCGGTAGTCGGTTCCGACCACTTCGCGACTGCGGTTGTCGACGCCAAAAACCAACCAGGCGCGCTCCCGGTTGCGCAAGTTGGCCTCGTTCGCGAGCGCCGAGAAGTACTTTCCAATCTTGTCGGTATCGTAGTCCTTGCCGGCACGCTTGAACTCCAGTACCTCGTTCTCCCAGGACTGAATCAACGCGTCCAGCAAGCCCGCCAGGTTCTCAGTATCCATGTCTCGTCTTCATAGCGTCTTCGCCATTTCGGCGGGCAAGAGGCACTGGCTCAGCTCAGTTGTCTGCCCAGACCGTAGAGCATGGTGCGGGCCTCGCGTTGGCGGTCCGGGTGCCGGGCCTCCGCGGCCCAGACCTCCAGGAGGTCGATGATACGGTCCGAGTGCTCGGTGGCATGCGCTTGCAGATAGGCCCGGGCCACCGGGGTGTCGCCCTCGCGGTAGGCCATGATCAGGCCGTGGAGGCGGTCCCAGTCGGTCTGTGGATTGGCGAGCCGGGCCGGTTGTCGTTCTTCCGGCAGCGCCAGGCGCAGCTTGGAGCCCTTGCGGACCAGGGGAGCGTGGACCAGATCGGCCTTCGATCCGCGGCCCGTCCCTGCGGTCTCGTTGTTCACGCCGATCTCGCGGTCGGCGGCCTTGTAGCCTGTTGCACCCGAGGTGCTGGTTTTGTTGACCAGGGCGACGCCGAGAGACTTCGACAGCAGCAGGATGTCGTCGTAGGTGACCTCCGCACACTCCCAGATGCCGAAGATGGTCAGGGCCATGGCGGTCTCGCTGTCCAGGTCGCCGACCTGGACCTTGCCCTTGGTGATGCGGCTGACCCGGCTCTGGGCCACGACACGGCTGGCCTCGTTCATGGCCCGCATGGGGCTGACGGCCTCGTCGCCGTCCTGCACCGGCCAGTGACTGGAGAGTACCTGGAGCGCCTTGCCGTAGCTCGCGACCATCTCGTCGACGGGGTTCAGCTTAAGGGGCGCGAAGTCGTCGAGACCGGACTGCACGGCATGTTCGATGTCGTAGCGGACGCCCTGACCGCCGAAGCCTTGCCAAACGGCTGGGCCTGAGTCGTCGGTGTCGCGTTTGCGGCAGGCGAGGTAGATCGAGCTGGCCGCGGCTGCCATGTCCCGCTGGTGCATCGAATTCTCACCCTCGGACTCGACCGGAAAGCTGGCGGTAATCACCCAGCCCGACTCGATGAGCGACCGCGTCAGCGTCTCCCATGCGTCCTGGGTCTTGTGGGTGAACATCAGCGTGAAGATGCCGTTGTCCTTCAGCACCCGGCGGCATTCCCGAAAGATCTCGCCCATCCTTCGCTCGTACTCGGCTTTGGCCGCAGCCGCGCTGCCATCGCGGGCCGGGTTGGCGACGGCCTCCGATTTCTTGTCGGTCAACCTGCGGCCGAAGAGACCTGGGTACAGATCGCGTAGGGTGCGGCGTTGCCAGACATAGAAGTAATCGGACAGCTCCGCATACTGGACATTGTTGTAGTAGGGCGGGTCCATGCAGACCAGATCGACGGATGCGTTCTCGATGTCAGGTATATGGCCTGCGGTACCGTTGATGATCGTCACCGGTGGCTGGCCACCGGTTGCGTCGAAAGCAGGCGCGGTCAGCTCGGCGAGACCCTTGTAAGCATCGACGACCTGGGACAGTCCCCAGGCGGCGCCGGAATCGGGTCCACTGAAGATCATCTCGCCAAAGGTCCACTTGAGCGAGAAGTCGTGCCGCCCGAAGGTCCCAACCACGGCACCGCGGCTGAAGTGCCAGCGTGTCTGACGGCTGTTGTAGTCGACGCCTTTGTCGATGACGAACTGGAGATAGGTCACGACTGCCCGCCCTCGCTCCTCGCCAAGCTTCGCGATGATGTCGGGCTTGAGCTGGTTCAGACGTTCGACCAGGGTGAGGTGTCCCAGGAGCTGGCGGGGCGTGAACAAGGCGCCCCAGCGGGGCATTCCGTAGCGGATCGGCTCGCGTGTCTTTTCTCCGTCTGGGGGTCGTTCTGTTGGAATGAAAGCCGCTGCGTCCCAAGCATTCCAGCGTTCGGCTAGCTGTCGTTTGGCCTCGGCGAGTGCCTCCAGATCGCGCTCGTTCGGCGAGCGGAAATAGCGGACCTTGGTCGCCTTGATCTCGCCCTTGCGGGCGCCAGAGCTGTAGCGCAGTGGACGCCCACGCGAGTCCAACTGAGGCTCGAAGCGGACGGCGACCACTGCATAGAGGCGGTCCTTCCAGGCGCCGTGTGGCGATTCGCCGCGGGCTTGCCGCTTGACCTCGTCGCCGTCGATGGCCTGCTTGCAGTGGACGCACTGTCCGGTGCCCCGGTTGACCGTGGCCGTGTCGGGGTCCTCGCCGTTGGGGCCACGGCCGCCCTTGACCCGGTAGGTCTCGAAGCGGACCTTGCCGTCCTGCGGGACAGCCCGCACGCCCCAGGCGTCCTTTGCCGCCTTCGACAACCAGCAGGTATTCAGCAGCGGCGCGTCGCCACCGCAGTGGGGGCAGGTGACCTGTCGAACGTAGAGGTACGACGTGATCTGCTCAGTGTCGAACTGTTTAACGAGTTCAGGAGCACGCGCTAGATGCGCGCGTAGCGCTTGGGCTTCGGACTCAGGCACCGGACCATAGGCGTTGAAAGCGTCTGGCAAGGATTGATCGAGCGCTGAGAGAAGCTCTTTTCCCAAGCGCTCGATGTCGCCGGTAAGACTCGCGCCAAACCGTGCTGGATATTCCAGGGTGGCGTACAAGATCGCTGTGGCAACCGCGTTTAGCTCGTTAGCAACGACACGATGTCCTAGCCGAAGTGCTTCGAAGGGTATAGATCCGCCGCCTGAAGTGGGATCGAGTACTGTGAAATGTGACGGTCGATACCGGACCTCCGCGGCGTAGGCTCGGTCATACCCATAGAGATTAGGCACGCGAACGCCATTTGCGGAAGCGATCGCCATCAGGTCATTGAACCAGGCAGGATCTCCCGTAACACGCTGAACTGGCAGGCTCTCACCATCTTGAGGCCAAGGAAGAGGCAACGGTTTGCTTTCCTCAGCCCATCGTTTCAATATCGGCTCGGCGACAAGATGGGGGCTCTTCTTCCCTATCTCCGCGAGCAGCGCGCGGTTTTCCTTTCGCAGTTGCTGTTCTCCCTCCAGAGCACGAACGACGACTCTGTCGACGAGCAACACCTCAGCCCCATCACGCTGCTTGACGCGCTCCAATAATTTGTCAGTGATCGTCCAGGGCTCGCCGTGCACCAGCGCCTGGATGCGCTCGATCCCGAGTTGGCGGATGAAGGTGTCCGGGTCGGTTCCCGCAGGATCGAGCGACGCGACGATGGCGGCTCGGCTGGGGGTCAGCGGTCGCCTCGCCCACCAGACATGCAAGCGGTTCACCGGCGGCTGAAGTCCGACGCTTTGTTCCCGTTGGGTTTCCGCGCCAACTTGGTGGCAGGGGAACCCCGCCTCGATCAGCCGAAGGTCGTTGTGTCTTTCCATTACGCAGCCCTGAAACGTTCCAACATGTCCACGATGTCCGGGTCCTTGGGATGCCCCCCGAGCATGATGCGCAGCCCGGAGAGCGCCCAGCGGTTGGCGCTGGGACCGAAGCTGGTGGTTCGGGAGAGCCAATAGGCGGCCTCTTCCCGGGTGAACTGGGCGACCCGGTAGGCGATCAGCTCCACCCGCTCCAAGTCCTTGAGGCGGTCCTGGAGGCGGAAGATCAGGCCGAGTTTGGCGCCGGCCTCCTCGTTTAGCGGCAGGTTGGCGCGCAGACGCAGGCCCTCGGCGGTCATGTAGCGATCAAGCTCCAAGGGGATGCCCGCCGCGTCTGTGACCGGCTCCAGGATGCGCCGCAGCACGGGTAGGCAACGGTGCTGGGGCTCGCCGTAGAGGCTGCCGCGCTCGATCTGTACCGGCCGGGCCTTGCGCCGCTGGCCTTCCGCATCCCGGACGTCCCCTTCGTCGTCCCGAAACTGCCGCTCCTTGATCACCAGGACCGGGATGGGCTTGTCCTTCCATTCGGTGATGCGCAGCACGAAGGGGGCCTTCGCGTTGAGCTTGGCCAGGCGCTCGGCGTGGTACTGCTTAAGGTCGAGCTTCTGTTTCTTCTTGGACATGCGGGTGTGTGATCTCTTAGCCGCGGAGACGCTCGACCAGCTTGCAGTCGGGTTGCGGTGCACTGATGACGATCTGGACCTCGGCCTGCTGCTGGTCGGTCAGGTCGAGTGCGATGTCGAACAGCTCGTCGAGGGTGCGGATGTCCTCCGGCGCCAGGGTCTGGAGCTGGATGTTGAAGAGGCCGCCCTGGGGGAGCTTGAGGCCGCTGATCTCTAAGTAGTCGATGGTGGACTTGCCGCCGCTCTTGTAGATCTGGGCGAGCTGTTTGAGCAAAGGCAGCACCTTCTTGCGGCCCTCGTCGCCGCCGATCTGGATGCCGGTCGGCTGCTTAGTGACCCATCCGCGCTTGCTGGCCTCGGGCTTGGTGACGACCTTGTACTCGGGGCCGACGGTTTCCATGATCCAGTCGCTGGCACCCCGCAGGGCGTCGGGCTCTTGGTCCGGGTTCTTGTCGGCGGTGTGGACATAGAGGTGTCCGGCCTTGATCAGCTCGTCGACGGCCTTGCAGATTTCCTGGGTTGGGACGCTTCCATGGGCCTGCTCGACCTTGGAGGCGATCTCGGCCACGGAGCAGTAGCCGGAGGCGTTGATCTCGTCCTGGACCCATTGGCGGATGCGCGTGGGGTCGGGCTTGTCGGACTCGGTCCAGTTGCGCTTCTTGGCGCCCTGGGGCGTGACGATGCTCCAGCCGGCATCGGTGAGGGAGACCTGGTAGGGGATCTCTCCAGTGTCGCGGGAGTGAAACTCGGCGGGCTTCTCGGACTCGGCCTCGCCCATGCGGAACAGGCACCAGGCGCCGTGGTTGACGCCGGCACGGATCAGGGTGTCGAAGACGCTGGACTCCTCAAGCAGGGGCCAATCGCGGCGGCGGGCGAAGTCGGCGCGCAGCTCGGCCAGGGTGCGGTAGTCCTGGTTGGCGAAGAAGAGCTTGGCCGCGGAGGCGCCGGCGGTGGTGGTGCCGGCCAGATCCAAGGTGACCAGCTCGCCATCGTTGAGCAGGACCTCTTTGATACGCTCAATGACGGACACGCCGCCTTCGCCGCCGGCGGGGCTGATCTCGCGGCGGACGATCTTGCCGCCCTGCCCCGGAAACCAGAGGTTGCGATAGGCCTGGGTGACGACGGTGATCAGGGCCTGCTCGCGCTCCTTGGTGTCGCGGCTGAAGGTCTGGTCGCTCAGCGCCGACTCGGCGAGGCCGAAGGCGGCCGGGTCCTGCTTGAGGATGCGGCGGGCGGGCCCCTCGACGGGGGGGGTGTGGGGGCGGGCGCGCCGCGCCAGGGGGCGGGGCCCCCGGGTGGGGGGCAAGGGGGCGCCGG
>CALMPK010000451.1 GCA_937873575.1 uncultured Hyphomicrobiaceae bacterium
GCTCGGATCGGTTCGATAGTAGTTCTGGTAGCGCGCATCCGACGCCTTAAAGCCTGCAAACGATAGCACCAAGGTGTGCACTGTCTCGCTAGACTCTTCGCCCAAGCGGGCAACCGCTTGCTCAGCTTCATGTCGCTGGCTCTCTTCAAATATGTAAATTGCACTGCGGTATTTGCTTTGGAGCGAACGGGCTCGAGTGGCGGAGTGCGTCCTGAGATGGACCTCGGACAGCGTCGTCAATCCAATGACCGTGGGATCGAAGGGGACGATCACCCCCTCCGCCCAGGTGTCTGCCGGCGCCATCGATTGTAGAAAACCCTGGTCGACCTGCGTGACGCCGCGCAACGCTTGGAAAACACCCTCGGTGCACCAGTGGCAGCCTCCACCAAAGCCGACCTTTGCCATCCTCAACACCTGCGCAAAGGCAAAACAGCTGGGCCGGACCTATCGAGCTGGCGGACGAAGGCGATGATACGCTGTCCGACATCGTCCGCCATCTCGACATGAGGGTAGTGCCCGGCGCCCGCGACAATCATGGTTTCGCCATTGATCCTCGAAGCCAAGCTCCGAGCTTCTTCGACAGGGTCCGGGAAGTCTGGATCCTTCGAGCCCATCACGATGAGGCTCGGCACGGAGACTTCGTCTAGGATCGCTGCGGTGTCGGACTTCGACAATGACAGCATCTTCAAGAGAGCCTGCATGCGTTTTGGCTCTCGGAGGTTTGCGGCGATTGCCGCTTTCACTTCAGCATGATCCGGTGCCGGCTTCGTCGGAAAAAGGCTGCTCCAGTACGTGGTCCAGAACCAAGTACGCCACGGGCCTGCGCATCCGAGCGAGAGGACAAGTTTCTGGATCGTCTTGAGGGGAAGATCGCGGACAATCGGCCCGAGCAGCACCACCCCGTTGACGAGGCCAGGAGACTCCTTGGCAGCCCAGAGCGCAGACCCGGCCGCGAACGAGTTGCCCATGATCGTGGCTGGACCGGCACCCAACTGTTGGAGGATGGAGATGGCGTCACGGCTGACCGCTCGCGCAGAGTAGTCCGGCCACTCGGCCGACGATTCTCCGAACCCGCGGACGTCCATCGTCACCACTCGGCATCCCGCATGCTGCAGCATAGGCTTCACGAGGCGGTACTCGGATCGCAAGTCGCCCATTCCCGGAATTCCGATGACCACAGGTCCGGGCCCGCCCGTGTCGTCGAAGGCTATCCTACCACTCTCTGTCTCCATAAACTGGGTCTGCGCATCGTTAGACGCCATGAAACGATCCGATCCGTTGAGCAGCAATCCTATCGGCTGACTTCGAAAAGAAACCACGCACGGCGTTCCGCCTCGTCGGTCCAGGTATCGATCAGGCCGGAGGTCGCATTGTCCTTCGCCTGGTCGGCGACGTCCTTTGCGCGACGCAGCGACTCGACCATGTGAAGATTATCAGCGCGCAATTCCGCCAGCATGTCCTGAGGCGTGACGAACTCCGCGTCGTTGTCCTTGATCGTCTGGTGGCGGGCGATATCGCCGATCGATCGGATGGTCGTATTACCGGTCTTCCGGGCGCGCTCAGCCATAGCATCGGTGGCAGCGAGGATCTCCGCAGCTTGCTCGTCGAGAAGCAGGTGGTAGTCCCTGAAGTACGGGCCCGAGACATGCCAGTGAAAGTTCTTGGTCTTGAGGTAGACCGCATAGCTGTTCGCCAAAATGATCTTCAGCGCATCCGCGACCGTCATGGTCGCGCTTTCGTCCAGGTCAGAAGGTGAAGGCGCGGTTGCAGCACTGGAGTTTGTCATCGCTTGGACTTTCTCGATCATGGCTTGCACAAGAGACCAGCGCCGATTCTTTCGCACGCTAAGGTACAGAAAATGAATTTACGTCAGGATGAAGTCCAATGACCTGTGACTATAGTTTCGATAGTTCAGGCGACCAGAAACGAGCCCAGGGGCCCAGGTTCGCGCCCATCACGGTCACCACGTTTAGCGGTGAAGCCAAGCTCATGCGTCCGGTCGAAAGTGGAGCACGAACGCCACGACCTTTTCTGCAGACATCTCACACGGCTTGAGTGAAGCCTTGCCCGCTGAGACGCGGTACAGGTTGAAGCTGATGATGTCGGTTCCAGCCAGCTCTCGGGCAAAAAGGCTGTTACGTCGGCCATCTTTGGAGCGGCGGACTGTAACGCCGAAGCGCCGGGCTTTGTAAGTGCCCTCGCTATATCCGTCCGGTAGCCTAGCGAAAGCCGTATCGAATTCTTTCTCCTCCATTTCACGTCACTGGTGGCCGTTCGATGGCGAGTAGCTGGTCGAGCCCGCCTCTGGCATCGAGGGCATGGAGTTCGTCAGAGCCGCCCACATGCGTGCCGTTGATGAAGATCTGCGGCACGGTGCTTCGACCTGAGATTTCGATCATCGCTTTTCGGTTTTCCGCACTAGCCTCGATGTCGACTTCCGTGAACGCTACCCCCTTTTTTGTAAGCAGCGCTTTCGCTCGGCGGCAGTATGGGCACCAGCTCGTGACATAGAGGAGGACCTCTGGCTTCATTTTGCATCTCCAATCGTTGACGCGTGACGTGAACCCTTCGCGGCAGAGCCTAAGTATCACCCCGTTTTTCGAATGCCTGTGCGCACCGGCGCGACCTACCTGACGGCCGAGTTGAGGGAGGCCGAAAGATCTGGGTCATCACGCAGCCATTTTCTTAACTGCATCGAGCACTCGGTCTTGCCGGTATGGCTTGGAAAAGAATGGGATATCTGGTGGGACAACAGCCTCTTCCGGCCACGGCCTTCCGGACGTGATTATGATCTGAATGGTCGGCCATTTGTTTCGAATACGGATGGCCAGCATGATGCCGTCGATGCCGCCCGGCATGTCCACGTCGGTGAAGACGACCCGGATGTCGCGCCGTTCTTCCAAAGCCACGAGCGCAGCAGAGGCATCTGATGCTTCCAGCACTTCGAAGCCGGCTTCTTCAATCATGTCCGATGCAAAGAGACGGAGAAGTGGCTCATCTTCCACGACAAGCACCACTGGTTTATTCATTCCACACACGTACTCCATCAAGCCTGGACCAACTGGCGCATAGAGGCATGCAGGTCCGCCGCGAGGCCTTCTGGATCGAAGCGAAGATCGACGCCACCAGTACCGACCAAACCGATGCTGATTAGCTTTGAGCCGAAGCCTTTACGCGTTGGCGGCACAACGGGAGGTCCGCCCCGCTCTCGCCACTCGATCTTCAGGAGATCGCCGTCCTGGCTGTCTTCGACGCCCCAAGACAGCGACACCTTCCCATAGTCGTTCGTCAGAGCGCCGTACTTGCAGGCGTTCGTCAGAAGTTCGTGCACGATGAGGGAAAAGGACAGCGCCGCTCTTGGCCCTAGCGCCACGGGCAATCCGGCCATTCTAACCCGATCCGAAAATCCGATCGCTTCTATGACGGTCGCCGCAACAGCTTGGAGATCAGCCTGTGTCCAGCTTGTCTGGAGCAGGGCGTCGTGTGCTGCGCTCAACGCCATCAGCCGGCGCTCGAAGGCGTAGACAGCATCGCGGTCGGTGACGGTTCGCAAGGTTTGGCTCGCGATAGCCTGAACCATGGTGAGCGTATTCTTCAGGCGATGCGCGATTTCACCATTTACGATGTGCTGGCGCTGCTCGGCACGATGCCGAGCAACCCCTGCTTCAAGTCGGTCTGCAGCGCTCCGCAGGAATGCAATCTCTTCGGCGGGCCATAGCCGGGGGGTGCCGCAATGCACAAAGAAAACGGCAATTGTCTTGCCCTGATCGCGCACTGGCATGTCGATCACTGCGCGAATACCGATACGCAACGCGCCATCGAGATTGTGCAGCGCGCGCTCGTCAGACAGGGCGTCCCTAACTATCAGAGGGTCGCCATCGACGAGTGGCTTGTGCAAGCTCCCAAACTCGTCAAGCCGGTGTCGACCGGCGATGCTCATCACACCCGGTGCGGTCCAGTGTGTTTCAACGTTGATCGTCTCAACATCATGGTCGACGGTTCCAAAGCCGGCTCGGTCCGTGTCGAGGGTCCGACCAACGATGGCAGAGGTGCCAGACGTCATCTCCTCTGTGCCGCTACTGCTGCGGATTACCTCACCGATCTCAACAAGAGCAGTCTGGAGTTCAGTTAGGCGCTCGCTAGCCTTGGCGATCCGACGCAGTTCGAGATTCTCGCTGGCGAGACGGGCAAGCGCCTGGAGCATCGCCCTTTCCATCTCGCTCAGCCCTGCCGGCCGCGGAGCGGTATCGATGACACACAGCCGACCGACTACCGCCCCGGATCGAAGGACAAGCGGCGCGCCAGCATATGCCCTGAAGTGCTTTTCGCCGGTGACAAGTGGATTGCGTTTCGTTCGCGCATCGGTTGTCAAATCGACGATCTCTAGGAGGTCGCCTTTGTCGATGTCGATCCGACAGACCGAATGTTCGATATCCGTCTCACACACGTCGAGCCCGTACTTGGCCTTGAACCATTGTCGGTCGGTGTCGAGAAGCGTGATCAGAGCGATGGGAACGCCACAGGCCTTGGCCGCAACGAATACGAGATCGTCGAAGGACTGCTCGTCCGGTGTGT
>CALMPK010000452.1 GCA_937873575.1 uncultured Hyphomicrobiaceae bacterium
ACGGCGTGCTGATGGCGCTGCCGCTCGCCACGGGGTTGCCGCTCGCTGTCGTCTACTTCACAGCGGCGGCGATCGTCGCCGCGGCGCTGGCGAGCGCCGGAGCCACCATCACGGCGCTGGCGAACCTGATGGCCGAAGACCTGGTGAACGGTCTCGCGCAGGAACCGCCGACGGACGGCCCCCGCCTTCTGATCGCCCGTGCGATGCTGGCCGGCGCGACGATCGCCGGCGCCACGGTGGCCCTGCTGACACCGACCGATCCGCTGAAGCTCATGCTGTGGGCGCTCGCGATCACGGCCTCGACCGCGTTCCCCGCCCTGGTGCTGTCGATCTGGTGGAAGCGCATCAACGGACCTGGAGCCGCCGCCGGAATGGCGACCGGCTTTGCCGTCGCGGTGCTGGCGATCGTCGTCGGCGAGGCGAGGCTGGTATCCGTCGCGGGGTCGGTGCTCGCCGCATTCGGCCTGCCTCTCGGCACCATCGCCGCGATGGCGGTATCGGTGCTGACCGCGCCGCCCTCACGCCATGTGCTGGAACTCGCCCGCGACATTCGCGTGCCGGGTGGCGAGATCCTCTACGATCGTGAGATGCACCGCCTGAGGCTGAAGCAGCGCCGCGCACCGAAGTGACGGGCCGCCGGAACGGGGTCAGCGCGGGCTGCCGATGAAGTGCAGCGCCACCTCGCGGGTGTGCGGCGCCGAGCGATGCTCGGCGACATAGAGCGCCTGCCAGATGCCGAGCCGCATCGCTCCGCCAAGCACCGGGATCGACAGCGAGACGCCGGTCAGAACGGTACGGATGTGGGCCGGCATGTCGTCCGGCCCCTCGCTGTCGTGGCGATAGGCCGCCTGCTCCGGCGCGAACCCGGCGAGCGCGTCGGCGAGATCGCGCAGCACGTCGGGGTCCGCGTTCTCCTGGATCAAGAGCGACGCCGACGTGTGCCGGATGAAGCAGGTCAACAGGCCCTCGCCAGCCTCGACCGCCCCGAGCCAGCGGGCGACCTCGCCCGTGATGTCGGTGAAACCCTTGCCGCGCGTCGCCACGCGCAGCGTGCCGGACGCCTGCGCGATGGCCTGCATGGTCGCGCCGCTTCTCGCGGTGTCAGGTGCCACGGGGACCTTCCGGCTTTGGCTCGCCGTCCGGTCCCGGAGCGGGGGAGGGCGTCCGGTAGGGACCATCCGGCCCGCCCTGCGTGTCCGGATCGTCGAGCTTCTTCAGCCGCTCGCGGAATTTGCGCAGCATGCCCTCGACATAATCGAACGCCTTGTCGACGTCCTTCTCCGTCGGCAGGGGCAGCTTCTCCGGCGCAGGCCGGCCGGGCCCCGCCTCGCCCGCACCCGGCTTGCCGTTGAGCCCCATCACGTCCTCGAGCCGGCGGTTCTCATCCTTGAGCGCGCGGTTCTCGTCCTCGAGCTTGGCGATGCGGTCCTGCAACGTCTTCTGGTCGTCCGGCAGCGCCCGGCAGGCCCACTCGCCGTCCTTCTTCGCGCAGAGCGAGACCGCGCCGGTGAGGGTATCGAGCCGCACGAGGCCGTCGGGCGACGGCGTCATGGTGAAGCGCGAAGCAGCGTCCTCTGCGCGTGCCACCCCGGCCGGGGCAGCGGCGGCCAGCGCCAGGGCGGCGAAGCGCGTGAAGCGAAAAGCGCCTGTTGCGGGCATGTGATCCTCCAGACCTGATGTCGCCGGCCGCTTCCCGCGCCGGCTCGCAGTTCCATTTTCGCAAAATTGCCCGCCCAGTCATAGCGCCGGACGGTGCGCAGTGTTGTGCGGGCACGAGGGCGAATCACCCCGCCGCACCGGCACGCCATCTGCCCGTCTGCGTGCGACGGAACGATGGCGGATCGCCGATCCGGTGGCGGCGGCGCCCGCAAATCGGGGGCTCGCGCGAGCAACGGTCCGGAACCGGACAAGACTTAACCGAACTTTTACCGGCCGCTGCCAGCTTCGCGAGTGGTGGTTCTGAGCTCGTTTCTCGTCTGAACCGACGATGGTCCCGATACGGCGATGCGGCGGGGGTTGAGCCGCTTTTCTCCATCCACGGAGCGCCGAGGCCGGGAACTCGATTCGCGTGGCGATGGGGAACAGCATGTCGAACACTTCTGGTAGCGCGCTCACCGGTGGCGCCGTGTCGTACGATGGCGATCAAACGGCGTCGGACGGCGGCTGCAAGGCTCCCGACCTGGTGGGGCTCCTGGAGCGCATCACCAACCAGATCTCCGACTCCGAACGTCGCCAGTCCGAAGCGCTGGCCGGCATGCTCGCCCGCCTCGACGTGCTCGGCTCCGAGGCCCGTTCCTACAAATCCCGCGTGCCGGACGCCTTCCTGCCGGCGTTCGAGCGCATCGAGGATGGCGTGGCGATGCTCGCCGAGCGCATTGCCGCCGCACGCGATGAGATGCCAGCCGTCGACAGCACGCCGCAGGTGTTCACCGAACCGGCAGCAGCCGAACCTGTCGCGCCGCCGCTGCGGCCGAGCGTTGCCGCCGAGCCCGCCGCCGCCGCCGGCATGGATGCCGACGCCGTTTTCGCCAACGACGAGAACGCCTGGGATCAAGCCTCCGCGGACGCCCTTGCACGGCACTACGAGAACGGTATTGCCGGCCTGATGAGCACGGGCGTTTCGGCCAACGCGCCGCGCGCCGCCAGCCCGGCCCGCAGCGAGCCCATCCCCGCTCCTGCCAACGACATCGAGCGCGCTTGGCTCGAGGAGCGTTTCGCCGACATCGCCCGCCGCGTCGAGGATAGCCTCGCCAATGTCACGCCCGACACGACGCTCAATCTGTTCGGCGATCGCTTCGACCGTCTGGAGCAGCGCTTCGGCACCGCCCTCGACGGCATGGCGACGCGCACGGACGTCGAGGGCCTCGGGCTGCTCGAGGCGCACATCGCCGAGCTCACCCAGCAGTTCGACGAGGCACGCGGTCAGCTCTCCCGCCTCGACGGCATCGAGCAGACCCTCGCCGCAGTCGTCGATCGCCTGACCGATCCGCGCTTCGACGAGGTGCTGGATCGCAATGGCCATGCCGACACCGACCTCGAGCCGCTGATCTCGAGCGCCGTCGAGCAGATCGCGAGCCGCCTCAAGGTCGATGGCGGCGCGCAGGCGGCCGACATCGCGTCCCTGGCGGAAGCCGCGGCCGAGCGCGTCGCATCGCGCTTCGCCAGCGCCAATTCGGGCGCGGCCGACATGGGCGGCACGGGCGATATGGTCGCCGTCCGCCAGCTCCTCGAGAGCTTCATCAACGAGCGCCGCGAGGGTGACGAGCAGACCGCGGCGATGCTCGACACCATGCAGCAGGCGATGATCCGCGTCCTCGACCGGGTCGACGCCATCGAGATGTCTCAGACCCGGGCCATGCCGGCACCGGAGTTCGCCCGTGAGCCGGTCCGATTCAGCGCCGACGCGCCAACCGCACCCGCGTTGAAGCCGATCGACCTGGGGGGCTCGTTCACCGCCGACACCCGCCCCATGCCCTACGAGCCGCGCAAGTCCGCACCTGTCGCAAGCATCGA